>JAUSMU010000200.1 GCA_030645995.1 Gammaproteobacteria bacterium | reverse complement strand
TGAAAATAGATGTAAACTTGCGTTTTCGGTTATCTGGGCTGATCAATTTATAACCAGACTTAATCTAAAAGCAGTTTTAAAATTTCGTATTTAGGAGCTAATAATAGTTATGAGTAGCATTGAAGAACGCGTTAAGAAAATTGTCTGCGAACAGCTGGGCGTTAAAGAAGAAGAGGTGAAATCTTCTTCCTCATTTGTAGAAGATTTAGGCGCTGACTCTTTGGATACTGTGGAATTGGTTATGGCTCTGGAAGAAGAGTTTGAGACCGAGATTCCTGATGAAGAAGCTGAAAAAATCACCACGGTACAACTGGCCTGTGATTACATCAATAAGCACCTCTGAGCGACTTTAAGCGAAATAATGAAGCTACTCCGGGCGAGAATCTGGAGTAGCTTTTATTTTTTCCGCTGCAATCAGTCAAGGCTGATGTTTTTCATAAACTGCACTGGAGAGCGAAGCAGTGAACGGTAGAAGAGTGGTAATCACCGGTTTAGGGCTTATAACACCTCTCGGTAACGACGTAGAAACAACCTGGCAGGCACTGCGAAACGCTCGCAGCGGCATCAACTTGCTGGAACAGTTCGATACGTCCGACTTCACAACGCGCTTCGGCGGCTCAGTTAAAAACTTCGACTGCTCCCCTTACATCAGTGACAAAGAAGCACGCCGCATGGATGTCTTCATCCAATACGGGTTGGCGGCGGGCGTGCAAGCCGTGACCGATTCAGGCCTCCTTGAATCCTCAGTAGATATGGAGCGAGTCGGTGTAGCCATTGGCTCAGGCATAGGTGGAATTACGTCGATCGAGAACAACTCGGAACTCGTCAAGACCAGCGGCCCCAGAAAGATTTCGCCGTTCTTTGTCCCAGGCTCGATCATCAACATGCTGGGCGGAACGCTCTCCATTCGCTACAACTTTCAAGGCCCCAATATCGCCATTACGACGGCGTGCTCCACAGGCACTCATAACATCGGTGTTGCTGCCAACATGATCAGCCACGGGCAGGCAGATGTCATGCTGGCCGGTGGAGCCGAGATGGCAACCTCACCGGTTGGATTAGGCGGATTTTGTGCGGCACGAGCACTCTCTACTCGCAACGACGAGCCGCAACGCGCCAGCCGTCCATGGGACAAGGATCGCGATGGATTTGTCCTGAGTGATGGCGCCGGGATCATGGTCCTGGAAGAGTATGAGCACGCTAAACGTCGCGGCGCTAAAATTTACGCGGAACTCAGCGGCTTCGGAATGAGCGGCGACGCTTACCACATCACCTCTCCATCCGAGGGAGGGAAGGGTGCTGCCCTGTGCATGCGCAACGCTCTGCAAAGTGCACGGCTCGACCACTCCGCGGTCAATTACATCAACGCCCATGGCACTTCGACAATCGCCGGTGATATCGCTGAGACACTGGCCATCAAGAGTGTTTTCAAGCAACACGCCAGCGGCCTGGCGATCAGTTCAACGAAATCCATGCTTGGGCATTTGCTGGGGGCATCCGGCGCCGTGGAGGCGATTGTTTGCGTTCTCTCCTTACGCGACCAGATCATCACCCCGACCATTAACCTCGACAATCCCGACGAACAATGCGATCTCGACTATGTTCCGCACACCTCAAGAGACGCGAAACTGGATGTTGCACTCAGCAACTCCTTCGGGTTTGGCGGCACCAACGGCAGCCTGGTTTTCACTCGCCTGCAATGATTTTCTGCGCCCGTCTGTCGACTCATCGACGGTGCGGGCCGTATCGATTACGGAGACTTCATGCTGGTAAACGGCCAGGCACAGAATTTCCTGCCAATCGGTGATCGAGCGGTGCAATATGGAGACGGTCTTTTCGAGACGGTGAAGATCAAGGCCAGAACTCCGTTGTTCTGGGATCGACACCTGACCCGGCTCAGAGCCTCCTGTAAGAGATTGCAAATCCCCTGCGACTTTCAGTTGCTGGAAGCTGAAGTCAGTCAGGTGCTGAGTTCCATCGAGAGTCATGATCAGTGCAGTCACATCCTGAAGATAATCGTCACCCGAGGGTCGGGCGGGCGTGGTTACACTCCCCCCCCCATAGTCTCTGCGACCCGAATCGTGCAACTGCACAGTTTCCCTGACGGCTATGCAAGAAATGCTATTGACGGCATTCAAGCGCAACATTGCCGCCACCCTGTCTCCAGAAACAGCGCTCTAGCTGGAATGAAGCACCTGAACAGACTCGATCAGGTCATGGCCAGCATGGAGCTTACCGAAACAGCCTCTGAAGGCCTGATGTGTGATGATGCAGAGCATCTGATCGAGGGAATCAAAACCAACGTCTTTGCGGTTCTCGACGGGAAGATTACTACCCCGGCACTGACTGAAGCAGGCATCGCAGGCATTATGCGTGACGTGGTTCTAGAACATTTCTCCAGCCACGGGAGGCCGGTCGACGTGCGGCCCATTCACATTGGTGAATTAAGCGGTGCCAGCGAGCTCTTTGTATGCAACAGCGTACTGGGCGTATGGCCAGTGGTGGCGCTAGCAACCGCAGGTGACAACGTGAGTTTTCCAATCGGCCCTGTGACTCGCGAGGCTCAAGGGTTGTTGAGTGATACTTTCTGATCCATGAAACAACGACTGATCCGCTACATTCTCGGCCTGATAACGCTGCTGGTGCTGGGTGCCGCGATCTTCTACGTCCAGTTTGTCGACTTCCTGGACTCGCCACTGGCAATCACCACCGAGGTGGTTATCGACGTCCGCCCGGGCAGCTCAATGCAACAGGTGGCAAATCAGCTTGCCTCTTTGGCTGCCTTGAAACGACCGAGACTGTTCAGCCTCTGGGCTCGCTACAATGGTTTCGATACCGGGCTGCAAGCAGGTGAGTATGCTCTACGGGTGGGCATGAGCCCGAGAAGCGCACTCGCTCACCTCATGTCAGGCCAATCCATTCAATATCCCATAGTGTTCATCGAAGGCACCAGCGTCAGGCAGGCCCTGAACACGTTGTGGAGCAGTCCCAAACTGCTGAACACACTGCAAGACAAGAGTGAGTTAGAGATTCTCTCAATGATACAGGCTGCATTGCCGACCTCGGTGCAGAGACCGGTAGTCAGCCTGGAAGGACTCCTGTTCCCCGACACATATTTCTACACATCCGGGGCCACGGATATTTCGATCTTGCGGCGCTCGGCGGCTCAACTCCAAATGGTCCTTGCAGAAGAGTGGGAGCAGAGGGACGCAGATCTGCCACTCAGCACGCCCTACGAAGCACTCGTCCTAGCGTCCATTGTCGAGAAAGAATCGGGATTACTCAGTGAGCGCGAGCAAATTGCAGGGGTCTTCATTCGGAGGCTGCAATCAGGCATGCGCCTGCAATCTGACCCGACAGTGATATACGGCATGGGCGACGCCTACAACGGCAATATTCGCCGTGTGGATCTCGACGCCACAACCCCGTACAACACCTATCGCATCGATGGATTGCCACCGACACCGATAGCGATGGCGGGGAGAGATGCATTGCATGCCACATTACATCCAAGTGATGATACAGCCCTGTATTTTGTTGCGCGTGGCGACGGCGGCCATCATTTTTCGAATACACTGGAAGAACACAACGCGGCGGTAAGACGCTACCTCCTGGACAACCGTCCGCAATAATGACTTTGGATTTGATCCCCAATGATCAGCAACATTACAAAAGCCCGATTCATCACGATCGAAGGTGTAGAGGGCGTCGGCAAGACGACCAATATTCAATTCATCACATCAATGTTGGAAGCGGCACAGATTCCCTACATCGTGACTCGCGAACCAGGCGGCACGCCAGTCGCTGAATTGATTCGTCAACTCCTGTTGCACAAGCGTGATGAGCACATCTGCGAACTCACAGAATTGTTGCTTATCTTCGCCGCCAGAGCACAGCACATTCACCATGTGATTGCCCCGGCCCTGCAGGAAGGCAAATGGGTCGTCTGTGACAGATTTACCGCAAGTTTATATTCCTCAAGGGACCTATGTAAACAATCAAGTTCCTGAGTGAGTAGAGCGCAAAAACGCCCTTAGAAGCGCGTTTTTGGCTTGTAAGTCGGCTTTTGCTTTATGCATTTATCTGACCTTAGGCTCGAAACCACCTCTAAAATGTAAACCTTTCGCATAATTGACGTCTGAGTGAAAAATGTAAACTAGATTCACCTCCGCCGGAGCGCTTCAGGCCTTTTGAATTTGACTAATATGTAAACCCTTCTAGTCAAAACGTTCATTGTTGTTCATCTGCTGTGTTTAACGTCATATTTCATTATTACGTGACGCTATCGACCATTCATCGTGCTTAAACTCGAACTGCTGTATCTTCCCACGCCTCGTCGAAACAAGACTACGCAAAATGCATTACATCTTTTGAAGGCCGAATCTACATTCAGGCAGAAGCTCTTGGGCCGAGCAATTTAAGGCTTGGGCGATCTGGCACAGAGACATCACAGTGATATTAACCTCTCCGCGCTCAATCCTCCCCATATAACTGCGGTCCAGCCCACACGCAAGGGCTAGGCTCTCTTGGGCGATTCCCGCAGATTTGCGCTTATCGCGAATTCTTTTACCTAATAATAATGCCAGATCCATGCTGCGAATATGCAGCATTGCGGACTATACAACCACGGATTATAATCCTCTTTTTCGCGATCTTTTCGGCCCACAATGAGACGCTTAATGAAATCACGGACATTCGCATTAGATCGAGTACTGGCTGAAATTATACAAGCGCCAAGCTTTTCTATTTTTACGGTTACCCAGCTGCGAATTGAGTATCAGCGGTGCGTTTCCGGACGATTGCCGGCCTCATCGAGAGAGCTCCGACGCTATGTATATAAACAGGTGGGACGTTTGGTAAGGGTTGGCTGGGTGCTTAAGGAAGGCGAACACATGAGCAGGAATGCCCAATATCGTGTCCAGGACCTTCCCCAGAACTTCACGTTGAATCTGGTTGAACCCGTATTCGGGCGACTGGACGTATCTCTACCGACTGCCAAGACGCCAAATGGTGTGGCAGCTTCATCTACCTCACCTACTGCCAGTTCGTTCCATGAGATTGAGACCAATCTAAATGAGATCCGGATGCAATTCATTGCCACGCTTGGGGAGGCGGAAACGTACAAATCTATTTTGGCAGAGCATCCCTGTCTGAGGGAAAAACTGGAGAGCACTTACCATAAATCCAGAGACAAAAGTTCAAACCTAATGGGGCAACTCAGGGCTCTGGAGCAGACTGTCAAAATATTAGCAGAACACCAATGACAGCCGGGTTACGAGCGTGGCAGTCAAACTGCATTAGATCAGCGCTGAGTCACTTCCAAACGAGCAGGCATTTTCTCTGTCAGGCCACTCCTGGAGCGGGCAAAACTCGAATGTCGGCAGAGTTGGCCAAACAGCTACACGTAGAGAATCAAATCGATTTGATTCTCGTCTTCGCGCCGACCATACAAGTCGCAGATGCATTTACCATGACTCTCGAAGAAATATTCCAATCACCTTTTGATGGGCAGTTGGGTTCTTTGGGGTGTGCATATACCTACCAGGCAATGGCCTTTAGAGATGAGCGATTCTGGAGTCTCTTTGACCAATACCGTGTACTGGTGATTTTCGATGAAATTCATCACTGCGCAAGTCAAGAAGCACTTTCGGGGAATGTTTGGGGGCAGCAGATTGCGGACAAAATTCAGGCTAAGGCTCGGTACACTCTGGCGCTGTCCGGCACTCCTTGGCGCACAGATGATGGGTTGGTCGCTTTGGCGCGTTACACGGTGCCAGAGGGCGAGTTAGTCAGAGATTATGTCTACGGTCTGGACCAGGCCATAGAGGACAAGGTCTGCAGAAGGCCTCGAATTATATTGCTCGACAATCAGCATATAGAACGCACCGAGACTTCAAATACTGAATTCTATTCGGAATGCTTCAGCAGTATCCGAGATCTACTCCTGAATTCTGATACCCGCTACCAACACCTGCTGGAGGAGGATGCTGCAATAGGAAAGATGCTAGAGATCGCGAATCAGCGATTGAACTCTCTTCGTATCGACAAGCCTAACGCAGCAGGACTCATTGTTGCGTCTACGGTGGCGCATGCAAACCAGATTTCGGAAATTCTCCTCAGACAGGGAGAGACCTCGACAGTGGTCTCCTATCAGAACAGCGGTTCTCAAAAAGCGATAGACGATTTTAGACGCGGGGATGCGCGCTGGATTGTATCGGTGGGTATGATTAGCGAAGGCACTGATATACCTCGACTACAAGTCTGTTGTTATTTGAGTCGGGTACGAACGGAGCTCTATCTGCGCCAAGTTTTAGGACGCATCCTTCGCCGCAGCAATTCCACCGACGAGACTGCGTGGCTGTATTTATACGTTGAACCGAAACTGGAGGAATACTGTCACCGTATCCAGATCGATCTTCCATCGGATCAGTCCGTTGTCAGTAAATTGTACATCGCACACTCAAATGGTGGAGAGCATGATGCAACTTTTGGCCACGCCCTAACAGATCCGATAGAGTTAAATTTGGATTCTGGATATTCAGAAGCAGAGACCGAAGAGCGTAAAAACCACAATATGCAATCAAATATATCTGTGAGACTTTCTCTGTCTGACATGTATTCTCAGCGAGTTTTGAACTTATTTGTGTAATGGTCACTCAATCATCAATTGAATTTTATCTATGCGTAAGGAAATGAAAATTCTGACATGAAAAATCCAAAAATCTCTATCGCGTATGCCTCTGACCTTCACCTACCTCCCACGAGAACTCAGCGCCGCATTAGGGCGTTAAACTTTCCACCAGAGAGTGATGTAATCGTCCTGGCAGGAGACATTGCTGTGGGTATGCAGGCCGCTGATGTAGCCTTCGACCTGGCCGAGTGGTATCCGGAGACACATATCGTGTGGATCGCTGGCAACCACGAGTTTTATGGCAACAGTATCGATGATCAGATCGATCTCTATCGCAAAATATGCACCCACCAAGATCGAATTCATTTTCTAGAGAACGATTCCGTCGAACTATTCGGTATCAAGTTTCTCGGATGTACTCTGTGGACGGATTTTTCTATCTTGGGTGACTCGGAATTGGCAATGGAACAAGCTGAGCAGCTTATATCGGACTTTCGTTTTATTAGAACCCGTGCGGGATCACCAATAAGTCCGAAATTCGTCTCCAATAAATTTCAGGAAAGTCATCGATTTCTGGACGAGCAATTGGCGGCTTGCGACCCTCAAAGAACAATTGTCGTGACCCATTTTCCGCCTGGAATGGCAACTGCTAATCCAAACTTTATGGTAAGTCCTCTCACTGCATATTTCAATGCGAACGCGGAATTCTTGATAAACAGTTATCAACCGGCGCTCTGGATTTACGGCCACAATCATTTCAGTAATGATCTAGAGTTTGGCCGAACCAGGATCGTCAGCAATCAGCTCGGCTATCCATCAGAGGATGGGCGCATCCCGAGGTATGACCCTAGTAGATTGATCGTCTTAGACACAGGCACCGACGATGACACGAAGAAGTGACTTGATGCTCGAACAGTTCTCACAACTGTTAAATGAGCAGGGCGATTACTGTGACTATGGCTGTAGCGAGGAAATGGTTGAACAAGCTATTGCACTTGCTAGAGAGCTCTTTCCAAATAAACCGTGTTGCGTTGTTGCGCGCTGGTGTTGGGCAGATGTCGAGATTGATCCGCGTCAAGCGCAAGAGATCGAGGAAGCTGGTGTTAAGCCCTGTTTTTTATACGCAAACAAGATTATTTTTGACGAAAGGAATCGTTGGGTTGAAGGTTCTTTTGTGCGAACCACGCTCCTAGAGGCATTCCATTATCAATGCATTTTCAGTTCGAAGAACACAAACTATATTCTATGTGGCCCTGGTGTCCGCCTCACAGTCATTCCAGCGGTCTACAATGATTTCTCGTCTGATTAGTACATAACTTAAATTTCAAGGATCAGTGCTCTTTAGCCTTGATCACATAAGCACTCTTACCTACTCAGTAAGTTCACCTATACGGGGGGGGCTGTGAAACGATTCAGCGTCAAGCAAAGAATAGTCAGATCCCTCACTTCCCGTAAAGGAGAGGTCGTCATGCGTACTGACTTTAGGTCAATGGGTAGCCATAGCCAGATTGGCCGAGTGTTTAAAGTTTTGATTGCCGAGGGAAGGATTGTTCGTCTGGGATACGGCGTATACGCAAAAGCCAGGCCCAGTGTGTTGTCCGGAAAACCAGTGCCGCGAGTAACATTGGCAGAACTGGCCCAGGAGGCGCTTATTAGGATGGGTGTCGAGCCAAAACTTGGCAGCGCTCAAGCAGCTTACGCTGAAGGGCGGACACCTGACGTCCCCGTCCACACGGCTTTTAATACCGGAAAACGCCGGATTTCACGGAAAATTGCGGTTGGGATCAGAACTGTGAGATATGAAAATGATTACAGAAAATGAAAGCTATTTAAAAAAAATGACCAGCTTCGGTGACATACACCCACCCCCAATGCACACCTTTTGCGAGTCCCTTATTCCAGACGGTACAGTTGTCCGCTACATCAGCGGCTGGAGCGCGCTCAATATCCCGGATAAGCACGGCGATGTCGCAGACTGGCATACCCAGGCCATGTTGCATTCCAAAAAGTTGGTGGTGGCCGGCGAAAACTACACCTCCTCACCTGATCTCTCTCCCAGCGACCTGATTGATGTGCGCTGGTTTATCGACAAGCACGCTCTGGACTGGCCGACACATCTTTGCGCCACCACCGAGCGAGCGGTGTGTGACATGGTATATCACGCGGTATTCGTCCGCGGCGCCGTACCCACCATCATTCTGAGCGAGCTCATGGTTGAGATTGACGGGCCCGCGCTAAGCCAGCGCCTTCACCAGTGGCTCGCCACTTCCAACAAGCAGCAACATGACACCCTTAAGCAATGGATGAATGCCAATGAAATTATCTGATGACCAGATACTGCACGAGAAAGTCATTCGATCGCTATTCAAGATGATTCACGATAGAACCGTGACTTACAAAGGTGAGTAACTATGCAAGAGCTCCTGGTAATTTGTGATCTGGAGGCGACCTGTTGGGAGGATGGACAAACTCCGGCTATCGACGACATGGAAGTCATCGAAATTGGTTGTGTCCTTTGTAATATAGGTGGCGACGCCGTCGATGAATTCTCGACATTTGTTCGGCCTACTAAAAATCCAAGTCTGAGCCCCTTTTGCCGACAGCTGACGAACATCTCACAAAAGGATGTTGATCTAGCGCCACTGTTTGAGGATGCAATGCAGTTACTTGATGAATGGTGCGCAAGCCGAAATGCTTTTTGGTCAAGTTGGGGAAATTTTGACCGAAAATTGCTGATGAATCAGGAGCAACGAACTCAAAGCAGCTCCCTCTTTACCAAGCTAGCGCATGTGAACTTAAAAAAGGCTTGGCGGCGAACCAATAAAATACGGTCTCATACTGGTTTGCAGAATGCTTTAAATTTCCACGGCATCTGCTTTGAGGGAACACCCCACCGTGCAATTTTTGATGCGAAAAACACCGCTCGACTGCTGCCCTTTATTCAGAAAAGCGAATTTGCTCTACAGCTCGGGCTGATTTGAATTAAGGCCAACATGACGAGGCATTACTTAACGTCGGCCCAAAATGAGTCCGTTATGAACACATACTATGGCGTTCTGGCCCACTTCTTCGAAACCGGTTGCGAAGGTTCGTACTGGGTATTGGAGCAATACGACAAGAGTGGCTACGATGAACTTGTGTTTCTCGAGAACGGCGATCAGCTAACAATTTACGATGACAATGGCAAAGAGGTATACGTCGGCATTATCAAGGAGGATAGAGCGACAAACTTGCAGAAAAGACCTTTGACTACAATTATGCAACCGGTATGTAACGGCCATTGGGTGCATTGGTTGCAGTCGGGTGTAGATTCCGAGTTGTGGGGTGAATGGTTCTGTAGCGGGCGCTTTACAGGTGTGCTCACAAAGCAGCCCGTAACTGAATGACTATCGAAAGGTGATGGGTTTTCAGACTTATCGACATCGGGCCATCGCAAGCGGATCTGATTTCTAACCTCTTAACTCACTCAAAGGATTGATCACGTTTTCTATCGTTCGTTGCTTCGTAGTCACGTTGAAGCTCAATTTTTGCAGCATACTCCGCCTGGCGCCTCCAGGCCCAAGCAGCGACTTCAACTCTAGGATGCTGTTTCAGTGTTTCGAACAAACGCAGACGCGTCATAAGCGTGTCCGCGAGCGAACCACCGTAGCCGATCGGCGTAGAACGTTTCAAAGATACTTCAAGCACGGAAACTTGGTCTGGGGCTTCTTCAATGAGTTTCATCGCTGAGGGTGCCCAACTTTTTGAATGATCTTCGTCGTCTGCATCCGAAAACCGCATTACCGTAGTGTAACTCTCCCATAAAATAGTGGCATTCGTAATTAGAGCTCTCCGGCGTAAACTACGCAACAAGGAGAACGGAGAATGAAGAAGTCGAGATTTACGGAAACACAGATCGTCAAGATTCTGAAAGCAGTGGAAGGCGGCAGACTGGTCAAGGAGGTTTGCCGTGAGCACGGCATCTCGGATGCGACCTACTACAACTGGAAGAGCAAATTCGGCGGTATGGAGGCCTCTGATGTAAAGCGGCTCAAGGAACTGGAGGAGGAGAATAGCCGACTCAAGCAGATGTACGCCGAATTAAGCCTGGATCACAAGATTCTCAAGGACATTGTAGAAAAAAAGCTGTAAAGCCAGCGATTCGACGAGAGCTGGTGGATTACGCCAGAGAGGAGCACGGTGCAAGTTTGCGCAGAGCCTGTCGAGTAGTTGGCATCAGTGATTCGTTGTATCGCTATAAGCCTGATCCACATCGAGACGAACCAGTTGTTCAGCAGTTACAGGAAGCCAACGAACGCTACCCAGCACATGGCTTCGGAAAGCTGTTCAAGATACTGCGTCGATGGGGTCACGCATGAAACCACAAGCGTGTTCATCGCGTTTACTGCAGCCTGAAACTGAACAAGCGACGCAGAGGCAAGAAGCGTTTGCCTACTCGTCACCCCCAGCCTCTGTGCGTTCCTGCGACGGCGAACCAGTGCTGGTCGATGGACTTCATGAGTGACGGATTGTTCTGCGGCAGGAGGTTCCGCACGTTCAATGTGGTGGATGATTTTAACCGTGAAGCACTAGCCATTGAGATTGATCTGAGTTTACCGGCCGCGCGTGTGATCAGGGTGTTGGAAAGGTTGGTGAGCTGGCGCGTTTATCCTCAGAAACTGAGAATGGATAATGGGCCGGAGTTCATCTCGATCGCACTGGCACAGTGGGCAGAAGAGCACTGTGTGGAACTGGAGTTTATCAAGCCAGCCTCAAGGCCAAGGACCTGCTACGTCGCGAGGGGTTTGAAGTCGAAGACCACTGGCTGACCTTGATCAATGTCGCGCTGAACTGCAACCAAGCTATCGCGCTCGCGCTCTCACACGGAGGTAGCCGTCGGGAGTTGAAGTCGACGTACTACAGGAGTAGCCTGCATTCATGCCCACACAACGCTACAGTTTGTTGATCGCCTTGATTCTTTGCCTCGTTCTGCAGGGCAGCGGGTTGTCGTTTGCTTCGGCTAACGGTGTCGCGGATTGCGGCATGGACATGCAGCAAATGAAAATGATGCCGATGAGCATGCAGCAGGGTGGCCATGATCACTCGACGATGCTCCATGGACAGACCCCATTTGTGTCAGTCGACGGCGGGACAGGCCAGTCAACTTCGGCCGCGGCAGATTGCTGCGATGCTGACGACATTACCCGCAGCGATTGTAACGATATGCCGGACTGCCAATCCTGCGGTTCCATGATTACCCTTTCCATTCCAAACCGCACAGCGACGTCCGCCACATCGCCATCCAGCACCGGTCACTGGCTGCATCCTCCCTCCACCCGAGCGTTCTCCCCACCCGATCTCTGGCGCCCTCCAATGTCCGCCTGACTGTCGATCCGACTGCGCACAGCTTGTTCCCGTCACGGGATAGTCTGCTGCACATGTGTGTTCACTTTCAGGAAATCCAGCCATGTCTACCAGAATTGTCTATACAGCAGTCTTGCTGCTGTTCTCTATTTTCACGCCGTCGGCTTTCGCTGCGGAGTTCACGTTCGAGCTGACCTTCAATCAAGCACTGAGCGTTGCACTGCGACAGAGCCCCGCGCTGGCGGCCGATGCTGCGCGGCAGGAATCAAGCCGGCAACTGCTCATCCCGGCTGCCGAGCTGCCGGACCCGACGCTCAGCTTTGGTATCGAGAATCTGCCGATCGAGGGCATGGACCGCTTCCGCTTCAACGGCGACTTCATGACCATGCGTCGCATCGGGTTCATGCAGGAAGTGCCTCACCGGGCCAAGCGTCGGGCCGACTCCGCCATCGCCGAGGCCCAACTGGTCCTGGTCTCCGCGCAGCAGAATCTAAGTACCGTGCAGGTCCTGCAGCAAACCTCAGATGCCTGGATTCGCCTTCACAGCAGCGAGCGCAAACTCGCTGCTTTGGATGCGGTATTGGCGGAGAACGCGTTGCAGTTGCAGGCTGTGCAAGCCTCGCTAGCGGGTGGCAGCGGGAGTGCCGTTGATTCGGTCATGGTGCGTCAGGAATCAGCTGCCCTGCACAATCGCCGCGACGAACTGCTCGAGCAGAAGGAGCGTGCTGTCGCTGCCCTTCGTGCACGCATCGGGGAGCTTGCCGATGTCCCATTGAGCGGCGAGCCACCGGAGTGGCAAGTGGATGGCGATCACCTGATCTCCAGTCTGCATCAGCACGCCGAACTTGCCCTCCTCGAACCCGGTTTGAAGTTGCTCGATGCCGAGATCGCCCGCGCCGAGGCTGACCGTAAACCTGACTGGTCGGTAGGGGTCGCCTACGCCCGCCGCGCGCGGAACTTTGAAGACATGCTGATGGTGGAGTTCAGCATCGACCTGCCCCTGTTCGCCAACAGGCGCCAGTCGCCCCGCATTGCTGCAAGACAGGCAGAGAAGCGCGCTGTTGAGGCCGATGTCGAACTGATGCGCCGTGATCACGCCGCGATGGTGGAGGCCGATATGGCGCGTCAGCGACGCCTGGAGCGCACATTGCTGCGTCAGCGTGGAACTGTCGTGCCCCTCGCCCGCGAGCAGGCCGAGTTGCTTCTTGCTGCTTGGCGAGGCAATCAGGGCAGTCTCACAGAAGTCATCGACGCACGTGCCGCCGTGCTTGAAAGCGAACTGGCGCTTTTGGCGCTCGAAGAAGAGCTGACATTGCTGCGCGTGCAACTCTACCTCACTTACAACAGCGATGCTGTTGGCAGCCAATTGGATTCCACAGCGGATCAGCAGGAGACCTCCCATGAATAATATTTTCCCGAAGCTGCTCGTGATCGGAGTGGGAGTCCTGGCGCTCACAGGGCTTGGTATCTTCATCGGCATGTCCCTGTCGTCCCATTCTCCTGATGACATGATGCCGACATCCGCCGCGAATTCCGGCGCGGGTGAGGTGCTCTACTGGTACGACCCGATGTTCCCGCAGCAGCGTTTCGATCAACCCGGTAAATCTCCCTTCATGGATATGGAACTGGTGCCCCGCTTCGCCAATGGGGGAGGGAGCGGCACGGTGCTGAACATTGATCCCGGTGCCATTCAAAACCTTGGCATGCGTACCGCACCAGTCACGCGTGGCCGCTTGCAGCGCAACGCCGAACTCAGTGGTGTGGTCGTGCTCAACGAACGTCTTCGTAATCTGGTGCAGACTCGCGCCACTGCCTTCGTCGAACGCGTCTGGCCTCTGGCCGCTGGCGATCTGGTGCAGGCTGGCGCTCCTCTGGTGGAGCTGCTGGTGCCCGACTGGGTGGCGGCTCAGCATGAGTTGTTGGCGTTGCAGTCAAGTGGTCAGGATGCGCTTGCCTCGGCGGCCCGTGAACGGTTATTGCTGCTGGGCATGCCTGCGGCACTTCTGCAGGAAGTGGAGCGTGGCAATGCGGTGCAGAACCGTTATATCGTCACGGCCCCCATCACGGGGGTGTTGCAGAGTGTGGACGTACGACCCGGCATGACGTTGAGCGCCGGGCAAACCCTGGTCATCATCAATGGTCTGGAAACGGTGTGGCTGGACGTGGCCGTTCCCGAGTCCCTCGCTGACAGCATTCGAGCCGAAGACAGGCTGATCGTGGAATTCGCTGCCTACCCGGGCCGCAACAGGCAGGCGCAGGTGAGCGAGGTGCTGCCGACTCTCAACGCCGCGAGTCGCACGCTGCGTGCCCGGCTGGAGCTGGACAATGCCGATGGCACGCTGCGCCCCGGTCTCTCGGCTCGAGTGCTGCTGGCAGGCCAGACGGAAGAGGACGTCCTGCTCGTGCCTACCGAAGCGGTGCTGCATACAGGCCGCATGACGCTTGTAATGGTAGCGGAAGACGAGGGTCATTTCCGGCCACAGGAAGTGCACATAGGAGGTGAGAATGGTCAGCAGACGATCATCGTGGATGGTCTGCGCGAGGGCGAACAGGTGGTCGTCAGCGGCCAGTTCCTGCTCGACTCCGAGGCGCAGTTGCGGGGCATTCTGCCAGTTGCCGCAAACGGTGCAATGGCACCCGCGGCGCCTGCATCAACCACGTTATCCACCGCCGCAGCAGCTACCGGTTCAACCCCTGCTGCAACCACTATGGCCGATGTTGTCCTGCATGAAGCCGATGGCCGCATCGAGGCGATAGCCGACGGGCAGGTGCGTCTCTCCCACGGCGATTTCCCCACCCTCCCCATGCCAGGCATGACCATGAGTTTCACGCTGGCGAATGAATCCGTCATCGCTGGATTCGCAGTGGGGGATGCCGTCCGCATTGCTTTGCGCGCGAGCGACAACGGCCTTGTGGTGGAGAGACTGACTCCTCTGCAGACTGACAACGCGCCAGGAGTCACGCCATGATCGCCGCTCTGATCCGCTGGTCCGTTTCCCAGCGTCTGCTGGTGCTCCTTGTCACGTTGCTGGTCAGCGCCTGGGGCGTCTGGGCCATCAGCACGACGCCCGTCGACGCGCTGCCCGATCTCTCCGATGTGCAGGTGATCGTGCGCACGACCTATCCCGGCCAGGCACCGCAACTGGTGGAAGACCAGATCACCTATCCGCTGTCCAGCCGCTTGCTGTCCGTGCCGGGTGCCGCCACCGTGCGTGGCTATTCCTTCTTCGGCGACAGCTATGTCTATGTGTTGTTCGAGGACGGCACGGATCTATACTGGGCGCGCGCGCGGGTTCTGGAATACCTGAGCCAGATTCAGGCGCAGCTGCCCGCCACGGCGACGTCCTCTCTCGGGCCTGATGCCACCGGTGTCGGTTGGATATACCAATACGCGCTGGTGGACCGCACCGGTCAGCACGACCTGTCGCAGCTGCGCGCATTGCAGGACTGGTTCCTGCGCTTCGAACTGGCACCGCTGCCGAACGTGGCAGAGGTCGCCGCCATCGGCGGCATGGTCGCTCAGTATCAGGTGATACTCGACCCGGAGCAGATGGCCAATCGCGGTATCAGTCAGCAGGACGTCACTGGGGCCATCCAGCGCGCCAACGCCGAGACGGGTGGTGGCGTACTGACGCTTGGTGAAACGGAACTGATGGTGCGCGCCGACGGCTACCTGCAAACACTTGAGGACTTTCGCATGATTCCGTTGCGTCTCGTTGCGGGCGTGCCGGTGACGTTGGGAGACGTGGCGCTGATACGGCGCGGTCCCGAGATCCGCCGTGGCATAGCCGAACTGGACGGCGAGGGCGAGGTCGTGGGCGGTGTAGTGATTCTGCGTTCCGGGGGCAATGCCCGTGAAACCATCGCGGCTGTGCAGGAAAAGCTCGATGCGTTGCAGACGAGCCTGCCGCCAGGCGTGGAGATCGTCACGACCTACGATCGCAGTCATTTGATCGATCGTGCCATCGACAACCTCACGTCGAAACTGATCGAGGAGTTCATTGTCGTGGCGCTGGTGTGTGTGCTGTTTCTGTGGCACCTGCGCTCTTCGCTGGTGGCTATCGTGTCGCTGCCGCTGGGTATTCTGATTGCCTTCATCATCATGCGTCAGCAGGGCATCAATGCGAACATCATGTCCTTGGGCGGGATCGCCATTGCCATCGGCGCCATGGTGGACGGTGCCATTGTCATGATCGAGAACGCACACAAGAAACTGGAGCAGTGGCAACACCGGCATCCGCATGAAGAGTTGCGCGGTGAGGAGCGCTGGCAAGTCATTACCGATGCTGCAGTGGAAGTGGGACCCGCGCTGTTCTTCTCCTTGCTGATCATCACGCTGTCGTTCATCCCCGTCTTCACGTTGGAAGCGCAGGAGGGGCGTCTGTTCGGACCGCTCGCGTTCACCAAGACCTATGCGATGGCGGCAGCAGCAGGGCTTTCCGTCACGTTGATTCCTGTTCTGATGGGGCTGTGGATTCGCGGCCGTATTCCCGATGAAAAGCGCAATCCCTTGAGTCGTGGACTGATCGCAGTCTATCGGCCGGTGCTCGGTGGCGCGATCCGCTATCCGAAGAGTACGCTGCTGATTGCGCTCATCGTTTTTCTCAGCAGTGCCTGGCCTGTGAGTCGCATCGGCGGAGAGTTCCTGCCGCCGATGGACGAGGGCGACGTGCTCTACATGCCCAGTGCCCTGCCGGGTTTGTCCGCTCAGAAAGTGGCGGAGCTGCTGCAACAGACCGACCGCATGATCCGCACTGTGCCAGAAGTGTTGCACGTATTCGGCAAGGCGGGCCGCGCCGAATCGGCAACCGACCCCGCCCCACTGGAGATGTTTGAAACCACGGTACAGTTCAGACCGCAGGAAGAGTGGCGCCCCGGTATGACGATGGCGCTGCTGATCGAGGAGCTGGATCGCGCAGTGCAGGTGCCAGGTCTCGCCAATCTGTGGATTCCCCCGATTAGAAATCGCATTGACATGCTCGCCACTGGCATCAAGAGCCCGATTGGCGTGAAGGTAGCCGGACATAATCTGCAACACATCGATGCGGCGGCGCAGGAAGTCGAACGCATCGCGAAGACAGTGCCGGGTGTCTCCTCTGCGCTGGCCGAACGGCTGAGTGGTGGTCGCTATGTGGATATTCATATCGATCGTGCGGCGGCAGCGCGCTACGGACTCAACGTTGTCGACGTGCAGGAAGTGGTCTCGGGCCTGATCGGAGGCGAGAACATCGGTGAGGTCGTGGCGGGTCGCGAGCGCTTTCCGATCAACCTGCGCTACCCACAGGACTGGCGCAACAGTCTGGAGAGGTTGAAGGGTCTGCCCATCATTGTTCCGGTGACTGACACCGCGCTGGATAATGGTGACGGCGTCGCGGCGCAGCAGATCACCCTCGACACGGTGGCAGACATCACTGTCACCGACGGCGCGCCGATGCTTCGCAGCGAGAATGCCCGCCCCAACACCTGGGTGTACATCGACGTGCGTGGTCGCGATCTTGCCGCCACCGTCACCGATCTGCAGACCGCAATCGCGCAGCAGTTGACACCGCAACAGGGGGTCAGTCTCACCTACGCGGGCCAGTTCGAGTTCATGGAACGCGCCAATGCACGCTTGCAACTGGTGGTGCCGGGCACGCTGCTGATCATCTTCATCCTGCTGGTTCTGGCGTTCAACCGCTTGGACGAGGCACTGCTCATCATGCTCACGCTGCCCTTTGCTCTCACTGGCGGTATATGGCTGCTGTATCTGATGGGCTATAACTTCTCCATCGCCACTGGCGTTGGATTTATCGCACTGGCCGGCGTCTCGGCGGAGTTCGGGATACTGATGCTGATCTATCTCAAGCAGGCATGGCAATCGCGCATCGATGCAGGGGATCGTAGCGAGAAAGCGCTGCTGGACGCCATCGACCAGGGTGCCGTTATGCGTGTGCGCCCCAAGATCATGACAGTCGCGACGATCATCGCCGGCCTCTTGCCCATCGTGTGGGGCAGCGGCACCGGCGCCGAGATCATGAGCCGCATCGCTGTGCCCATGGTGGGTGGCATGATCAGCGCGCCGCTGCTGTCACTGCTGGTGCTGCCTGCGGCCTATCGACTGCTGCGGCAGCGAGACGTCCATGCAAACCACTGACTGTAGGAGCGAGCCTGCTCCCACAGGTAAGGCGTTCACTGAGATTGAGCACTTTCTCTATCTCACCCCGCGCAGCAGGAGAGTTGCTTCACATCCTTGTTGAAGGTCTGCGCCGCGAGCTTCAGCCCCTCGACCATCGTCAGGTAGGGAAACAACTGGTCGGCCAGCTCCTGCACTGGTAGCGCCGGGCTGGCCCCAGTGGCTACCATGCATCGGTCGAATATCACGACGCGCTCGCCTCCTTCGTTCATACGGACCAAAGGCGCTGATCGTCCTTGAAACGCGCCTCTCCATGCAGAACGTTGATGTCGGAGTTGCCGTCAAGGATTCCTTCGTACTTGGTGCGGCGCTAGTCAATGCGCAGCGTGCCTGTTGTATCGAAATGGAATTGTGCATGAAGCTGACTGACGATGCGGAGAAGTTAGATAGAGCATTCTGGTACATGTTTCTCAATGAGTGGCATCTGGCCAGGCGCTGGGTGTGCCGACTCGTGTCGCGATTGTGGACGAGAAACCGGACGAACAATCTCTACCCGGAATTCCAGTTGGCGAGGGATTTTTTCGAACGCTATGCAATTGAGGCGATGATCGTGGGCGCTGCTGCGCTTGAGTACGACGGCACGCCCGTCGGCATGGTCTACAACCCCTGGTAGATTTTGCGCTCGACAACCATGATCATGCGGCACGGCGTCAGGCATACATTGAAGATGCGACAGTGCCTCCGTCACGGCCATGTCTGGCTACTATCAGGCTGCCATTTTGCGGCATTCCGCTGCGCAGTCCCGGCAGGCTTTAGCACACTCTTGGCAATGACTTGCCGAGTGCTGGTCACACATGGCGGCGCATCGTTCACAAATCTCTGCACACATTCTGCAGACTTCCGCGACGAAATCGCTTCCACGCGCCATGACGGCAGCGGCGAACCGGCACGCTTCCGCGCAGTCCATGTCGGCACGGATACAGTCCGCCATCCTTGCAATGTCTGGTTCGCTCAGACAGGCGACAGAACAATGATTACAGGCGTCTGCACAGGTATTGCAAGCATCTATGCATGAAGCGTACCTTTGATGGGACATACTGGATCTCCTGAAAATGAGTGGAAGGGAAAAAGTATGAAAGCACCCTTCGCCGATCAAGGGAATCAGGTATATCCCTGAGTGTAGGAGAATCTCGCTAACGGTGATCGACGTCAAGGAAGGGAATGCAGTCCAAAGCCTACAAGCGACATCTCGCAATGTCTGTTCCTCGCAATGTCTGTTCACAGGGGAACTTATCGGATACTATCCGCGAATAGTGGACCAATGCTTGGCCCTAATGGAATGAAGAACCAGTTCTAATGTTCAAATATTGGCTGTCAATTTTCTTAGTCGCGCTGGTTGCCCTGCAATCAGTTGTTGCTATGGCCGACAGCCAACAGAATCAGCAGTCGCGCGACCAGCATCTTGAAGTCAACTCCGATCAGAATTTCGCTGATTACGGGAATCTGGCTTTAGAGATGCCTGACGCCTCACTCTCTGCCGATCCGGCAGACTGTGATCAATGCTGCCACTGCCATGGTGTCGCCTGTGTCGCCATCGTCAGCAATTATGCTGAGCAGGTCGTGCATATGTCCATGTTGACGCAGTCCGGTTACGCGTTATTTTTCCCTTCAGATACCCCTGCTTCC
This sequence comes from Gammaproteobacteria bacterium, assembly GCA_030645995.1. GTDB lineage: Bacteria > Pseudomonadota > Gammaproteobacteria > Pseudomonadales > Pseudohongiellaceae > UBA5078. The sequence goes on along the minus strand of JAUSMU010000200.1, from coordinate 45,102 downwards.
CCTTTTCGTCCTCCGATAGTCTGATCCTGCTGCCCTCAAGGGCGGACCGAATGTATTCGGCCCGTATTGCATAAATTCCACGCAGGATTTACTAAATGGTTATCTTTTTCAAGGCGCTGCCCATCGGCAATTCGCCTCAACTGGTGGTCCGCTGGCGACTTCTGCTCGTCAGTGTCATTTTGAGCTTTAGCCATGGAGTCATTGCCGGCTCGGCAGACGACACGCTCTCGCTCGAATCAGCGATAGAACGGACGCTTTCGCAAAATCCTCGGCTTCGGGTTTTTGAGTTTCGCGATGAAGCACTTCGGGGCCAAGCCGATACCGCTGCCCTCAACCCACCTCTCGAAATAGGGGCCGACATCGAAAACATCAACGGTACCGGCAGTCTCACTGGCATCAACGGTGCTGAGCTGACTATTTCGCTTTCCTCAGTAATTGAACTGGGTGATAAACGGCAAGCGAGAGTGGCGGCTGTAGGGGCGAGGCGGGGCCAGCTGGACGCAGAACGCCAGATTGACGCGCTGGATCTCCTGGGCGAGGTGACGCGTCGATATATCGGCGTTCTGGTAGCGCAGGAAAAACTTTCGCTGGCGCAGGACGCTGAAAGCCTTGCCCGCGAGACAATCCAGTCTGTAGAGACGCGAGCAGCAGCCGCGGCCACGCCTGACGCCGAGGTTCTGCGTGCCCAGGCTGCTCTTTCACAGGCCGAACTACTGGTCTCTGCGGAGCAGAACCAGTTGAGCTATGCCCGGGTTGCCCTGTCGGCGCTCTGGGGTGACACGGAACCCGACTTCGAGCTTGTGTCGGGAGACCTTTTTCAGGTCGAACAGCAAAGCGGCTTCGAGGAACTGTTTGCGCGCGTTCAGCAGAATCCCTTTATTGAAGCATTTGCCCACGAGGAACGCTTGCGCGAGGCTGAACTGCGGCTGGCGAGGACGCAGTTAGAGTCCGATCTGCGCTGGTCCGTAGGTGCCAGAAGACTCCAGGAAAACAGCGATATGGCTCTGGTGGCAGGTTTCAGCATCCCGTTGTTCACAGCAGAACGCAATCGGGGAGCCGAGCGTTCTGCTGTTGCGGCACGCGAGGAGGTTGGCGTGCGGCGGGAAGCAGCTTTGATCAATCTGCACAGCCAGCTGTTCAATGCCTTCCAGAACCGTCAGCAGGCAATTACCACCATTAATACACTGCAGACCAATACGATCCCGTTATTGGACCAGGCGCTGTCAGAGACCCGGGCAGCCTACGAAAGTGGGCGCTACAGCTACCTCGAATGGGTGGCGGCCAGGCAGGAACTTCTCAACGCAAGGGCAACGCTCATTGACGCCGCCGCCGCAGCACTGAGCTATGGAGCGGAGATTGAACAGTTAACGGCAGAGCCTCTGCTCTCTCCTCTTGATCAGACTAACTAACAGGATCACATCATGAAACAGAAATTTCTTTGGGACCGGCTACCTGCTGCGCTTTTATTGTTGTCACTGACTTTGTTCTCAGCAGGATCACTGGCCGCTGAAGCAGAAGAGGAACATGAAGAAGAGGAGGAAGGAAATGCCGAGAGTGCGACTATTAATCCCGCCATGGCTCAACAGGCTGGTATTACGACGGCAGCCGCCAGTCCAGGAGTCATACTTGACGCTATCACAGTGTACGGCAGGACTGTCATCGACCCTCGGGGAATCAGCCACATCCGCGCCCGCTTTCCGGGACTGGTCATCAGTATTGAACCCGGTATCGGCGATTTGGTCGCAGCTGGCGATGCCGTTCTGGAAATCGAGTCCAGCGAGAGCTTGAACAGCTATGTTATTCGGGCTCCGATAGCTGGAATCGTAACTGCCCGCAATGCGAACCCGGGAGAAACAACAGGCGATGAGCCACTGCTGACCCTTGCAAACTACGATCAGCTATGGGCAGAACTGGCTGTTTTCCCGCTCAATGCAGGGCGTATCAAAATTGGACAGGAAGTCATTCTGCGAACAAATGCGCAAGAGATTCGCAGCAGCGTAGCGCACATTTTACCGGGCACCAGTGAATTGCCGGCGATCGTCGCACGAGTACCGCTGGATAACCGCGATGCCCTGTGGAGCCCAGGCCTGTTGATGCAGGCAGACGTTATTATTGGTCAGGCCGACGTCGCGCTTGCCGTAGACAATCGCGCCATCCAGACCTTTGAGAATAACCCGGTGGTCTTTGTTCAGGAGGGGGACATCTATGAGCCCCGTCCGGTGCAACTCGGACGGCAGGACGATGCGCGGACGGAAATTCTGAGCGGTCTTGAGCTCGGAGATCAGTACGTTGTAGAGAACAGCTATTTAATCAAGGCCGACCTGGAAAAATCCAGCGTCGAAGACGACGACTGATCAGGAGACAAAAATGATTTCTTCGATATTGCGCCTCTCGATTGGGCGGCGGTGGCTTATGTTGTCTTTTGTCCTTGTTCTGATCGGAGCAGGAATCTGGAGCTTCCAGCAACTTCCAATCGATGCCGTTCCCGACATTACAAATGTTCAGGTTCAGATCAATACCAATGCTCCGGGCTACTCGCCTCTGGAGTCGGAGCAGCGGATCACCTATCCCGTGGAAACCGCCTTGGCGGGCTTGCCAAACCTGGAGTATACGCGCTCGATCTCGCGCTATGGCCTTTCCCAGGTCACGGCTGTCTTCGAGGAAGGCACAGACCTGTACTTCGCCCGCAATTTGGTCAATGCACAGCTGGGCACGATCAAGAGCACGTTGCCACCAGGACTTGAGCCTGAAATGGGGCCAATTGCCACAGGGCTGGGCGAGATATTCATGTACACGGTCTCGGCATTGCCTGGCGCTGTTCAGGCAAACGGCGAACCGTACGACCCCACCGCACTTCGCGAGATCCAGGATTGGATCATCAAACCTCAGCTGTCGCTCGTTCTGGGGGTGACAGAGGTCAACAGCATCGGGGGCTATAGCAAACAGTACCATGTGACCCCCTGGCCAGAAAAACTGCTGGCCTTTGATCTGGGCATGGAAGATATTGCTGCAGCGCTGCGCACGAACAACGACAATCGTGGGGCCGGATACATCGAACGCAATGGTCAGCAACTGTTGATTCGCTCGCCAGGTCAGTTGCAAACAATAGCAGACATTGAACAGGTGGTTATCGGCAACCGCAGTGGTGCGCCAGTCCAGATTCGGGACGTTGCCGAGGTATCGATTGGCAGACAACTGCGCACGGGAGCGGCAACGCTTGACGGACAGGAGACCGTGCTGGGTACGGCGATGATGCTGATGGGTGAAAATCCCCGCACCGTAGCACGCGCCGTCGCAGAGCGTCTGGAAGCGGTTCAACAGTCGCTCCCCGACGGAATCGTCGCCGAAGCGGTTTACAACCGCACCACCCTAGTGGACAACGCCATTGCAACCGTCGAGAAAAATCTTCTCGAAGGGGCGCTGCTGGTTATTGTGGTGCTGTTCCTGCTGCTTGGCAATATGCGAGCTGCATTGATCACGGCAACTGTGATACCGCTGGCCATGCTGGCGACGCTAACCGGGATGGTGCGCACCGGAGTCTCCGCCAATCTCATGAGTCTCGGCGCACTGGACTTTGGCCTGATTGTGGATGGCGCGGTAATTATCGTGGAGAATTGTATCCGGCGCCTTTCGTTAGCTCAGCCAGCCTCAGGAGAAAGATTGCCCCTGCGCGAACGCTTGGAGGTCGTTTTTGCAGCCACGAACGAAGTGATCCGCCCCAGCCTGTTTGGCGTGTTCATCATCACCATCGTGTACATTCCACTATTCACTCTCACAGGAGTGGAAGGGAAGATGTTCCAGCCGATGGCGGCAACAGTCGTGATGGCATTGCTCTCCGCGCTAGTGCTGTCTGTGACCGTCGTGCCAGCTGCGATCGCAGTATTCATGAGCGGTAGAATTCGCGAGAAGGAGAGTCCGGTTATCAAAGGCTCCAAGTGGCTCTACAGACCGCTGCTTGCAGCCGCGCTGCGCTTGCGCTGGCTGGTGGTCGCCGTTGCCGCGGGGCTGGTGGTAGTGTCAGCATGGCTGGCCACGACGCTTGGTTCGGAGTTTGTGCCGCAGCTCAATGAGGGTGACTTCACCGTGCAGGCACTGCGCACAACCGGCACCGGACTCGACCAATCCGTGGCCATGCAGGAGATGCTGGAGACTCGCATCGCAGACTTTCCGCAGGTTGATAGAGTTTTCGCGCGAATCGGCACACCGGAAGTCGCGACCGACCCTATGCCGCCCAGCATCGCGGATACCTTCGTGATTCTCAAGCCCACGGAGGAATGGCCGGACCCGACCCAGACCAAAGATGAATTCCTCATCGAGGTACAGGAAGCCCTCGAACAGCTACCGGGCAACAATTACGAGTTCACCCAACCCATAGAGATGCGGTTTAACGAACTGATTTCCGGGGTGCGCGCGGACCTCGCGATCAGGGTCTTTGGTGATGATCTGGATCAGCTCTTCGCCTCGGCCCAAAGCATCCTGGAAGTTGTCACAACAATATCCGGCGCGGCCGACGCCCGGCTTGAACAGGTGGCAGGGTTACCCATGCTGTCGATCCACCCCAACCGCATGTCCATAGCGCGCTATGGCTTGAATGTTGCCGACGTGCAGGATTACGTCTCCATGGCGATGGGAGGCGAGTCGGCTGGCCTGATCTTCGAAGGGGACCGCAGGTTCGAGCTGGTAGTGCGCTTGCCTGAGGTTTTGCGTAATGACATCAACAGCATGGGCGAGCTGCCGGTGCCACTGCCAGGCGGCGGTTATGTTCCTCTGGCAGAGCTTGCCATGCTGGAGATCGCACCGGCCCCCAACCAGATCAGCCGCGAGAGTGGCAAACGCAGCATCGTAGTCACAGCGAATGTGCGGGATCGCGATCTGGGATCTTTCGTGGCGGAAGTCGAACAGCGGGTACTGAAACAGGTCGACCTGCCGGCGGGATACTGGTTGGAGTACGGAGGAACCTTCGAACAACTGGAATCCGCAAGCCAGAGGCTCTCTATCGTTGTACCGCTGACGCTGCTTATGATTCTCGGTCTGCTGGTGATGGCATTAGGATCTTTCAGAGATGCATTGATCATCTTTACAGGTGTTCCCCTGGCCTTGACTGGCGGTGTGCTGGCGTTGTGGCTGCGTGACATGCCGCTGTCCATTTCAGCAGGCGTTGGATTCATTGCCCTGTCAGGTGTTGCCGTGCTGAATGGCCTGGTGATGCTGACGTTCATCCGCGATCTGGTTGAGGAAAAGGGCGACCTGATCGCATCCATCATAGAGGGAGCTCTGATACGTCTGCGCCCGGTACTGATGACGGCACTCGTTGCCAGCCTCGGCTTTGTGCCGATGGCACTGAATACGGGCATCGGCGCTGAAGTACAACGGCCATTGGCAACGGTTGTCATTGGAGGGATTATTTCCTCTACGCTTCTGACCTTGCTGGTGTTGCCGGCATTGTATCGGATCGTTCATGGACGGAAGAGCGTACTAGCCACTAACTGAGGACATTGGGTAATGCCTAGCGCTGTTGCCAGCGTCTAGGCAAGACGGCAGAGGGCTTCTGGCCGCCTTTTCGGAGCCGTTCAAAAGCCATGTCAATCGGAGCTATGTCCGGGAAACCGGCTGAGCGATGCTTCGTATCTATAAGGAGTAAAGCAGATGCCACGAATTCCACGGGACCCCAGCTTCGACAGTACTTTCGCATTGATCAGGGATCCCTACAGATTTATCTCCAGGCATTGCAGGGACGTTCGGGCGGATCTATTCGAGACGCGGCTTGGACTCCGCCAGGTAATCTGCATGACAGGCCCCGAGGCAGCGCGGCTGTTCTATGATTCGGACCGATTCCAGCGCCACGGTGCGATGCCCAAAGCGATTCAAAAGACCCTGCTCGGCCAGGGTGGCGTGCAGGGTCTCGACGACGAGGCACACCGGCACCGCAAACAGATGTTCATGACGCTGACCTCACACGAGCAAATTGAGCAATTGCTGGAGAGCAGCGCCGGGGAATGGGAACGTGGCGTCCACAGATGGGCATCAATGCAGAAGGTTGTGCTCTATACCGAACTTCATGAAGTTCTGATGCGTGCTGTGTGCGCCTGGGCCGGCGTTCCACTTGTAGAGTTGCAGATCGATACCCGAACCAGAGAAACCGCCGCCTTGTTTGATCATGCAGGGTCCGTGGGTCTCAGGCATTTACGGTCCCGGTGGGCGCGCAAGCGGGTCAATCGCTGGATGGAAGATGTCGTCGAACAGATCCGCAGTGGGCGTATTCAGCCGCCGAAACATTCGGCTGCCCACTTGATTGCGTGGCATCGGGATTTGGACGACAAATTACTGCCCCCGCGCATTGCGGCCGTTGAGCTGATCAATGTGATCAGACCGACGGTCGCGGTCTCGGTTTATATCGTCTTCGTCGCTCACGCTCTGCTCATGCGACCTGATTTGCGGGAGAGACTTTCCCCCGGGAATGATGGCTACGTCGACCTATTCGTCCAGGAGGTTCGCAGGTATTACCCCTTCTTCCCGGCCGTGGCTGCGCGGACACGGCAAGCGTTCGAATGGAACGGCTATCGATTTCCGAAAGATCGACGAGTGTTTCTTGACTTGTATGGGACCAACCACGATCCGCGAACCTGGGAGCGGCCAGAGCAGTTCGAGCCGGAGCGATTCAACCGATGGGATGGAAGTTCCTTCAATTTCCTTCCACAGGGTGGCGGGGATCATCACCTCAATCATCGCTGTCCCGGGGAATGGTTTACGATCGCACTCATGAAGCAGGCGGCTGATATCCTCACACGCCGGATCAGTTATGACGTGCCTGAGCAGGATTCGCATATAGACTGGTCGCGGCTGCCGGCACTGCCCCGTAGCGGCTTCGTAATCAGCAATGTCCGGGAACATTGAAGTACGATCAGTGGAGGATAAGGAAACCGGTCGCTCTTTGAGCGACACGATCCACTTGTGATGGACGGCAATGAATGACACAAAGATGAGTGACTCGAAAATTTATGATCTGCCCGCCTCGCTGTGGGCGTCCTGCAGGATGCTGATCGCTCCTTTAAGAGCAATCGCCGCAACGGCCAGTCCCACCACCAAATCGGGCCACGCCTGCCCCGTCCAGAGCACAAGTCCGCCGCCAACCAGCACGCCCGCGTTCGCCATGAAATCATTGGTACTGAAGGTCGTGGCCGCCCGGACATCGACCTCGGCATCGTGAATTTTCCTGAGCAGCCAAACGCACAGTGCATTCACTGCTGCAGCAACGACCGCCATCACCATCATGTTGTAGCCCAACGGTTCGGGATCGCTCAGGAACCGTCGGCCCACGTCAAACAGGATTCCGACGGCGAACAGGATCAGAAGGCCCCCGGAAACGCGCGCGGCGGCGCGCTTCCATACAGGGGGCCGGTTCAGCGCCAGCAGAGTGATGATGTAGACGACACCGTCTGAAGCGTTATCGAGCCCATTGGCGATCAAAGCGCTGGAATCCGCGCTCAAGCCGGCAATCAAAAACGTGATTGCCAGCACCACATTGAGAGCAAGCACTATCCAGAGGATTTTTCGTTGTTCTGCAGTGCGTATCTCCAGCTTTTCATCACTCATCTTGCGATCTCCCCTTTGTGCTCATCTGGCCTCTCACCAGCTTAGTGTTTCACTAAACGCCTTTCGCGACCGTGAACTATTCGATAGAGCGCCGGCAATACCAGCAGCGTCAGCAAGGTCGAAGAAATGATTCCTCCTATAACCACTGTGGCGAGCGGGCGCTGCACCTCCGCACCGATGCCCGTGTTCAGCGCCATTGGCACAAAACCGAGGCTTGCCACCAGCGCTGTCATGAGAACTGGACGCAAGCGTATGAGTGCTCCATCGATAATCGATGCGACAAGATCGCCGGTATCCCTCACAAGGTCGCGAATAAACGCCAGCATCACCAGTCCATTGAGCACCGCCACACCGGACAGGGCGATGAAGCCGACGCCTGCGGAAATGGACAGGGGCATGTCTCTCAACCACAGCGCCAGTACGCCCCCCGTCAATGCCAGAGGCACACCTGTGAAAATGATCAAGGCATCTTTCACTGATCCAAAGGCCATGACCAGCAGGCCCAGAATCAACACGAGCGTCAGTGGAACGACGATCGATAGTCTCTGGCTTGCGGACTCCAGTTGCTCAAAGGTGCCGCCATACTCCAACCAGTATCCTGCCGGCAGCGCGACCTCTTCGAGGACTCGTTGCTCAGCTTCAGCCACGAAAGATCCCAGATCGCGGTCCCGCACATTCGCAGTGACCACAATGCTGCGCTTGCCGTTCTCGCGGCTGATCTGGTTGGGTGCCGGGGCAATCTCCAGCGTGGCGATCTCTGCCAGTGGAACATAGCTGCCATCCGGCAGGGGCACCGGCAACGCACCCATGCCATCGATGTCATTGCGCAGCCTTTCCGGCAGGCGTACTACCAGTTCAAAGCGACGGTCTCCTTCGAAGATCAAACCGGCCGACTCGCCGCCCATGGCCATGGAGACGTAGTCCTGCACGTCAGCGACGTTCAAACCATAGCGCGCGATGGCCATGCGTTTGGGATGAATCGACAACATCGGCAGCCCTGTCACCTGTTCCAGGCGGGCGTCCGCCGCGCCTTCTATCGTTGTCACGACTTCCAGAATGCTCTGGGCGGATGCCAGCAATTGATCAAGATCATCACCAAAGACCTTGATGCCAAGATCCGCGCGCACACCCGAAATCAGCTCGTTGAATCGCATCTCGATCGGTTGGGTGAACTCGTAGTTATTGCCCGGCAGTTGCTCGAGAGCTTCCTGTACCTCAATGAGGAATTCATCTTTTGTCTGGCTCGGATCAGGCCATTCCTCTGTCGGTTTCAGCATGACAAATGTGTCTGCGATGTTGGGCGGCATCGGGTCTGTCGCCACTTCAGGCGTGCCAATTCGGGCAAATGCTGTGTTGACCTGCGGGAACTCCATGATGCGTGCTTCCAGCATCTCCTGCATGGCAACCGACTGTTCAAGCCCGGTGCCGGTCGTTCGTAGCGCCTGCACGGCGAAGTCACCCTCATTGAGCTGTGGCACAAACTCCGAGCCAAGCGTCGTGGCCAGCCATGCTGCCACTACCACCAGCCCCGCGGCAACGGCGACCACCAACCATCGCAAGCGCAGCGCGGCTGCAAGCAGCGGTCTGTAGAGCCACTTGGCGCCTTTGATGACCGGGCTTTCCTTCTCGCTGACTTTGCCATTCATGAATACAGCGATCGCGGCGGGCACCACGGTGAGTGACAGGGCCAGTGCGGCCAGTAGCGCCATCACGACCGTTGCCGCCATCGGCTGGAACATCTTCCCTTCCACGCCGGTGAGCGTGAACAATGGAATGTATACGATGGTAATGATGAGGACGCCAAACAGGCTGGGGCGAATCACTTCATTGGTCGCATTGAAGACAACCTCAAGCCGTTCGTCCAGCGGCAGTCTTTTACCCGAGGACGGTTGGGCCATGGAAAGGCGCCTGATGCAATTCTCCACAATGATCACGGCGCCATCGACGATGAGTCCGAAATCCAGTGCGCCAAGGCTCATCAGATTGGCCGATACGCCGGTGCGCACCATGCCTGTCAGAGTCGCCAGCATGGCGAGCGGAATGACCGCGGCGGTAATGAGTGCCGCGCGAAAATTACCGAGCAACAGGAAGAGCACGACGATGACCAGCAACGCACCTTCGAGCAGGTTTTTTTCCACGGTGGCAATTGCCTTGTCCACCAGAATAGTTCTGTTATAAACCTCTTCGGCGACAACTCCCTCGGGCAGGGATTGCTGGATAGTTTCCAGACGCTCCGCAACGGCGCGCGACACCGTACGTGGGTTCTCACCCATCAACATCATGGCTGTACCCAGCACCGTTTCCTGACCATTGAGCGTTGCTGCTCCGGTACGCAACTGGCCGCCGATGGCCACTTCGGCAACGTCCCGAATCTGGATTGGCGCCCCGCTGCGGTTTGCCACTATCACCTGTTCGATGTCTGCCACCGTGGCCAATTGGCCGGGTGAACGAATCAGCAGCTGCTGGCCGTTGCGCTCGACATATCCGGCGCCGCGGTTGTCATTGTTGACGCGTAAAGCAGCAGCGACATCTTCCATGGTCAGATCAAAGGCCAGCAGCTTCGCAGGCCAGGGCGTCACATGATATTGCTTGTTGTAACCGCCGATACTGTTGATCTCCACAACCCCCGGAACGCGCGCAAGCTGAGGTTTGATGATCCAATCCTGGATCTCGCGAAGCGCGGTGGGGTCATACGGTTCGCCGTTTGCCTGAACGGCGCCAGGCAATGCCGAGACCGTGTACATGAATATCTCACCCAAACCAGTGGCGATGGGTCCCATTTCAGGTTCAAGGCCTGAGGGCAGGCTGCTCTGAATGGTGCCAAGCCGCTCGTTGATCAGGTTGCGGGCAAAGTAGGGGTCAGTGCCGTCCTGAAAGACAACTGTGACCTGCGACAAACCGTAACGTGATATCGAGCGTGTGTAGTCCAGGTTGGGCAGGCCCGCGAGAGCATTCTCTACCGGGTAGGTAATTCGTTGTTCCGTTTCCAGTGGTGAATACCCTGGGGCATCGGTATTGATCTGCACCTGAACGTTAGTGATATCAGGCACCGCGTCGATCGGAAGCTGCTGGAAGCTCCATACCCCGGCTCCAAGCAATAGAAATATCAGTGACAGAACCAGCCAGCGCCTCTCGATGGAGAAGCGCAAGATTGATGTGATCATGTTGGCTTCCTGATTAGTGGGCGTGTTCGGCGCTGGATTTCTCCAGGTCGGCTTTGATCAAATAGCTGTTCTCTACAACGTACAGCTCCCCTGGTTCAAGGCCACTCAGTATCTCCGTCTGCTCAGCGTCTTTGCGTCCAAGCGTCACCGGTCGGCTTGCATAAGTATCACCCTCCTGCACAAAGACTACCGGGTTGTCTTCAAAACTCTGAATGGCTCGGTTATCCACAGCAAGTGCGACCTCAACTTGAGCGATTGTGATATCTGCCTGCAGCAACAGGCCCGGAGTCCAGCGACCATCACTGTTATCCAGAGTGACGCGTGCGAGAACTGCAGGAGATTCGCTGGAGCCCGGTAAAATATGCGATATGCTCCCTCTCATCAGTTCACCGTCTGCTTCCATGATCACTTCCTGCCCCGGCTGGATGTGCCGTGCATTGGATGGAAATATGGTGAGCTCGGCCCACAGTCGGTCATAGTTGATGATTGTAAGCAGTGGCTGTTCCCCAGTCGTTTCTCCTGGGTTGGCGTTGCGTGACACTACTCTACCGCTGATGGGCGACTGAATCCGATAGCGCTGCAAACTTTCGTTGGACTCGATCTCGGCGATCGTATCGCCAGCCGACACAAGATCTCCAACCTCAGGACTGATCGCAACCACCAGCCCCGGGAAGCGGGCACGGATCTCACTTATTCCCTGGGGGTTCATGGCTGTCGTGCCATACACCGTAATGGCCTCACGTATAACGCCTGTGCCGGCCATTGCGGTTGTGATACCGGCCTGTCGCGCCATGCCCGGTTCAATGACCACACTGTCAGCATGCTCTTCTTCAGCGTGCTCTTCTTCCGAGTGTTCTTCGTCTGCATGCATTTCTTCCGCGAGTTCAACGGTAGGGAGTTCGTGGTCATGATCGGCGTGCGCATCCGCGTCTGCGGCCTGCGCCGTTGCACCAATGAGAGACAGCGACAACAACAAAGCGGATAGCAGTTGTATTTGTAAGTTCGGTTTCATGGTTTGATCCTGTTAATTGGTCTGATCAATGAAGGGAGCGAGCAGGGGCTCAGCTGTTAACTGCTCGATGTCGGCGCCGTGACGCAGAGCGGCGGTTGCCGCATCAATGAGCGTGCTGCGGGCGTTAAGGAGTTCCTGTCTGGCAGTCACCCACTCCAGATAGCTGTATCGCCCATTCTCATATGCAGTTTGTGTCTCAGAAAGTGCCTCCGTCAGCAGAGGGATGGTGCGAGTCTGCAATGTATCGATGGTCACAAGTGCCTGCTGCCGGTTCTGGAAGGCATTGAACAATTGTGTGCGCAGATTGAGCAACGCCACGTCTCGTCGCACTTCCACCTCATCGCGTGCTGCGATTGCCGACCGCACGGCCCCACTGTTGCGCGTTGCACTGAACAGCGGAATGCTGAAGCCAGCGACCAAGCCTATGTCACCGCCTTCCTGCAGCCTTCGTGCGCCAAGCGACCAGCGTGGATCGGCTATCGACTGCGTTCTGGCCAGGCGCACTTCAGCCTCGCGCAAGCGCTCCTCGCTGGCGAACACCTGAATGAACGGATTCTGCTCGACGCGTGCGAAGAGGTTCTCAAAACCCACCGTCTGTTCGATCTGGTAGAGGTCTCCCGTCACGGACTCGAAAGTGGGATTTGTTTCGCCCCACAGCGCAGCCAAGGCAACCTGGGCATATCTGAGTCGACTTTCTTCGGCCGACACAAGGAGTTCGGCCTGAGATAGAGCAGCCTCGGCCCGCAGAACCTCTAATTCAGGCGTGGCGCCTGCTGCTGCGCGATCTTGCACAATCTGTAATGTTTCGCTGGCGATGCTCACTTCGTCCTGGGCCAGTGAAAGCCGACTCTGTGCAGCTAGATTGTCAATGTAACGGCGGGTTAACTCGCCCAGCAGATCCAGAGCATCAATTTGACGCTCTGCATCCAACTGTCCCCGTCGGGCGCCGATGGATGCCATTCTCGCGTCGCGCTTGTTGCCAAGCTCAATCACGGAGGAGACAGAAACCGTCAGCTCGGCACCATCAAAGCCTTGAACGTTGCCGGTGCCGACAATGTTTTCAATATCGGCCCCTATTTCGAGCGCAGGTTTGAGTGCAGCGGTTTCCGCCTGCCCCTGAAGCGCCTCAACGCGGAAATCGAAGACCCGCAACTGAGGATTCTGCGCGAGAGTGAGCTCCATGGCCGATTCGAGCGTGAGGGTGCCGTCTGCCGCACTGGCCAGTGAGCCATTGGTGACGATCAGAACGATGCTGACAAACAATGGCTGCAAACGCTTCCTCAGCCGCTGAGGAAAATTGCTGAATATTGGACGCAGAAGGCTACTGCGAAGCAGCCTTGCATCTGAAAAACTTTTCATGAGCATGAACTCCAGTCATCGGTTCCGTAATAGAACCGAATTGAAAATGGGGAATTTTCGGAAGTTCAGCGAGTGGGCGGTGGAACGGGAGGCGCGTAGGTCAAACCGGAGAGGAGGAACTTGTGATTCATCATGAGCACTGCACCAACGGGCTGCACAGAGACATCAACGTTGGCAGGGAGCGCAAAGCCAAGATGAACATGAGCGCCGTGTTTGTGATGTTGTTCGTGGAAGTCATGACCGTCGTCAGGCGAATGCTCCACATGTTCGTCTGTGTGGTCGTAGTCAACGGTGTGTCCGTAGGGATGCTCCTCGTCGGGCGTATGCGCAGCCTCAGTCACTCCTATCATCAAGGAGTGATTGAGAATTAGCAGAAGTGCCATGACGAGTTTCTTGTACACGCAATTGATCTCAGCTGTCAGTGAGTAGGACTTTAGCACTGCGGTTGAAGCCAGGTCAAACCGGCTTTGCCATATCCTTCTCACAAACGAGATCGCTTGAGTCCGTCGTCTGCAGCCCTCTGGCTTCCCGAATGATCTGAATGGCAGAGCGCATCACAATAGCGGCGATCAGCGTTCCCACCAGCAGATCCGGCCAGGCCCGCCCGGTTCGGCTCACCATCAAGGCTGCGATCATAACGCCAACGTTCGCCATCATGTCATTGCGCGAACAGATCCAACTGGCCTTCAGATTGATGTCGCCACTGCGAAAGCGGTACAACATGGCGAAGCAGGTGATGTTGACCGCCAGAGCCATGAGTGACACCAGACTCATCATCATGGGCTCCGGAGTAGAGTCGCCAAGCAGACGTCTGCCGACGTCCACCAGAACCACCAGACTCAACGTGAGCTGCAGCCAGCCATTGGTCAGGGCCGCCCTGGCTTTCAGTGAAACGGCACGGCCAACTGCGTACAGACTGATGCCATAGACCACGGCATCTGCCAGCATATCCAGCGAATCTGCCAGCAGACTGGTGGAGTGGGCGAGCCACCCCGCGATGAACTCGACTACGAACATCGTGGCATTAAGCGTCAATACCACCCAGAGCAACTGGCGTTGGCGCCGCTCGACAGCTTCGCGAGCACAGCATCCGGACATGATCTTTTCTCCTCATCAATGACAATCGTTGATCGCTTCATGCGACAACTGGGAGTACGATAAAGTTTCCTGTTACTGGAAGGTCAAGCGTCATGATGAAGATCAATAAACTAGCTCAGCAGTCTGGCGTTTCCGCCAAGACCATCCGCTATTACGAAGATATCGGTTTGTTGCCCGCCGCAGTCCGGGCGGATAACGGCTATCGGGAGTACGGGCAGAGTTCACTAGACCTGCTGCGCTTCATCAGACGCTGCCGTGATCTGAAGATTTCCATCGACAGCATTCGCAAATTGGTCAAGGTGCAGGCATTCGGCGGTGCTCCGTGCACAGAGGTGGATCAGATCGTGCGGGATCAACTGGAAAGCGTCAGGGGCACTATCAGGGAGTTGCAACTGTTGGAGGAAGATCTGGCACGACTGGCGTTGTCGTGCGATGAGCACAATGTGAGTCAGTGCCGGATTCTGAAGTCATTGCAAACGCCGAAAGCAACAGCGCTATGACCTTGCCTTACGTGCAAACCAGAATCTCAACGCTGGCACGATGAGCCATTGCAGAGCGGGAGTCAGTCCTGTACCCGGCCATGGCAGTCGTGGCATGGACTCTTTGTAGATCCAGGTTCTGCGGATATCAACATTCAGCCACTCGCTGAACACCGTGTAGACGAGCCCGAAAGCGATAGTGGCAATGGCGACGCGCAAAAAATGCTGTTCAGGCCATCGGCGCTTCCCGAACACCATGAAGGCGTTTATTGAGATTGAGCATTTTCTCTATCTCACCCCGCGCAGCAGGAGAGTTGCTTCACATCCTTGTTGAAGGTCTGCGCCGCGAGCTTCAGCCCCTCGACCATCGTCAGGTAGGGGAACAACTGATCGGCCAGTTCCTGCACCGTCATGTGGTGACGAATTGCCAGGGCCGCCGTCTGGATCAGCTCTCCGGCTTCCGGTGCGACCGCTTGCACACCGAGCAAACGGCCGCTGCTGGCATCGGCCACCAGCTTGATGAAGCCACGGGTGTCGAAGTTGACCAGCGCGCGCGGCACGTTGTCGACGGTCAAGGTGCGACTTTCGGTCTCAATTCCGTTGTGATGCGCTTGCACCTCGCTGTATCCCACTGTAGCGACCTGCGGGTGTGTGAACACCACAGTTGGCATTGCAGTCAGGTCCAGCGCCGCATCGCCGCCTGTCATGTTGATCGCAGCACGGGTACCAGCAGCTGCCGCCACATAAACGAACTGAGGCTGGTCGGTGCAGTCGCCGGCCGCGTATATGTTCGGGTTGCTGGTGCGCATGCGCTTGTCGATGGTGATGGCACCTTGCGCACCGACGACAACGCTGGCTGCCTCCAATACCAGGCTGCCTGTGTTCGGTGTCCGGCCAGTGGCGATCAGCAGCTTGTCGGCGCGTATTTTCCCTTGTCCGGTGGTCAGGACGAATTCCGCGTTCACATGAACGACCCGGCTGGCTTGAGTGTGTTCCAGCACCTCGATGCCCTCGGCACGGAAAGCAGCCGTTACGGCCTCGCCGATGGCCGGGTCCTCCCGGAGGAACAAGGTACTGCGCGCCAGGATCGTCACCTTGCTGCCCAGCCGGGCAAAGGCCTGTGCCAGTTCCAGCGCCACCACCGACGAGCCGATCACGGCCAGGCGTTCTGGAATGGTGTCGCTGACCAGAGCCTCGGTTGACGTCCAGTAGGGCGACTCTTCGAGTCCCGGAATCGGTGGTAACGCCGGGCTGGCACCAGTGGCTACCAGGCAACGATCGAACATCACGACGCGCTCGCCTCCTTCGTTCAGACGGACGACGAGGCTCTGGTCGTCCTTGAAACGCGCCTCTCCATGCAGAACGTTGATGGCGGAGTTGCCGTCAAGAATTTCTTCGTACTTGGCATGCCGCAGCTCTGCAACGCGAGCCTGCTGCTGAGCCAGTAGTATGCCGCGGTCAATCGCAGGCTTGGTCGCCTGGATTCCGCCATCAAACGGGCCTTCGCGCCGCAGATGAGCGATATGTGCGGCTTGGATCATGATCTTGGACGGTACACAGCCGATATTGACGCAGGTGCCGCCAATGGTGCCGCGCTCGATCAGCGTGACGTGTGCGCCTCGCTCGACGGCTTTCAGCGCCGCAGCCATAGCCGCGCCACCGCTGCCGATAACGGCTATGTGCAGTGGGCGTTCGCTGCCACCGTGCTTCTCAGTGAACCCTGTTGCGCCGGGCACTCTGTCCAACACGCCTTTGATATTTCCCGCGCCTGTGTGGCAGGTACTGCTGGTGATTCCTGTACTGGTCATGCAACAACTCCTGTTTTCAATGCAGGCAACGGCGATAACGACTACTCGCGCTCAATGGGCGTTCAGCCCCATGATCGCGTAGCTTGGACTCAGTGGTTCATTGCTTGACGGTGGACGGGTAGCCCGCATCTTCAGTCGCCTTGGTCAGCTCATGCACGCTGGTTTTGGCATCATCGAAGGTGACAACCGCTTCGCGTGGCTCGAAGGTAACGTCAACTTTACTAACGCCTTCAATCCTGGAAATCGCCACTTTGACGGTGAGCGGGCAGGTGGGGCAGGTCATGCCGGGTACGGACAGCGTGACTGTACGGGTGGCGGCCCACAAAGGGGAGGCAACAGTAGTGAGGGCAACGAGAGTGATAGAGGCAAACAATTTTTTCATGATGAGCTCCTGTGATTAATAGAACAATGGCATGACATGGGGAAATCCGAGTGCGACCAGAGCCAGCGCGGCTACGACCCAGAAAAAGAGCTTGTAAGTGGCTTGTGCTTGGGGAATCGCACACACATCTTCCGGTTTGCAGGTTTGTGCCGGGCGATAGATGCGCCGCCACGCAAAAAACAGCGCCACCAGCGCTGCGCCGATGAAGATTGGGCGGTAGGGCTCCAGCACCATCAGATTAGCGATCCATGCACCGCCGAATCCCAGGGTGACCAGAATCAGAGGTCCGAGGCAACAAGTAGAGGCGAGGATGGCGGCCAGCCCGCCGACGAAGAGCGCGCCGCGGCCGGATTGTGGTTCAGACATAGGGTTGTCCTTTAGAACTTGTATTGGATGGCGTAACCTTACTGCCGTAGTCATGTACGGAGTCAAGCGATATGCAGGCTGATTTTGAGAATCTGACCATAGGCGCTTTTGCCAAGGCGGCCGGGGTCAGTGTGGAGACCATCCGGTTTTACCAGCGCAAGGGTCTGCTGCCGGAACCAGTCAAGCCCTATGGGGGCATTCGTCGCTATGGCGAGGCCGATGTAACCCGTGTGCGCTTTGTGAAATCGGCCCAGCGCTTGGGCTTTAGTCTGAACGAAATCGCCGAGCTGCTGCAGTTGGAGGATGGCACCCATTGCGAGGAAGCCAGTGGCCTGGCCGAGCACAAGCTCAAGGATGTGCGGGAGAAAATGATCGACCTGGCACGCTTGGAGGCCGTGCTGTTTGAACTCGTGTGCGCCTGTCGGGCGCGAAAAGGCAGCGTTTCGTGTCCGCTGATTGCGTCACTGCAAGAGGGAGCGGGGCTTGTGGCATCGGCGCGGGGAAGTCACGACAGGGTTTGACTTTAGCGACAGTGGTTATCGGGAATACCCGCAGGGGGGCAAGATCCAAGTATGAAAAGTACGCCTTCGCCTGTGTCACCCCGTTAATCGCAATACCGGATTAGTGCCGGTCCCGGCTTGTGTCTGCAATTGCACAAACCCTCCGCAAGATGACCGACCAAGCAGTGAAAAATTACTAGATTGCTTCGGTGCCAATGATCACTGTGATAATCGCCGTAGTCAGCAAAATCAACAAGGCAATCAGAATTTCGATGCGAATAGCCAGCGACAACCTGGCACCAATTCCTGGTTGCAACATAGCGGGAGTCAATCTCAATTTGTTTCTGGCAGCTATCAGCAGCAACGTGACAACGAGGACTATTTTAACCCCCAGTCCTCTACCATAGTTCGTTGTAACGAGATCGCTTACGCCTCCCAACAACAACCAGGCAAGGGACAGTCCACACAACAGGAGTACAGAAACAATCCAGGTCGCCACTTTGCCAAAGGTATGCATGATCTGTTGGATTGAGGATGGTTCGTGTGTCTGACTGAAGCGTAAAAGCGGGTACAAGGATCCGATCCAAAGTGAGACCGTCATGACGTGTAAAACGAGAGCGAGCTGGACGAGGACGTCTGCGTTTGCCAAATGCCCACTTGTGGTAAATGAGTAGAGCAGGAGCACTATCCCGCCAATGGTCAAACAACTACCGAGGGTGATCCCATGGAATTTTGATGTGGGAACCGACTCGACAGCAGCAAGACCCATCATGGCGAATCCAGCAGTACGCGTGAAAGCTGACGAGCCGTTCGAGGTCTGAATCAGGATACCGATGAGATCGACATCGAACATGCCCCGCAGACCGAGATCAGCAATGGCGCCCACCTGAAAGAAGAAAGAAGCGCTGCTGGCAACCAGACCCGCAACGCAACTCCAGCGAATATACCGACGTATGGAAATCTGACTGTCGCGGTGGTCTGCCAACAGTCTGACGGAAAACGTTCCTCCTACCGCAGCTGCAGTGCTTGCGTATATCAGCAGCTTGCAGGTGAGTGTCAGAAACTCCCAAATGCCCGGTGGCCACATCAATGAACGTGGTCCTGATGGTCACCCTGTTCTGAGCCAATAGAGAAACTGTACTTGCCTTGTACCTGGTGGCCGTCACTGCCCAGCACTCCCCATGAGACAGTGTAGAGCCCAACCTCGAGTGCAGGTAAGGATATGCTGTGGCTCTGCATGGATTCACTGCTGCGAGTGAAATCCAATTCGACTTTCTCACTGTCGCCTTTGACAAGATTCACGCTCATCAATTGCACCTGGCTGCTGAACGTCAACTTGAGTTGCTGTGGAACGGCTTGTAACTGCGCATCAGCGGCAGGCTCAGATGCTGTCAGCTCTGTGTGCGCCCACGCACCGACGGACATCATTGTCAGTGTGGCCAGCACGAGTGAGCGAAACCCTCGTTGCGTAAATGTTGTTCGAACTGTCATGACGGTATTCTCCTGTGAGTGGTTGTTAAGAAAATTTTCAATTTGAAAGCCAGAAACGCACGCCTGCTACCCATCTCGTGCCACTGCTTTTTTCTCCGGCAGCACGCATGAATTCTTTTGAATCTCCGTATTTTTCTGCCCATTCGACACCGACATACGGCGCGAATTGACGAGTGAACTCGTAACGCAGCCGCAATCCCACCGTGACGTCGGACAGGCCGCTGCCCACACCGCGTTCCGCGTCGCGTTTTCCGTACAGATTGAGTTCTGCTGCAGGTTGCAGAATCAGTTGTTGTGTCAACAACAGCTCGTACTCCGCATCGAGCCGCAATGATGTCTGACCACCGCTGCCGAGGTAAGCCGTTGCATCGATCTCGAACCAGTACGGTGCCAGGCCCTGCATGCCCACAGCCAGCCAGCTCTGATCGGGTTGCGCCCCTGTGTCATGACGCAGGCCCAACTGTGTGTCCCAGAAGGGTGAAAGAGCTCTACTCCACAACAGTTCCGTGCGCGACTCTTCCAGTGTGCTCCCTTCGATGTCCCCTTCAGCTTTCAACGTGACGCGCTGATATCCCTGACTGATCCAGGTTTGCAGGTCGTAGATGATCGCTTCGTCATCGCCGTTGGTTCGCTCAAGCTGATCGATGATGATGGCCCCAAAGCGGTGGGTATCGGCCATATGCAACTGTTCATGTCCCTGCTCCAGCGCGTACAGACCGCTGCCACGCTGATAACCACCAGAGTAGGCGTGCGGGTCGCGAGCACTCGCCGCGTCACCGGATGGAGTCATCATGTGCTGCGAGTGGTCTACCGCTGGGGTCGTTGCTGCTGCGGGAGCCGTGTGTTGCGAATGATCGACAGCCGGTGCACTGACAGGAGCGGTGTGCTGCGAATGATCGACCGCAGGGGTTGTCGCAGGCGCAAGCGCTGGTGCCTGTGCCGGTGTCGTATGCTGCGAATGATCCACCGCAGGCTGTGCCAGCAGAGGTGCCGGAATCAACAAGCCTGCGCTGAACAAGCCCGCATTGACGAGAGAGGCGGCGGTGAACAAGTACGCACTGTGTTTGATATTTCTCATGCGACGATTACCTCGCGGAACATACCACCGTCCATATGGAACATGAGATGGCAATGCCATGCCCAGCGTCCGAGCGCATCGGCAGTGACGAGAAAACTGATGCGTTGCGCCGGTTGTACCATGATCGTGTGCAGGCGTGCCTGAAAGCTGCCGTCCGGATTTTCCAGTTCACTCCACATACCGTGCAGGTGCATCGGATGGGTCATCATGGTGTCGTTGTGCAGGATCACACGCAGGCGCTCGCCATGACGGAAATGGACCGGCGTTGACTGTCCGAATTCGACGCCGTCGAAGGACCAGGTGTAACGCTCCATGTTGCCTGTCAGATGCAACTCTATCTCGCGTTCCGCAGGCCGGGAGTCCAAGGGGCCACCGAGGGTGTGCAGATCTGCGAGGGTCAGGATACGGCGGCCATTGTCGCGCAGGCCGATGCCGGGATCGTTCAACGCAACGGAGGGAGTGTCGACACGCGCGTCAGTGCTCGGTCCATATTCCGTAGAGGCGTGCCGCACCGGCGTGGTGGGCATCACCATGGAACCCATCATGTCCGCCATCGTGAGCGGCAGGGGTTCATCCAACTCGGGTATCGGAGCACGCATGCCTGCTGCCACGGCCAGCGTGCCACAGGCATAGCCGCTGCGATCCATGGTCTGGGCGAACAGAGTGCAGGCATCAGCGGTGGGAGTGACAAGCACATCGTAAGTCTGGCCCGGGCCAAAGCGGAACTCGTCGACTTCCACCGGCTCGATGTCCTGCCCGTCGGCCTGCACCACCATCAGCGTCTGCCCCGGAATGCGCACGTCGTAGAACGTATTCCCGCAGCCGTTGATGAAGCGCAGTCGCACGCGCTCGCCTTGTTGAAAGAGGCCTGTCCAGTTGCCTGCCGGAGTCGTGCCGTTGCAGAGGTAGGTGAGCGCGGCGGCCGACAAGTCAGCGAGATCGGTCGGGTTCATGCGCATCTGTTGCCACATGCGGCGCTCGTCCAGTGCAGCGCCAAGGCCATCACGGGCGACATCGCGCATGAAGTCTGGCACTGTCGGTTGATTGAAATTGTAGTAGTCGCTTTGCACCTTGAGTTTGGCAAACAGCGCCATCGGGTCACGATCAGTCCAGTCGGAGAGCAGCACCACATGGTCGCGATCCGCCTGAATGCGCTCGCCGTCTGCCGGTTCGATGATGATGGCGCCATACATCCCGTGCTGCTCTTGGCCGCCGGAGTGGGAGTGATACCAGTAAGTGCCGGATTGCACGATCTTGAATTGGTAGGTAAACGTGGTGCCCGCCGGGATGCCGTTGAAGCTGATGCCAGGCACGCCATCCATGTCAAAGGGCAGGATGATGCCATGCCAGTGAATGGAGGTGGACTCCTGCAGGCGATTGACGACGCGGATTGTCACCGTGTCGCCCTCCCGCCAGCGCAAGGTAGGTGCGGGGATAGAGCCGTTGACTGTGGTTGCGGTGGCGACCTCACCAGTGTAGTTGACGGGTGAATTTTCGATGACCAGTTCGAACTCAGTACCGCTGAGCACTGGCGCAGCGCGGGTGCCAGTAACAGGTTCGCCCTGAGCAGTCAGCGCGCGGCTGGAAAGTGCTGCCGTGCTCAGCAGTACGCCGCCTGCGGCAAGTCCCTGCACGAAACGCCTGCGGGACAGGGTTCTGCCAGCACTGTTCAAACTTTCGTTTCCTGCCATTGTTTTTACCTCATGTTGGCTTGCAGCAAGGCAGCAGGTGCCCGCGAACAAATTGTTTAGCTTGGGGGGGAGCTTAGATGGCCGTTGCTGTCGACAGCATGACCCTTGCATTACAAGTCTGTAATGTTGTCGTCATGGCGGAGTCAGGCTGAGGTGGCTATAGTGAGTGCATAAAGTCGTTACCGCGCGGAACCACTCTCAACATATGCCCGCAAATCTCCTGCGCAAAGAGTCACGCACCCCATGAAACTCCTGATAGTGGAAGACGAGATAAAGACTGGTGACTACATTCGACAGGGCCTGACTGAAGCTGGGTTTGTAGCGGACCTCGTGCGCAATGGGCTCGATGGCTACCACCTCGCGTCCACCCAGACCTACGATCTGATTTTGCTGGATGTCATGCTCCCCGATGTCGATGGGTGGAAGATTGTCCGCTCGCTTCGAGACGCTGGCAAAGCTACGCCAGTGCTGTTCCTCACCGCCAAAGGCAGTGTGGAGGATCGGGTCAAGGGGCTGGAGCTGGGGGCAGACGACTATCTCGTGAAACCCTTTTCCTTCTCCGAGTTGCTTGCGCGAGTGCGTTCACTGCTGAGGCGTGCGGGAGGCACTCTGACTTCCGACCGCCTGGAGGTAGGCGATCTGGTGCTGGATCTACCGCGCCGTCGCGCCACGCGTGCTGGCGTCCGTCTGCATCTCACCAACAAGGAATTCGTTCTTCTGGAATTGCTGGCGAGACATCGGGGAGAAGTCCTGCCACGCTCTCTCATTGCGTCCCTCGTCTGGGATATGAATTTCGACAGCGACACCAACGTGATCGATGTCGCGATCCGGCGTCTGCGTGCCAAGGTGGACGACCCGTTCTCGACACGGTTGATTCGTACAGTGAGAGGGATGGGTTACCTGGTGGATACTGGCGATGAAGAATGATTTCTTGCAGCACTGGTCTGCCTCACTGGCGCTGCGTGTCACCGCTTTCGTCGGCATCGCTACCACGACAGCATTTCTGGTGTTTGCCTGGCTCGTGGAGCGTTCGATTGACCAGCATTTTGTGGAGCAGGATTTCGGGGAAATCGAAGCAGTAGTCAGTGCCCTGCGTTTGGTTTTGGAAAGCGCGGACGTCGTGAACAACCCACAGAACTTGCACGAGCAACTTGCTGCCGCTGGCGTTGGTCATCATGGTGTGCTCTTCACCGTTCTTGATGGCACACAGCAGGTGCTGCACGACACGGCGGGTTCAGAGCTGGTGTCCATGGCTCTTGAGGTGGAGCAAACCAGTAGCGTTGCTGTCGAAGCCTTGCAGATTTGGACAGCACAGCAGGGTACCTATCGCGGCATTGTCCTGAGCGTGAATGGCTACACTGTCGTTGTTGCCATGGCGATGGACTTTCATCTGCATTACCTCGATCAACTGGATCGTGATTTATGGTTGATCAGCGTAGCGGCAAGCATAGTGACCATTCTGGTAGCGTGGTTTGCGGTGCAGAGGGCGCACGCCCCCATTCGCCGTATCAGCGCCAGAATGCTCTCAGTGACTTCGGAGCGCATGGATGTGCGACTGGACCCCACACAGGCCCCGGTAGAGCTCGGCGAATTGGTGTTGTCCTTCAACGTGATGCTGAAAAAGCTGGAAGAAAATTTTCGTCGCCTTTCGCACTTCTCCGCCGACATCGCCCATGAGTTGCGCACGCCGATCACGAATTTGACAACGCAGACGCAAGTCGCGTTGTCGATGCCTCGCAGTGCGGAACAGTATCGGGAAATCCTCTACTCCAATCTCGAAGAACTGGAGCGCATGGGCAAGATGGTCGCTGATATGTTGTTTCTGGCTCAGGCCGATGACAATCTCATCAAGCCCGAGTCAGCCAATGTAGAACTGCGTCGAGAGTTGACAGGATTGTTCGAATATTTCGAGGCTTGGGCCGAGGACCGCAATGTCCGTTTCGAGTTGGTGGGAGACGATATCACTGTGCAGGGAGACCGTTTGATGCTCAGGCGTGCGTTCAGCAATCTGCTGAGCAATGCCCTGTTGCACACAGCGAGTGGCGAAGCTGTGACTGTCACTTGTACAAGAAATTCAAAAGGTGTGCAGATCGATGTCGAAAATCCTGGTCCGGAAATTTCGGCTGAGCATCGATCGCTGATTTTTGAACGTTTCTATCGCATTGATCCAGCCAGACGGCGCAGCAGCGAAGGGGGAGGTTTGGGGCTGGCAATTGTCAAATCCATCGCCCAGGCGCACGGCGGTGATGTGATGGTTACGTCTACCGGGGGAAAAACCCGTTTTACTCTGACCTTGCCTTACGGACAATCCAGAACGCCAGCGTCGGCACCGTGAGCCACTGCAGGACGGGAGTTAAACCTGTGCCGAGCACTGGCAGTCGTGGCATGGTGTCTTTATAGGCCCAGGCTCTGCGGATATCGACATTCAACCACTCACTGAAGACCGTGTAGAAGAGTCCGAAAGCGATAGCGGCAATGACGACACGCAGAAAATGTTGTTCAGGCCATTGATGCTTTCCAAAGGCAATGACTGCCAACGTCAACGCAATTGCAGCTATCAGCAGATCACCGCCAGTGCAGTGAATGACCGCGAATAGAATTTCAGTTGCAGACCCCGTGTCCCAAAGAGTGTAGAAGGGAAGATGGAGAAACTCCCAAAGCAGGTGTGCCGGCGCGATTACCAGGAAATATCTCGCCAGCATTGGATGCAGTGTCAGCAGGTGATTGTTCATAGGGTCACGTTACATTCTTCACAGGTAAATAAACCGGATTCAATTTGATAAGGAGGCGCACCATGTCAGGACATTCAGGTCACCACGCCCACCAGCTACCCGCTCATCACTCAGGCGACAATGGGCAGAAAAAAACGTTGTCGGGTTCAGCATTCTACACCTGCCCCATGCATCCGGAGATTCGTCAGCCCGGACCGGGCAGTTGCCCCATTTGCGGGATGGCTCTGGAGCCGGAACAGGTCACTGGCGAAGACACTGGTCCTTCTGCCGAGCTCATCGACATGACTCGCCGCTTCTGGATTGGCCTGGTGCTCTCTGTCCCGGTGCTGGTACTCGAAATGGGTGGTCATCTGTTCGGTCTCGATCACCTGATTCGCCCGCAATTGTCGAACTGGGTGCAGATGGGGTTTGCAACGCCAGTCATACTTTGGGCGGGCTGGCCATTCTTCGTGCGAGGATGGCAGTCCTTGCTCAGTCGCAATCTGAACATGTTTACGCTGATCTCGCTTGGCACAGGGGTGGCATTGCTGTACAGCCTTGCCGCCACATTAGTGCCAGGTGCATTTCCTCAGGCCTTTCGGCAGGTGGATGGTTCCGTCGCCGTGTATTTCGAGGCCGGTGCTGTCATCATCGTATTGGTTCTGCTCGGTCAGATACTGGAGTTGCGGGCTCGTGAAAAGACTTCAGGTGCCATCAGAGCCTTGCTGGATTTGTCACCGGCAACAGCCCGCAGGCTTGACGAACAGGGAGGCGAGGCGGACATCGCGCTGGATCAGGTAAACGTCGGTGACCGGTTGAGGGTACGCCCTGGCGACAAGGTACCACTGGACGGTGAGGTGCTGGAAGGTGGATCACACGTTGATGAATCGATGGTGACTGGCGAGCCCATGGCTGTCACCAAGAAGGTCGGCGATCATGTGATAGGTGGCACGATCAATCAGCAGGGGTCATTTGTGATGCGGGCAGACAAGGTGGGCAGGGACACCATGTTGGCGCAGATCGTCCAGATGGTGGCTGGCGCCCAGCGTAGTCGAGCACCTATACAGGGGCTCGCTGACACGGTGGCTGGCAGATTCGTTCCTGTAGTCGTTCTGATTGCAGTGGTCTCCTTTGCGGGGTGGTCGCTCTTGGGGCCAGTTCCTGCCATGGCTTACGGGCTGATTGCGGCAGTCAGTGTATTGATCATCGCCTGTCCCTGCGCCCTGGGTCTGGCTACGCCGATGTCCATCATGGTGGGGGTCGGTCGCGGGGCACAGAGCGGCGTTTTGATTCGCAGTGCGGAAGCGCTTGAACGGCTGGAGAAAGTTGACACGCTGGTCATAGACAAGACTGGCACACTGACTGAAGGCAAACCGCAGGTGACTGGCGTGCGGCCCGTCAATGGGCTGACAGAGGAGGAGCTTTTGCGAATGGCGGGCAGTCTCGAGAAGGGCAGCGAGCATCCGCTGGCCAATGCCATAGTCGAGAAGGCACTGTCGCTGGGACTGACGTTGCCGGATGCCACAGATTTTGATTCGCCCAATGGCAAAGGCGTCATCGGTAACGTTGAAGGCCGAGAGGTGCTGCTTGGTAATCGTTTACTCATGGAATTCAAACGAGTCGATATCAGTGCTCACGAGGATGAGGCAGAGCAACTGCGCGAAGATGGCGCTACGGTGATTTTCGCCGCTGCAGACGGAAAATTTGCAGGATTGCTCGCCATAGCCGATCCAATCAAGGCGACAACAGCGGAGGCGATCAGTGCGTTGCAGTCAGCGGGTATTCGCGTGGTCATGCTCACTGGCGACAATCGAACGTCGGCCTTGGCAGTTGCCCGCAAGCTCAATATCGACGAAGTGGAAGCAGAGGTTTTGCCCGAAGATAAAGCGAAGGTCGTGAAGCGTTACAAGGATGAAGGTCGCGTGGTCGCCATGGCGGGAGATGGTGTCAATGATGCGCCTGCCCTTGCTACCGCCGATGTCGGCATTGCGATGGGCACTGGTACAGATGTGGCGATAGAAAGCGCTGGTGTCACGCTACTGCGAGGCGATCTGACGGGTATTGTGGCCGCGCGAAAACTGTCGCGGGCAACGATGAGGAATATTCGCCAGAACCTGTTCTTCGCCTTTGTGTACAACATCGTCGGAATTCCGATTGCTGCGGGCGTTCTGTACCCACTCACGGGGCTTCTGCTTTCGCCGATCATTGCCGCTGCGGCGATGGCGCTGTCCTCGGTCAGTGTTATTGCCAACGCGTTGCGGTTGCGTGTTGTGACGTTGGATTAGAGGGCTGCTGTGTGCGCGGTTCAATTACCTGAGTGGAATGGTTCGCGAGGAATTCTTTGCGAGCAAGGTCGCTCCTACAGGGTTGAAAGTGGGTGTGATCGGGCGCATACAGTGTCGGCAAGGGACTTTTCCCAAATCAATGGCTTTCTAACATGACCTCAACACCACCTCCATCATTTGCGGAATCCGTCGCCGAGGCGCTGAACAAGGGGTGCTTCTGCATCACTCTCGATCGCCCGGCATTGCATGACGCTCTTCTGAGAGACTCCGGCAAGACCATCAACCAGGAGCTCATAGATGCGCGGCCAAATCTGTTTTCCAATGCGCCTATGTTTCTTTCGTCTGACCTACTGAGCCAGATGCTGGCTACGGTCAAGGCCATCGAAGCGGTTGCGCGGTTGCCTCAGTATCAAGCGCAGATTGCCGCCCAGTCCCCCTCCATTGCGCGACATCAGTTTGGTCCACTTGGCGTGTTCATGGGCTACGACTTTCATCTCTCAGCCAAAGGGCCGCGGCTGATCGAGATCAACACCAATGCGGGAGGCGCCTTTCTGAATGCGGCACTGGCCAATGCGCAACGCGCGTGCTGCATGGAGATGGAATTCTGCATGAATCTAAATGACGATGCGGACAAATTCGACACCGCGTTCTGGAACATGTTTCTCAATGAATGGCATCTGGCAGGGCGCACAGGTACACCGATTCGTGTTGCAATTGTGGACGAGAAGCCCGAGGAGCAATATCTCTACCCTGAATTCCAGTTGGCCCGGGATTTCTTCGAACGGCACGCCGTGGAAGCCGTGATAGTGGACGCCGCCGCGCTTGAGTACGACGACAAGAAGCTGCTGGCCAACGGCAATCCTGTCGACATGATCTATAACCGATTGGTGGATTTTGCGCTCGACGATTCCGCGCACGCTGCATTGCGGCATGCGTACCTGGATAATGCGGTAGTCCTGACGCCGCATCCCGGTGTACACGCGCTATTCGCCGACAAGCGCAATCTGATTGTACTGTCTGACAGCGATATGCTCGCCAGTTGGGGTATTGATGAATCGTCACTCAAGGCTCTCGGCAATGTCTTGAAAACAGAAGTTGTCACGCAGGAAAAAGCCGGGCAATTGTGGGCTCGGCGCAAGCAACTCTTCTTCAAGCCCGCAGCCGGTTACGGTGGCAAGGCCGTCTATCGCGGCGACAAACTCACGCGCGGTACGTGGGAGGAAATCGTCAAGGGCGGTTACGTTGCGCAGGAATTCGCACCACCCAGTGAACGCATGATCGAAATAGATGGCAGCAAGGAGGCGCGCAAGGCAGACATCCGCCTCTACACCTACGATGGCACCATCCTGCTGACTGCTGCCCGGCTCTATCAGGGCCAGACGACCAACTTCCGCACGCCGGGCGGCGGCTTCGCCCCTGTTTTCAGCGTATAAACGCTATCCCTGTCGCGCAAGAGTTAATCTTTCTGCTGCTACGCTCCAGCTGATATTGAGAATGAAGGCATCGATTTACTGCGCGGCGGCAGCACCGAAGTCCATGTCATAGTGTTCATACATGTTCATCACGAGTATCGGTCGTACCGCAACGGGGGCGTGCATGTGGTCGGCCCGACGTCTCCTCATAGATACTCAGAACTCCTGATACCTGGAGCGCATCTCGTCGCTGCAAGCTTAGGTTCTGGTCATCTGTAGAAACAAGGGCTTAACCGATCCTTTGATTCATTGACGTTTACGGGACTATGAAAGGTTGACGGGGTATTTGACAGAATAGTACCTGATGGCAATATATATACGATTTCAAAATGTACAGGAAACTACCGCTATCTGGACGCAACTGAGACTGTTCAGAACTACTTCTTCAAATGCCATCAGGATTCAAGGGGATGGCATTCGCTAACGCTGACTTAAGACACCTATGATGTCAGGTTTTCTGCTAACGCAGATGCATGCGGGGTTCTGGGGCTTGAATCGTCACCAGTTAAGATTGCATTTCTATAAGCCTTTCACGAACCGACTTAACTGGGTTGGTGAGCAGTTCATGAACACTGCCTGATTGAGCCTGATATACGAGTCGTGCCATATCGATGTAGTATTTGTATGTGGTTTCGATATCGTTGTGCCCCAATTGTTCTGTCAATGCTTGAGCAAACGCTGTGTAGAGAGCTTCTGCTGATCCGGTAAGGAGCTTCTCTTTGAAAAACTCGATGGCGAACATAGTAGGCCACCAGTGCCTTGCCTCATAAAACGTAATTTTTTCTCGAAAATCCGGATAGATCTTCTTTGCTTTTTTCTTTGCATTGTTGGTGATCCGAGAGATCATTTTAGGTGTGACCGGATAGCCATTCTTATTGAGAAAGAGGATGGACGGGGAGCAATCCTTTTCATGAATAAGGGAATACAGCTTTCGTCGCTCCTGGTAGTAAGGCTTTGTGTAAAGCTCGTATAAATCACACAGGTCTTTCAGGTTAACGATAACATCACGTGTTTTGTTGCCCTTGCCGGTAACTTCGAATGCAACCGTGGCTTTAACATTGTCCATTTCCGGGAATGGTAGTATGTCCTTGTTCTTTCCCGTTCCAATGTAAGGAAACTTTACCAGTTCGACCGGCCTCATTCCGGTTCCGAGTCCTAACAGGAAGAGAGCGGGGTAGACGGGGTCAACGTACGACTTCAGCAGTGCCTCAATTTCTCTGTCAGTGATCAGTGACTTGCTCTTCTTTTGCCTGCTGGCCTTGTCTAGAGCTTGTATGTTTTTTGCATCAATTGCGATCTTGGCCTCTTTTTGAATGTGATGCAGCATCCTTCTGCTTTTAAAACGTGCTACCCAAGTCTTCGTCTCAACGTTTACATTGGTGATTTGACCTACCTTCTCAATCCACATAAAAAATGACAAGACAACCCTAGCGTCCTCGAAGATAGTTTTTGAGGTTGGGCTTTCCGACTGATGGGCAACTCTCTTGGTCTGCCGCTCTATTTGCCATCGACGGATGTCATTGTTATCAGCAATGACATGGTATTCGCCCACATTAATGTCTCTAAACTTATCGGTGGTTGAAAGGAACGTATAGAACATGGTTATTACATTGGCATATCGCTTTGATGTATTTAGTGAGTCAGCGGTTTCTTTGAACAAATAAATGTTGGGGAAGCTTAGCAGGATATCTTTTCCTTTTACGTTTAAAGCTTTCACAACGTAGTGTTCTACAATACTGTAAGTATCAATGTTTTCATATGCTATTGGAAACGTTTGGAAGCGGATCATCAGTCGCTCGAATTCACTTTAAATGAACTAATGGATTGAAGAGAAAACTGGTCACTTATGGTGGGGAGATATGCCTTGTCAGCAGCCTCAAGCTCTATACTAGGCACCTCATTATAATAGAATCGACGCTGAGCTTTCTGGGTTGTCTCGCTGTCCGCGTAGGGCATATAAAGTTTAAGAACAGCCTTGGTATTGAATTTTTTCAGCGCTATTCGCAATTCGGTCCGTGTATGGACAGGCAGTCTCACAAAAAGGTGGGGTGATTGGCTTGAAAAGATGTAGTTGTCGACAAATTTTTCAAAGCTACACAGATATCGGTCTACGAATACAACGACCACCGTGTTATAGCTACATAGCTTATTCGTGCTCTTTATGATCTGTTCTATGGCAGCATCCTTTTCGCTTTCAAATAGCTCAATGTCTTTTTTTGCTGCATAGTTTTTGAAGATTGGATTGAGGTCCTCGCTAATAACTGTAAACTCGGTTAGAGGGTTCTTATGAGGCACTGTTTGCACATGACTTTTGGTTACTGCCAACTCCATCTCTAAATTTTTTATCCTTTGAACCAGTTTATTGTTATGCAGACTTTGTTTGTCTAACCGAATCCGTAACTCTTCACTGTTGAATAGGGAGATATCGTCGTTCATCAGGCTTGTAGTCAGCCTGTTCTCAAGAGCCTTTATTTCACGTCTATGGGAATCTTTTATGCGAGAAATTTCTCGATCCAGCTCAACACTTTTTCGATAGAAATCATTCAGAATTTCATTATCCGATTGCTCATCGATCTCGGCTAAAAGTTCACTGATAGCTCTTTCGCCCTTTATGTAAGGTTTTAGGTCGTTATGGTAGCGATGGAAGGATTGTCGTGTGATCGAAGCCCGTTTACAGATGTCCGCTATTAGGAGCTTCTTTGAGGGATTTTCGATGCGTTCCCGAACAATCAGCTTGATTAGTCTATTACGGGTATCTTCACTCACAGAGTCACCGTGTTGATGAGACCTAGCGCACTACTGACCCTTAGTTTGTTATTAGTTAGGTTTTCAAGGTGTTTCTCATTGACCATAAGTTTTTGTCGTAGGGTTTTTTCAGCCCGTACTCCGAGACTTTTTGATTCAAGCAGAGCTTCATAGAAAGCGATATTTCGAGTGATTGCCTTGCTGGTTTCGCTAACAACCACGCAGTGATCACAGTGGAGTTGGCAATTTGATATATCAGGAGTAATGTCGCCGATTACAAGGCGGCCTTCCAGACAGGGGAGCGGAGTGTCTGAAGCCGTATTACGGCTGAAGAGGCAATAACTTCCTAATGCTGTTCTAGAAATCAAAACAATATCGCCACTTGAAAGAAGGTGCGAGACATAATTGAGTATCTGCATCTTAAGCTTTTTACCGTTGAATTTCTCTGGATGTGCAATAATGGCGTTGGCGAGCCGATCAGCAGGCTTTCCAGAATAGGAGTCCTGTCTGATCTGCTGAATTACCTCGTGAAATCCTTCAGTGAAGTTTACTTCAAATGCCTCAGCAACTTGACGAACCATAAAAGGATTACGTGCGATATATTTAAGAGTCATCCTGTAGCTTTGATGCCCAAACAACATCCTGATCAAGTCTATGCTGTATTCGCTTCTGTTGATCAATATCTCTGCTGTTGTCTTTCTGAAACGGTGTACGTGAATGCGATCAACGTCTATCAGTTTAGACAGTTCGTCTGTAATGATTCTTAGGTTTGAGCTGATTAAATTATTGACAACTCTTCGGCTCTTGTTGGATTGAAAAAGACAGCCTTCCTTTTCAAATCCAGCGATGTCTTTAAGATATTTGTATTGCTCAACGCATTCCCCTAAAAACTGAGGACATGGCATTGACTCGATTTTACCTTGGAAGTTAGGATCTTTGGCGGTTTTAAACCGTGTTATATCAACCCAAAAATTGCCCGAATGATCTCGGTAGAAGTCATTTAGGGTAAGTTGGCATAGCTCTCTATTGCGCATACCGAGAAGCATCGCTACCATAATAAAAAGTGAATTGCGGATATGGTCTAGGGAGATGGCATAGAACGATTTCCAGCGATAATCCACTTGTCCGCCAGAGTAGTTTCGATTCACTTTGAAATCCATTATCCGTAAATCATCAATTACAACATCCATAGCGTGCTCGAAGCCTCTATCGAAGCTTGGAGAAACGTAGACGTCGCCCTTGCCTTTCTTAGACGTCCTTAACGTGAGATTTCCTAAATAATTTCGAACGTTCTTAAGAGAGGGAAGACCCTTTTCTAGCCAGAAAAGGGTGTAGCTCATTAACTTCTCAATATCTCGATTTGAATACGGGATCCAGCTTTGTATAGAGCCTTGAAAAGATTGTTGCACATCCTTCCGACGCTTTTTGGTGTCGACTAGATCGAAATTTGTTTCTAGGCACAGATGGTCTGGTATCAACCGTTGATTAGACAGGTTGGTCCACAGGCGTAGCATGGCGTAAAGACCTCGATAATGTGAATTCGGGTTTTTTTCCTTTGCCTTATCAAGCGCACTGTTGAGCAGGATAGGAGTGATGCATTGAATTCCTCCATCAAATAATGAGAGCTTATTGTCTTCGAATACGTACCGATACAGTAGCTTTAAGCCGACTGAGCGTGTCGGAATAGTAGAGTAACTCTTGATACCACCTGTCGGACAAAAGTCTGGAATTGAGTAGTAAATGAGTGCACGCGCCAGTTCTATGCTGTCTGGCACCATGCTCTGGAAATGAACTCTTACTGGACTTCTCCCTGTTTGATATTCCAAAGTCCAACAGTCGTCTTTATAGCTTGAGTAGTCGGATACCGGAAAATCTAGATTGGTTGATTCATGTACTTTCCGCTTTAACGAAGTGCCTCTAACATCGCTTTCCACTTCAGTAGAAAGAATTAGATAATCAAACTCTTCTTTGGCAATATTCTCACTATCAAGAGAATATCCTACAGGATCAATATAATCTTCTACATCAGGTACTTTAGGCAATTTCCTCATCCTCAAATATAATCTGCAAGTCATTCAGATCAGATGGAAGCAGACTAGGGTTTCGCCTAATAAAGCGTGTTGACTCCTTCATCAAGTCATCATCATCCCAGCCATCTAAGATACCTCGAATTATTTCGTACTCTTGAGCAAGATCACTGTCGTTTTTTTCGTCGATATTGAAGGCGTCAATGAGTTGGTCTAGACGCGTCAAAAGGTAAGGCACAGAGTCATCAAAGAGACGAACTTGCTGGCAGAAGATACACTTTGAGATCTTGCTACATTTAGCGCCCTTGCCGACATATAGATCATGTCCACGCCATGTTGGGCGGTATTGATCCGAGCAGCCCCATAAATCCTTTTCATGACTGGGTATGTGAAAGACTCTCAGTGATGCTGTCACTTTGTGATCTGTGTTACTAGACACCAAGCCCTCAAACTTCCTGGCTCTAAGAAGACGCGTTATGTCCTCTAACTCATCACGCAGGAGTATTTTCCTGGCTTGCATGGCAATACCAGAACTGTCGTAGAACACATCGGTTGTATCTTCCGACTCGTGTCCTTGAATCAAACGCATAACAGACAGAGGGAGTGTTTTTCGCTTTTGATTTATCCATGTAACTCGCGTTTTTAGTGTGATATCAGAAGGCCTAGAGAGAGGCTTTCCGTTCTCAGAGATGCCATTCTTTTTTAAGAAGTGCGCAATGCCTGTCGAGAACGCTTTGTTCTGAGAGAGTGAGGTATGTCGACCTCCCTTGGAAACCCAGTCGGCCCAGTACCTAATGCACAAGAAAAGAGGGTTTAAATCACTTTCGTCATGGTATGCATGCATGAAGTCGAATTCGTACCCGTGAAGAGGAGCTGAAATCTTCTTACACAGCTGGATGATATTATAGATTGAATATTTATCATCCCGGTTGCTAGGGGCGAGGAATTGTTTTGGGTCGGAATAGGGGAGCTTTGTGCCCTGGCTTCTATTTTTCTCTGAGTAAATAAGCGTTTGGCTTTCATGTAAAACACCGGCAAGTGCATGTTCGAAGTTCTCTGAGTCGAGTGCAAATACCGTCTCTTTGTTCCAGCCAGACTGGACCGCAATCATCAAATACAAAGCGGCCGCATCAGTCATCGAAGGGAAATATTTGGATAAAAACCCGTCCCAATTACCCCCTGCTTCCTCATATTTGTACTTAGTGCCACTCCGAACCATGCGAAGCATGAATAAATCTTGAACTGTCTTGCAATCATCAAGTCCAATGAGATTGTCATGTCTGTAATTTTCAGCAATATAATCCAGACTCATCTTCATGGGGTAGCCGGACATAAGAACTGTTTTCAAGGCGCGTCGAATATCGAAATCCCAATTGCGTAGTCCCCTCTTGTACTGGTCGTCAACAACATTTTGAGTGTCTAATAGATTGCGGTCGCGTTCATAGATTGATATGAAATCTCTAGTTATATTTAGGGCAGGGGAGAGAGCTAAATTACGGAGCTCCGCGTCACTGCAGTCTTTAAGGAGATTACGAATTTGTGCTTCTCTCGGTAGACGCTTATTTTTAGTGGATCTATCCTCCCAGGACTTAAACACGTTTGCTTTTGTTTTACCGGGGAAGATCTCAGCCATCGCCTCTTCCCATGTGTAGGGTACTGCCTGTTCTACCTCTTGAATAAACGCAATTTTCTGGTAAAGGCGGTCTATTTCAGTGAACAGAGCGGCTTGAAGCTGCTCGAAGCACTCATCGCTTAATGGCTCGGTTGGTGGGCCTTTTTCTACCCCAACCATGGGTAATATAGGGCGTCTAAAGGTGGGGGTATGATCAGCAAAAGTGTGAATTGCTGCCTTGAGGAATACAGCGTTCTCTACCCTGAGATTGGACTTTCTTAGGTACTTAATAAAAGCTCTGAAGTTTTCTGTGTTAAGCGCTTCTAAGGAGGATATTCTCAGCGATTCTGGTTGTTCTGGGTTGTGCTTAGAAATGAAATCAAGAAACGCCTCAATCGCTTGGTTTAGAGCGTACGCAGCAGCGAAGCTCTTTTCAGACAATGAAGTAATAAAGACCCGATGCAAATCTTCATGCAAAGAATTTTCTGCATCAAAAGAGTAATGCTGAAGGTACCGGGCATAAACAAACCTCCCGTCAGCCGTCTCTACCCCTTTTACATCAAAAATATCTGAGATCAGAAAAGGACCTCCAGTTGAAGTCAACAACGGCCTGTAAATCTTGTAGTGTTCCATTGTTATCGATAGTTACATCAGAGGGCTGAACCTGGATGCCTGCTTCGGAACTATGGCTGTTCACTTCATTTTTTTTGTCTCGAACGATGTGCCAGATGACTCCCTTTCTTTCTCTGAGGAATGCAGCCTCATTTTCAAATCGAATATCTTTGATGATAACCACATCACTGTTACATCTGGGCAATGTGCGAGTAGGATTGTTAACCGGTCTTTGAGACCGAAGCTCGTCATAGTCTTTGAAGCTTGACCGTGCTTTCTTTTTCAGAAAACTAGTCATCTCATTAGGAGTCATCTCCCAGAAGCCAATAGGCAGGTCTTGATTCCTTAAGTCCCACGCCTCTGGATGGGACAGCCCAAAAACGGCTTGTGCAGCAAGATAGAAATGCGCGCTGGAATCAGCGAGATCCGCATCGCTAGCCAAATCGCTTCCTTCCGCACCATGGTTTAAGACCTGGTCAGCCCTGAGTAACCAGTGCTCGGGATTTAAATTACGTAGCCAGTCCGTACCTACGAGCTGGAAGAACTCCCTCGGAGATCTACCCCATAATGGGATTTTCCTTTCCTTGATCTCATCATCCCATGTCTCTTTGTCTGTTAATCCAAAAAGAGCTTGACATGCGATTTTGAGAGGATCTGCAAGCGCGTAAGCAGAAACACTTTCTTGCTTCATAAGCATGGAAGCAACTGTGTCTTTCCCGGATCTGGCTTTTGCAGCAAGTCCTATGATTTTCCTCATGATATACTCGCTGCCTTAACTTCCTAGAATCTACTTGTGTGTATAGGTTTACATTGTATGCCCCTGGAATATAATTTCAACACGTTTACATTTTTGGGAAGCGTAAAACAAGATGCGACCTATGCTTATCAAGGTGGCGGTAGGGGGTTGTCGATAAGCACAATTGCGGCTCTGGAGACAATGGTGCAGGGTGAGTTGCGGCCGGACATTACCTACATTCTGGATTTGGCGCCCGAGATTGGCCTGCTGCGGGCACGCCAGAGGGGAGAGCTGGATCGCTTCGAACAGGAGAAAGTCGAATTCTTCAATCGTGTACGGGAAGCTTACCTGACGCGCGCCAACAGGGACCCCGATCGTTGCGTCGTGATTGATGCGGCCATGACACTGGAAAGCGTACAAACTGAAATCCGCAAACACTTGGAAACCAAGTTGTGAAATCTCCGATACTGCAAAAAACGCTGCCATGGCAGCAGGAGGCATGGGAGCTGGTGCTCAGACAGTGTCGCAGAGACAAGATGCCTCATGCTTTCATGTTCAGAGGCGATGCCGACACGGGCAAACGCTATTTTGCGACCATGCTCGCGCAATTCCTCCTGTGCCGGAATCCCGAGGCCAATGCTCCCTGCGGCAGCTGCTCCACTTGTTTGTTGAACGAAGCTGGCAACAACCCCGATCTGCTGCTGGTGGAGGCTGAGGATGGTGGCAAGGTCATCAAAGTCGACCAGATCCGGGAATTGAAATCATTTCTGGAAACCAGCTCTCACGCGTTTGGGCGCCGTATTATCATCCTCGATACCGCTGAAAGTCTGGGCATCAGCTCGGCCAATGCATTGTTGAAAGGGTTGGAAGAGCCACCTGCCGACGTACTGTTTCTGTTGCTGACGGACCGCCCCAAAGCCGTACTCGCCACAATCGCCAGCCGTTGCCAGGTGCTGAACCTGCCCAGACCAGCGAACTGGCAATCTCTCGCCTGGCTGGGAGAGCAAATCAAGGAGCCCACCAGTGAACTCGAACTGCTGCTCGAATTGACCCAGGGGCGTCCATTCGCCGCCAGAGCCATGTACACCTCCGGGAGCAGTACTCAGGTGCAGGAAATCGGCGAAGCCTTGTTGCAGCTGATTCAGGGCCGCATCCAGCCACTGGCGCTGGCAGCACGCTATGCCAAATCCCAACCGTCCGAGGTACTGCGGGTACTGGGGTTCTGGCTTAGCTCCTTGACCAAATACCGCCTCTGTGGTCGAAAGGACGTGCTCAAGGGGGAGGCGTTGAGGAATGCTGCGGCAACCTTGCTGGGGCAGGCGAGTGACGCGAATCTACCGACACGATCACTATTTTCACTCTACAATGAAGTTGCTGTGGTGCAGGCCCAGCTGGCCGGCACTTCTAATCCGAACAGCCAGTTGATGCTGGAAGACCTGTTCCTGCG
The DNA here is from genome assembly GCA_030645995.1 of Gammaproteobacteria bacterium. Taxonomy (GTDB): domain Bacteria; phylum Pseudomonadota; class Gammaproteobacteria; order Pseudomonadales; family Pseudohongiellaceae; genus UBA5078. Next base: position 7,434 of record JAUSMU010000200.1, on the reverse strand, counting down.
GCTACGCAAACTAGTTCAGCGAGCCGACACCAAGCCAGGGCATTGAGATGATAAGTACCGCCGAAAGCGAAAACAAACCAGCCAAGCATGGCATTCTGTCGCTAACCATCAAGGACAGTACTGTTCTCTATGCCGCTTACATGCCCCACATCATCAATGGCGGGCTTTTCATCCCCACTACCAAGACCTACGAACTGGGGAACGATGTCTTCATGTTGTTGAAACTCTTGGACGAAGGCGACCGGATCCCTGTCGCAGGCACTGTCGTCTGGATTACGCCTCGTCGCGCTCAGGGCAATCGGGCAACCGGCATTGGCATCCAGTTCAAGGATGTTGAAGGCAATGTGCGCAAGAAAATAGAGACACTGTTGGCAGGCCAACTCAATTCCGAAAAACTGACCCATACAATGTGAGGCTTTATGCAGTTCAAACACTTTCAATTCCCGGCAAACAATCTGTACCGACTCAGATGTCTGTTCCCTTTGGTGCTGGCACTGGTATTGACCAGTTGCCAACAGGACAACGTCAACGCCGCAAGCCAGGCAAGCCAACCGGAGGTGGTTGCCAAGAAAGACAGTGCAAAGGAAGAGGTCGCAAAAACAGTCCTGCAGGTATTCAAAGATCCAACCTGTGGATGCTGCGAACTGTGGATCGACCACGTCAACGATCGCGGCTTCGTGGCACAGATCAATCATCCCGAGAATCTCGCTCTGGAGAAGCTCAATCGTGGCGTCCCACCCATTTACCAATCCTGCCATACCGCAGTTTCAGAGCAGGGGTACTTCTTCGAGGGACACGTGCCCGCGAAGATCATTCAGCGGTTTTTGGATGAGCAACCGGATTACGCAGTGGGTCTCGCTGTCCCCGGCATGCCAATGGGGAGTCCGGGCATGGAGATAGGGGACCAGTTTCAACCGTATGAGGTACTGCTGATCAAGGCTGATGGCACCGCTGAGGTATATGCCACGATAAAAACCAAAGAAGAGCAGTACTGAAAGGACTGAATACCGATACCTGAAGAGCAGCTGTCAGCCTTGGAGGGCGCCTATTCCTGAAGCATCCCTTTGTCGGCAACCAATCTGGCAATCGCCAGGCTGGCAGTCAGGCCCGGCGATTCAATGCCGAACAGCTGCACCAGACCTGGCAGGCCATGCGTGGTTTCGTCTTGAATAAGAAAATCTGCGACACCTCCATTGGGGGCACTCAGTTTCGGGCGTATTCCTGAGTAGTCAGGATGCAATTGATCGGCGCGCAATCCAGGATAATAGCGACGGATCGCCTCCACGAAAATCTCACGTCGCTCCTCTGGCACCCTGTAGTCAATCTCTTCGACATACTCAACGTCGGGCCCAAATCGAACCTGACCTGCCAGATCGAGCGTGGCGTGAATCCCCAAGCCGCGCTGGTTCTGATCGGGTACCGGGTAAATCAGGTGCCGGAACGGTGCCTTGCCAGCGAGGCTGAAATAGCACCCTCGACTCAGAAAGAGCGCAGGCACATTGGACTTATCCAGCCCTTCAATGCGTTTCGCAAGTTCCTGTGCATGCAGACCAGCCGCATTGATGAGATACCGACAGCGAAATTCAAAATTCTCCAGATGTCCCGGTACACCACACTCTGTCTGCACTATGAAGCCTCCATCCTGTGCCTGCACAGCAACGACTCTCGTGAGCGGGGCATACTGAACGCCAGCCCGCTCGGCCTCAGCCAACAGAGTGCTCATCAGACCGTGACTGTCGAGGATTCCCGTGCCTGGGGAATACAGGGCGTGGCTCGCGTGCACGAGGGGTTCCATCTCCGACAGCGCTTGCTGGCTCACCCACTGGAGATTTTCGACGCCATTCTGCATGGCGGTATGAAAAGCGCGCTCAAGACTCTCCAGTTCGTGCTCTTGTGCGACGATGAACTTCCCGATCCGGCGATGCGCGATGCCATGTGCCTGACAGTACTGATAGAGAAGGTGCCGTCCCTCTGTACAGAGTTGTGCCTTGAGGCTGCCGGGAGTGTAGTAAATACCGGCATGAATAACTTCGCTATTTCGGCTGCTGGTCTCCCGCCCAAAGGAAGCGTTGCTGTCAACCAGCAGAATGGAAAACGTACGCGGCCGGGTGTGGGCAAAGCGCTCTGCCAGGGCCAGTCCAACGACGCCAGCACCTACGATACATAGCTCAAAGTGCTCCACTGCGGGACCGACCTTTCGTGTTCATGAACATGAAATAAGCCTCATAACATTATGTTTTTATATACTAATATCTTTCTAAAAGTCAGATTCACACGCGGCTGGGTGATTTCCTCATCTTTGGGCAGCTGATGTCGCCAGAACTGTTGAGTTTCACCCTTCATCACCAGCACGCTACCGTGGGTAAGGGGAAGACGCAGAGTCTTGAGGGATTTGTCGTAGCGATGCTTCATTTCGAACACTCGCGTAGCACCCAGGCTGACGGAGGCAATTACAGGCTGCGGACCCAGCTCCCTCTCATCGTCACTGTGCCAGCCTACGCTGTCTCTGCCATTGCGATAGTAGTTGGCGAGTACCGCGTTGAACGACTGCCCGGCAATAACTCCAGCATGATCCCTGATCTGCAGTATCTGAGCCGTCCAGGGCAGGGGCGTCAACGCCAGGCCGGAGTAGGAATAGTGCGCTTCGGGATCTCCAAACCAATTCTGCAATCGCGGTATGGCGACCCGCTTACCCCCAATCGTTAACGAATCCTGCCGCCACGGTAGCTTCAGCAGACAATATTCCAGCAGCGCATCTGCCTCACCTGCAGAAAACGCATGAGGGAAATACACCAATGAGGCGTCCTTGAGTTCGATAGGCGAAGCATCGCAGATCGCTTCTGAGAATTCGAAACCAATCTGCTGACTTGAAGACATGATGTTCCTTGGCACCAACGCCGCAGCTGCTTAATCCAGTAGCGCAAGCAGCGCCTCCAGCTTCTCGACGGGCATGCTGCGTAGTTTGCGGCTGAGCTTGGAGTCCAGCGGTTCCTTGTGTTCGCCCGCCATAAGTCCCTGCTCCTCAAGATAATGCCCCAGCAGCAGAATGATCTCGGAATTCATGCTGCGACGATGACGACGGGAAATCTGCATGATCTTCTTGCGCAGATTCGCTGGCAGGCGCACCACAAACTTGTCACCCTGCGCCCTGAACTCAGCAGGAATGGCGATGGCAGACCTCTTTGCGACGTCCTTCACAGACAGGCGCGGCTTGGCAGCGGTCGGTTTGCCGTCCATCTCATCGGTGGCAGGGACTCCTGCATCAATTTGCATTTCCATATTAAGTCTGTATCCACTCAAATTATTCTGGGATCATAGCTGCACAAAAAGCTATTCTCAAGAGCTGGCAATATTCATCCTCCATCGAAAGGTGCAACGCAATTGACTGATTTTGATTATGATTTTTTCGTGATCGGTGGGGGCTCCGGCGGCGTCCGCGCTGGCCGCATCGCGGCAGGACTGGGCGCCAGAGTCGGTCTGGCCGAAGAGCGCTATCTAGGGGGCACCTGCGTCAACGTTGGCTGCATACCCAAAAAACTTTTCAGCTATGCCTCGCACTATGCACAGGACTTCGAGGATGCACGCGGTTACGGTTGGGAGCTGCCCGGCGAACCGCACTTCCACTGGCCAACCTTGCGCGACAACAAGGATCGCGAGATTCAGCGTCTGAATGCTGTGTATCTTAAATTGCTGGAAGGAGCAGGTGTCGTAGTTCATCGACAGCGTGCTGTCTTCGTGGATAAACACACCATCGCTCTCGGTGAGAAGACGATCACTGCAAAGGAAATTCTAGTCGCCACTGGCGGATGGCCCGCCATCCCGGATATCGAAGGCAAAGAGCATTCTATCACTTCCAATGAGCTGTTCTCACTGACCGCGTTGCCTGAGTCGATACTGATTGTGGGTGGCGGTTACATTGCAGTGGAGTTTGCAGGAATTCTGGCAGGGCTGAAGGTCTCTACCACATTGGTGCACAGAGGCCCTTCTCTGTTGCGTGGTTTCGACGCAGAGATTGCCGGTGCTTTCGTCGTTGAACTGCAAAAGTACGCGACGCTTCAGCTGGAAACCGACGTTGTGAGAATCCACAAGCTTGCGGATGGCGGATTGCAGGTGTTGTTGTCCAACGGCGTTGTACTGACAGCAAATACCGTGATGTTCGCGACGGGTCGCAACCCCAACACCGCCAACTTGGGGCTGGAAGCGCTGGGTGTCGAGCTTGGGGAAAATGGCGCCATTATCGTGAATGACGATTTCACGACCAACGTCCCCAACATTCATGCCGTAGGCGACGTGATTGATCGGGTTGCCTTGACGCCCGTCGCCCTTGCCGAGGGGCAGATCCTTGCGCAGCGGCTCTTCGGCAAAACTGATGCTGGCAAGAGAAGGGCAATGCGATACGAGAACATTCCGACGGCTGTCTTCAGCAATCCCAATATTGCGACCGTTGGTCTGGACGAGGAGGGCGCCCGTCAGCAGTATCCCCATCTGGCTATTTACAGAAGCCATTTCACGGCATTGCGCCATACGCTAAGCGGTCGTCACGAGAAGACCTTCCTGAAGCTGCTGGTCGATACCGACACGGATCGTGTCGTGGGTATTCATATGCTGGGCGCCGACGCCGGAGAGATCGTGCAGGGTCTGGCAGTGGCTATCAACGCTGGCGCCACCAAGGCGGATTTCGATGCGACTCTGGGGATTCACCCGACCGTGGCAGAAGAATTCGTCACCATGCGCACGCCCTCATAATTGTGCAGGCCGAAAGCGCTTCAGGCGCAGCGCGTTGCCCAGCACAAACACACTGGACAATGCCATCGCCCCGGCGGCAAATACGGGTGACAGCTGCAACCCGTAGGCAGGATAAAGCGCGCCAGTGGCTAGTGGAATCAGCGCCACGTTGTAGGCAAAAGCCCAGAACAGATTCTCCTTGATATTGCGCATCGTGGCGCGCGCCAGCATGACTGCATTTACCACGGCGCCGAGCTCGCCCGTCATCAAGACTACGTCAGCACTCTCAATGGCGATGTCAGTGCCACTGCCCATCGCAATGCCGATATCGGCCTCGGCCAACGCAGGCGCATCATTGATGCCATCGCCAACATACGTGAGCAGCGTCCCTTCGGTACGCAATGACTTCAGTGTTGCGACCTTGCCTTCAGGCAGCACTTCAGCAAAGACCTGATCCAGCTGCAGCGTCTTGGCGACCGCCTGTGCCGTTCGCGCATTGTCACCTGTAATCATGGCGGTTCTGAAACCTGCACGGCGCAGCGCCTGCAACGCGGCGGGGGAGGACGCTCTGACGGTATCGGCCACAGCAATGACCGCTGCCAAGCGCCCACCAATCGCCATATACAACGGGGTCTTGCCCTGTTCAGCAAGTTCGACAGCAGCGGGCAATGCCGCACGTGCGTCCAGACCGAGCTTTTCCAGAAGGCGACTCGCTCCGATGTCGACTCTTTCTCCGTTGACACAGGCGCGCAGACCATAGCCGGGCAGGGCCTCGAAATCCTTGACCGGCGGCAGGCTCAATCCCTGCAACCGAGCGGCGGCGACAATAGCGAGACCAATAGGGTGCTCCGATTTTTCTTCAACGGCGGCTGCGATCGCCAATACTTCAGCAGCATCGAAACCTGGTTGCGCAAGCAAATCGGTCAGCTCGGGCTTGCCCTGCGTAATGGTGCCGGTTTTATCGAAGGCGATAGTGCGAGTCTGACTGAGCATTTGCAGCGCGTTGCCGTTGCGGAACAGCACACCCATCTCTGCGGAACGCCCCGTCGCCACCATGATCGATACAGGCGTTGCCAAACCCATGGCGCACGGGCAGGCGACAATCAGCACCGAGACGGCATGAACCAGCGCAGTACCCAGTCCCGCGTCCGTCGCCAGAAGCCAGTACAGGAACGTGGAGATCGCCACCAACATCACAGCGGGCACAAACCAGAGTGTGATTTTGTCCACAAGGGATTGGATGGGGAGCTTGGAACCCTGTGCGCTCTCTACCATCGCGATTATCCGCGCCAGCACCGTGTCTTCACCTACGCGAAGAACCCGGAAACTGAAGGCGCCAGTCTTATTGATGGTGCCACCGGTAACGGCCGCGCCCGGTTCCTTCTTGACGGGCAGTGGCTCGCCGGTGAGCATCGACTCATCCACGAAGGAGTGGCCATCGACAAGCTGCCCATCCAGAGGAATCCGCTCGCCAGGCTGGACCTGCACCGTGTCTCCAGGACGAATCGATTCGATCGCTGTTTCCACGACCTGATCACCCTGCAGCACCATTGCAGTTTCCGGCTGTAACGTCAGCAGTTTGGCGATGGCCTCGCCGGTGCGCCCACGAGCCTTGCCTTCAAGAAAACGCCCCATGAGAATCAGGCAGACTATGACCGCAGCCGCCTCAAAATAGACATTTCCTGAATCCCCAGGCAGAACGCTGGGGGAAAAAGTGACAACGGTCGAATATCCCCACGCTGCACTGGTCCCCATGGCCACCAGTGAATTCATGTCCGGAGCCAGACGCAAAAGCGCGGGAACGCCGAGCAGAAAGAAGCGTCTGCCAGGCCAGAACAGCACGATACTTGTCAGCACAAACTGCACGATCCAATTGTTGCGATGTCCAAGGGTGCCGTGGACAAAGTCCGCAAAGCCCGGCAGGACGTGACCGCCCATTTCGAGCAGAAATACCGGTAGCGTGAACAGCACCGAGATCAAGAACGCGCGCTTCAGGGACTGCAGCTCCTCCTTGAGCTGCCGCTCGCGCTTCTGGGCATCTGCCTTGCGGTCTACCGCAACGGTCGCCTCATAGCCGGCGTTGATGACAGCTTTCGTCAAATCGCTGGCCGTTGGACCGCTTGTTGAGAGATTCACGTGAGCCCGGCCACTGGCCAGATTGACACTGGCATTCATGACGCCAGGCACATTCTTGAGTGCTTTTTCGACACGCCCGACGCAGGACGCGCAAGTCATGCCGGAGACATTCAGATCGATTTCACACACTTCAGGTTCTGTTGACGCCATGATTGCTGACCCCCAGAGTCAAAATTTGTATGGTTTGGCGGGGAAAACTATTGAAACGGTCAGCATCATCAGGCTTACCACAATGGGAAGGTCAAGAGACATTTTGGCGGAAGATTACCAGCGCTTCAAACTCTAAATTACATTATGTAATTTTCTTATATATTTGTTTTATTTACAAATAGTGAGGACTATCTCCAAATTCTTCTATTTCCGGTAATAAAGATTACCGGAAATAGTAACTTATGGATCTATATGGTATTTCTTGTGGATCTTCTTAAAATTGACCATTACACCCTCTTCAATCGCACGTAACTTCCTGTGCCCGCCGGGCCACTGCTTTATAACACCCTCATCGACCAAGATCACCGCCAGTTCGCAGATGTTCTTAACAGTGAAGACCACCAAGCGATCATAACGAACATT
>JAUSMU010000199.1 GCA_030645995.1 Gammaproteobacteria bacterium | reverse complement strand
CGCACCCGGCTGCTGTGGGTGATTCCATGGGTTCGTCCCTCCGATGCATTTGGATATCCTCAAGCGCTGGACAGCACCTGGGATGACTATCGTGAGTCGACCGGGAACTTCATCGCCCGGCGCGCCAACTTCGCGGATGCCGTGGATTTCATCGGCTGGTATAACGCCAACAGCTATCGTCGCAACAATATCGCCCTGCACGACGCCCGCAACCTGTATCTCGCTTATCACGAAGGCAATACCGGTTTTGACAGACGCACCTACGAAGGCAAACAGTGGCTGCTCGATGCGGCCGCCCGCGTGCAGAACAACGCAGATCGCTATGAGGCGCAACTGGGCCAATGCCGTGCAGATCTGGAAATGAGCTGGTTCGGCAGGCTGCTCGATTAGTAATGAACAATAGAGATTGACTGGAAGGGAGTGAGAGCATGAGTTGGTGGGGCAAGGTGATCGGCGGGACGTTTGGGTTCATGATGGGCGGACCGCTGGGTGCGGTGCTAGGCGCGGCGCTTGGCAACTATTTCGATAATGGCATGGATCGCATTACGGCCAATGACGCACTGCTGGGGGCCGCAGATCCGCAGTCGAACGAGCGTGTGCAGACCGCGTTCTTTACGGCAGTGTTCTCATTGATGGGCTATATCGCCAAGGCCGACGGCAAGGTCAGCCGTGACGAGATATCGCTGGCCGAGCAGGTCATGGGGCAGATGCAGCTGAAGGCTGCGCAAAAGAAGCTCGCCGTCAGCCTGTTCGAGCAGGGCAAGCAACCGGACTTCCCCTATGCTCAGGTGCTGGAGCAGTTCCGCCTGGAGTGCCATCGTCGCCGCAATCTGATCCAGATGTTTCTGGAGATTCTCACCGCCACGGCACTGGCTGACGGCCAAATGGACCCAGCTGAACGGCGTGTGCTGCTGTCGATCGCCACCAGTCTCGGTTACGCCAAGGCGGACTATGACAGGCTCGTCATGCGCATGAGCGCGCAGTACCGATTCAACACCGACGAGACCCCGGCGCAGAAACTCAACGACGCCTACAAGGTGCTCGGGCTGAGTGCAAATGTCGAGACCGCCGAGGTCAAGAAAGCCTATCGCAAACTCATGAGCCAGCATCATCCGGACAAACTGGTGTCGAAAGGACTGCCGGAAGAGATGATGGAAATGGCAACGAAGAAAACGCAGGAAATCAAAACAGCATACGAAACTATTATGACAAACCGTGGGGTATGACAAACTGCGGATAAAAAAAAGCCCAACCGAAGTTGGGCTTAAGTTACTACTATCAAGGGAGAGATAAAATGAAACAAAACCCACAATTTTGTCTGCAATCTACCTACATACTGTCTGACTGTGCCATTCCTGCTTAGTTCCAGCCTTCGTTGAAAAATATTTGAATTATTTTTCACGCATTCTGGTGCAGGTGCTGCCTTTTCCCCAGACTAACCTCTATCTATTTGAATATAAAAGATATTTCATCTAAATGGAAAACTCTTCCAGACCCATGTCTTGCACTGATTTCAGCTGCTGAGAATTGCTGATCACTCCAATGCTGGCCTTTTCCGGCTGCAGATAGAGGCGTGCCACACGCTGCAGATCTTCGACCTGAGTTGCTAAAACCTGACGGCGATAGGCCAGTCTCTGCTCGCGGGTACGCCCGAACAACTCGTTGTAGAACGCCTGTTTTGCCTCGCCTGCTGGCGAGGAAGACTTGTCCATGGCGCTGATGACACCGAGGATCGCCTCTTCAACCTGACGCCACTCGTGTGTTTCCTGCAGCACCCATTCTATGGCGCGATCGAAGTCGTGCAGAGTTTCGCTCAGGCGCGGATCGCGGTAGGAATAGAAACGGAAGGCTGCGGAATTGGCATCCTGATCCGCACCGCCACCATAGGCGCCACCTTGCTCACGAATGCTGCGATGCAGGAATCCGTTGCGCAGGAAGCCGCCCAGCACGGTGAGCGTGGCGTGGTCTGGATGACTTGCTGGCACCGTTGGATAGGCCTTGGCGCAGAAGTTGACCTGAGTGTTGGTGGTCCAGATCTGCCGCACTTTCTCGCGAATCGGCGGCAATTGCAGGCCGGAGGAGGTGGCATCGGTCATATCCGCAAGCTGGCTCCAACGCTGCTCCAGCGTGCTGGTCAGCTCACTCTGATGCGCCGCCTCGCCGATCAGCAGGAAGCGGCGCGGGGCACGCAGAACCTGTTCGTGGATGGCCTGAAAGCGCTCCAGAAGTGCCTTCGCCTCCTTGCTGACCTTGAGCGACTTGCTCAGGTTGCGCAGAGTGCTGATGCCAGCAAGCCCGGTGAACTGATGGCTGAGACGGGCGCTGGGGCTCATGCCGCTGCAGGCCAGCGACATTGCCAGCGAGTGACCTTGACCGGTGATGCTGCTGTCACGGCGTGCCGTGATCTGGTCCATGATTTCGCGCAGACGCTGTGCCTCGTCGAAACGGCAGTGCGTGAAAGTCTCGGCGAGCAGCTCGGAAAGCGCCTCGTGATTGCTCTGCAACGCCTTGCTGGAGAGCACCAGAATGGCCTTGCTCTTCTGCTCGTCATTGATCTGACTGCGGATGTTGGCGTAGTAG
>JAUSMU010000180.1 GCA_030645995.1 Gammaproteobacteria bacterium | reverse complement strand
GGCAATGACGATGTGCTTCCGCTGCTCTTCAGTGAGGAAGTCGGTGCGGTCATTCAAGTGCGTCGCGCCCAGCTGGCTGCGGTGCTGCAGATGATTGAACAATTTGGTCTCTCTGATTGCACCAGCGTCATTGGCACTCTGAACGGCCGTGATGAGCTACGCATCCTCAATGGCGGCAAGCTGTTGTTCGAGGATTCCCGTGTGGCCCTGCAGCGCCTGTGGGCGCAGACCAGCTTCCAGATTCAATCTCTGCGCGACAACTCCGAATGCGCGCAACAAGAATACGATGGGCTGCTGGATGCCAAAGATCCGGGGCTGAAGGTGGCGCTCGGTTACGACCAGAATGCGGATATCACCGCGCCCTTCATCAACGTCGGCGCGAAACCGGTTGTAGCCGTGCTGCGCGAGCAGGGCGTGAACGGCCAGGTCGAGATGGCAGCGGCATTTGATCGTGCGCGCTTCAAGGCGATCGACGTCCACATGACGGATCTGCTGTCCGGGCGCGTGAAGCTCGACCAGTTCAACGTGTTGGTCGCCTGCGGCGGCTTCTCCTTCGGCGATGTGCTGGGGGCAGGCGGCGGTTGGGCAAAATCCATTATGTACAACCCGGCACTGCGCGCCGAATTCGTGCGCTTCTTCGAGCGCGAAACGACTTTGACGCTGGGCGTCTGCAACGGTTGTCAGATGGTGTCGCTGCTCAAGGAATTGATTCCCGGCGCGACGCACTGGCCACGCTTCGTGCGCAACCGTTCCGAGCAGTTCGAGGCGCGTACCTCGCTGGTGCAGGCGGCGGATTCCAAGTCGGTGTTCTTTGCTGGAATGGCGGGTTCTGTATTCCCCATCGCCGTCGCGCACGGAGAAGGGCAGGCGGAATTCCATCATGCATCAGACCTGCAAGCGCTGCAGGCATCAGGTGGAATCGCATTGGCTTACGTCGACAATTTCGGCAAGGTGACTGAGCGCTACCCGCAGAACCCTAACACGTCCCCCATGGGGATTGCCGGTATCTGCAGTGCCGACGGTCGTGCCACCGTGATGATGCCGCATCCGGAGCGGGTGTTCCGTGCGGTGCAGAATTCCTGGCGGCCCGATGGCTGGACCGAAGATGCGCCCACTATGCGCTTGTTCCGCAATGCCAGGGTGTGGCTGGGCTGACAAGCTGAGGTTGAGCCGATAAGAGAGCGGAGCAAGCATAATGATGAAACTGTGCTTCTATGTGCCTGCCACGCATCTGGAGACGGTGAAGTCCGCCGTCTTCGCTGCAGGAGCAGGGCGCATCGGCCACTACGAGCACTGTGCGTGGCAAGTCGCCGGGCAGGGGCAGTTTCGGCCGCTGGCTGGCAGCAAGCCTTTCATCGGCGCGCAGGATCAGCTAGAAACTCTCGAAGAATATCGCGTGGAAATGGTGTGCGACGATCACTGCATTGTCGCCGTGGTGGCAGCCCTGCGTGCGGCACATCCGTATGAAGAACCTGCTTTCGATGTAGTGCGGCTGGAGAGCATCTAACAGCTGATAGAAGGAGCAAGACGATGAAATTGCTGGTGGCTTTGACGCTATGTGTTGGCTTTTATTCTTCTCTGTTGCACGCGCAGACTCCTGCTGTCGGAGACCAGCGGCGCGTGATTCCTGCCACCCGGATCGATAGCCCGGGCTCCCGCAATGCCAGCTTTGCCATCGGTCTGACACGCGATCAGGGCATCACTTTCCGCAACGAAGCACGCGCGCCTGATGCCTTGCGAATCAGCGTCAGGGTGCAGCCAGAGCCACAGCATGTTGGCAAGACCGGCGACATTTTTGCGCTGGTGGTGCTGGGCGGTGCCGTGCAGATGCTCACAAGTGACGGGCAATTGCTGCCATGGGATGGAACCATGGCAGGTCTGCGCCCAGTGCGCGACGACGTCACGTTGCAGACCACGATGGATCTGGAATTATTCAGCGGTGTCGTGGGTAGCGCTGGCACGTTTCCCTTTTATCTCGCCTATCGCGAGAACAGCTCCGGAGATTTCAATTACACGGCAACCCCGGAATCGCTGCTGATTACCAATGACACGGCCCCGACACAGAGTGTGGCGTGTCCCGCCTATGGGGGGCGCACGGTCAATGTGGGCTATACATCTGCGCAGGGTGTCTTTACGCACGCGCCGTTTCGCGCTCAGGATCTGGCGATGATCACCAATGGGGAAGAAACCAATGATGCGCGCTTTTCCTATCAGTGGATCAAGAGGCAGGGGGAGCGCATTGACATATATGCCCCTGCCGACGGCGTGCTGGTGAGACTGCGTCACAAGACAGAAAACCTGCCCATTTTCCCGAGCGATGATTTCGATTTGTTTTTCCTGGTTGCCTGCGATCCCGCTCGCCCCGGCAGTAATGATGTCATCGTCCGCTTCAACCACATCACTGATCCCCGTCCGGATATCAAGGCAGCTTATGGATTCGGGTCTCTGGGGGCACCGGTCTTCACTCCGGCGTTTGAGGAACGTGAGGATCGTCAGGTGCCGCTCGTCAATATCGCGGTGAAAGCGGGGGATTACCTGGGGTCGACCAGTGGTACTCCCACCGCGCGCGATTTTGATTTCCAGATCGGTATCAACGATATGAGTGTGTGCCCATTCAGTGTGTTGAACGAGCCGCACAGAAGCGATTTGCTGGCGCTGCTGGGGCCGCAATCGGCTACCCCGTTCGGTCCCTCGGTACCGGGGTATGCCTGCAGGGGGTACGGCGCGCGTCCTTGATGCTTTCCTGAGGTAATCAGTGACCGCGCAATGCGACGGTGGCCTCGCCTACGCCAACCTGAACATCCACGTCATTGGTACCTTCACCGTAACCCTGCACGTTTTCCGACACGAATGAGCGCTTGTTGATCGTGTTGTTCCCGCCGCTGATGGAGGCCCTGCCGACGCCGGATGAAGCCTCTACTCTGCCCATGTGTTCGCTGGCTGCAGTGATGCGCGCCTCGCCAACACCAAGGTCGACACGCAGCTCCGTGTTCTGCACTTCGGCGATGATCTGCCCGACGCCCAGATTGACGGTGGTTCTGTGCACCTCCGGCATTTCGATATGCCAATGCAATTCCACATTGTCGAGATCCTTCTCGTTGACTTCGACGATGAGGCGATCACCGCGCTTGTTGACCACAATATCGATATCGTCGATGTCTCTAGAGCGACCGTACCAATTTCGCTCCGCTTCTATTTCCAACTCCACGATCAATTCTGAACCATCGGCTGGCACCACTTCCATGCTGCCGACACCACCCTCAATGACGATCTCCTCAATGTCGGTGACGTCGACAGTGTGTGTTCTGCTGAGTTTGTCTGCGGCGTAGGTGGTGTTGTGAAGGATGAGGGTGGCTGCTGCAAGTGCGAAGAGAGTGGTTTTGATCATGAGTGCTGGTCCTGTCTTGAGTGGATGTTGTTAACAGACATTCAGAGATAGCAAGTCGTGTGCCAGCTGATTATTTTCAATTTTTTCAAATGGTTATATTTTTTTCCAAAGGGTCTCGCGAGCCTGATCGGCGAAAAGCGCTAACAACCGGCGATAACCGCCCCAACTGCGCAAGAGCGCGATTGATGGGGCGGTTCAGGTTGGCGTCGGCATATTGCACATACGTCGTCCGTCGATGCAGGCAACGTGAACGATCCGTCAGCTTCGCGCGTGAGTGTTGAACCAGTCGACCATGCGCGTCCAGGCTAATGTGGCCGCCGCCTCGTTGTAGCGTTCGGGCGTAGCGTCGTTGAAGAAGCCGTGCACGGCTCCAGGGTGAATGTCGGCTTCGTGAGTGACACCTGCCGCCGACAACGCTGCCTCGTAGGCAGGCCAGGCCTCGACCAAGCGGGTATCCAGTGCGCCGTGTTGTACGAGTATGGATGCCTTGATGTTGGGCACCTCCGCTTCTGGCACCGCGCCACCATAGAAGGGCACTGCGGCGGCAAGATCGGCTCCCAGGCGTACAGCCAGCTGGTTAGACACCCCGCCGCCGTAACAGAAACCGGTTGCGCCAATCTTGCCATTGCAGTCGTCGCGTCCTTTCAACCATAGAGCAGCGGCAACGATGTCCTCGAAGCGTTTGCCAGCGTCCAGGCCGTTGAACAGTTGTCCTCCCTGATAGTCGTCGCCCGGATAGCCACCCACCGAGGTCAGCACGTCAGGAGCGAAGGTCATGAAGTTGGCCAATGCCAATCGGCGCGCCACGTCTTCAGTGTGCGGATTGAGCCCGCGATTCTCGTGTACCACGATAATGCCTGGCAATTTAGCTGACTCTTCCGAGCGGCTGTCGGCGCTGTAGGGGCGTACCAGATAACCCCTGATGTAGCCGTGTCCCTGTGGCGAAGGCACGGTGACATAACTTGCCCTGATCCGTTCGTCGTCTTTGGCAATCTGCTGCCCCAGCGCGTAATTCGGCATCAGCGCCTCAACGAGGGCACCCGCTGTCAGTCCGGCCACGACAAATTGCTTCGCCCGGTTCAAGAAGGCTCGGCGACTGATCTCTCCGTGGACGTACTGATTGTAGAGTTCGATAGCTTCAACAGGCACTGTACGTTTTTCTTTTGATGACATCGTGTTGCTCCTATTTTTGTTATTGAAAGGATGTCTGCATGCTAATGCAGGTTCTTGGAATCGTGAAGCGTTTAAACATGGTATCAGTGGATGGAGCGTACTACCGGTGCTCCCGGCGGTGACACGCCGTGAATACTTCCCTGTAGGCTCGGCGGCCGCCATCCCTGGCGGCCGACGGTCACCGCCGGGAGCACCGGCAGCACGCTCTTTGTACGCTGTGCCGCGGCAGGTTTCTGGGGCGTATCAATTGTTGTGATTGATTGATTCGGCACCGAATTCATAAATGAGCAGATCGTTGAGAGGCGCATATGCTTGCAGTGTTCTACTGCAACCCGGCACACGAAGTAAAAAACCAGCAGTGACCTTTACAGATTCAGTGCTTTCCTAAGTTCGGCAGCTGTCATGCCTCGCACATAGACATCTGTGCCGCGATCAAAACGCCGTGCGCTGTCCAGTGCTCCGACATACACCGGATCAAACCCGGCATCACGCACCAGGCGTTCCGCAATCGCCCCCGATCTGACGTGAACCGATGATGCCGATACGCAGCGGTGCCTGAGCCAGCGTGGTTAACCCTGGTATTCCAAAAACGGCTGTTGCAACTGCTGCCGACAGCAACAGCTTGTTGAACTGTCGGCGGGTGATCGTTGTGTTGACGGTCATTGTGGGCTCCTCATGCTGGGGTTAGAAGTGAGACCAGCGTTTGTCCCGGAATAATTCAGAATACTGAGGGCAAAGAAAAAGGGGTCCTGAGGCCCCTCAGTTATTGCGGTTTGAAGTGCTGCTGCTAATGAGGAAAGTGCTGAGCTGGCCCTCAGCCGAGTAATGCAGATCAAACATGCGCACAGGAAACACGCCCTCGCGGCGATCCGCGAAGTATTGCTCCAGGGTGATGCGCACCACAGGAAAGGCAAGCTCACTCCAGGGGACTTCCTCTTCGGCAAAGAGCGCAACTTCCAGACTTTCTTCGCCAGCGTGAAACTCGGGAGCGCGCAGTGAGGTGCGGAAGAACAGGTACACCTGATTGATATAAGGAAGATTGAACAGGGTGTAGAGCGAACAGTCTGCCGGCACGACTGTGGCACCGGCTTCTTCCAACGTTTCACGGATGGCACCATGCAAGGTGGTCTCGCCGTTCTCCATGAATCCCGCAGGTAGAGTCCATTTCCCACGCCGTGGCTCTATGGCCCGTCGGCACAACAGGACTTTGTCTTCGTAGATTGGCAAGGTGCCTACGATGTTGTTCGGGTTTTGATAAAACACCACGTCGCAGGCAATGCAGCAGTAGCGCAGCTTGTCATCGCCAGGAGGGATGTGGTGTGTGATAGATCCGGCGCAGTGCTGGCAGTACTTCATGGAGTTTAGATTGTCTTGTCGTATTGAGTGTTTTGCGTGGACATAAATCGGGAATTCAGCAGAGCTCTGCAGGCAGCGACGGTACCGCCGCCAATGCAGGAAGCGCGTTTGGTACGGGGGCACTACAGGCGATCGTTTGCAGGCTTGGGGATTGATCGAGCGCGTCCGCCTCAATCGCCGGGGCCTTGAGCTGCAGGTGCGCGAAGTGAGTGCGTCCGTTGTCGTAAAGTGGACGCAGGTACTGATTGTCGTCGCGGACTGCCGGGAATACCTTCATCCGCACCGAGCCTCTGACGTTGCCGCCAATGGCCATGATCTGCCCGGCGTCTTCATCCACCTTAACCACGATATCGCAGTGCGTTCTGGCACCGACACCGAGCTGGGCGCGGCGTTCGGCGATGCTCTGATACGCGGGTCGGCTCCCTCGGCACAACAAGTCACCTGGCGCTATCGCGGCCTCACCTGGTGTATAGGCAAGGAATGCAGCGGCCTCGTCTTTGCCTTCGCTCGCAAGAATCGCCTGGTCGATATAGGTATGGTGCGCGATGGCGCGTTTGAACTGTTGAGGCGTTCCAAGACCGCTCTCGCACATCACCCAGGAGATGAAGGCGGCGGACCATGCGTCACGCCAGCGTATGCCTGCGCCGTCGGTGCTCCAGGCCTGATTCTGACGTTGCAGTATCCAATCGCTGTCGGGGGTGGCAGCCCAATAGCCAGCGATGGAGTCCGCCAGGCGCACAGCCTCGGTTGTACTCACGCTCGGGCGACGGGCGCGGTTTTGAGCCGGTGCCGTTCTCTCAATTGCCAATCCGGTGGGCTGTTCATCGATACCGAAGCCGAAGTAAGCCCATTCCTGCGCCGCTGCGTTGACGATGCGACGGCGGGTTTCTTCCAGTGGGAGTGATCGGCAGGAGCGTTCGGTAATGCGCATGTTGCCAGGGCTTCCGGTCACTCGTGCCGTCGGCGGTGTGATACCCAGAACAGACTCTGGCAAGCGGGGCAGTGATGTTTGCTGTTGGGCGAACGTATAACCTTGCGCGAGCAGCAACAAGCCTGCTCCAAGAGTGATTTTCAGCGCAACGATCCGAGCACCCATTGCTGTCCTTAATGGTCCTTTGAACGGTCACGTGGCTGACTGAAAGGGATTATCCGCGCCTCTCGATTGGTATTGGCACCATTTGTTTTCACAGGGTGGTGAAGGACGTGATTCAGCTCGGCAAAGGCCTCATGCATCATGCTGGAGATTTTGATGACGCGTGCCTCTGGGGTGCGAGCCTTGCGCAGTTCCATGTTGATACGGAACTGCAGCCCCTGCAGCCGACGTCGGCTCTCACCGGTGGTGTTTTCCAGAATGGCATCCGTCAACTCGGTGCGGATCCGTTCCAGCTCCTCCGGTTGTTCTTTGTGGAGGGTGACTAGGGTGTCGAAATCGGGCAGATCACGGTACATGGCGAGGCCTCCAAGACGGTTACGATTCGTTGTCTGGGAGTGTAACTGCTCACCGTGAAGCGCACAATTGAAATGAGGGGGATCAAATCCGGTTGATTTCGCAGTGCAGTCGGAATTTCTTCGAGGTTATAAACGCCTCTATGCCCCGCAGCCTTGCCTCCAGCTTGTTGAACGCAGCGGAACATTCCTGCATGGACAGTGCGATCGAAGCATTGGATCGTGACTCTGCAGTCTGGGTTTCTGGCGCAAGCGTCGGATCATCTGCAGGCGAGTGGCGACAGTCACGTTTGTGCGATCGCCGTCCTCGATAGCTGTGATAGCCCTCTGGATTTTTCTCCAGAACAATCCACAGTACGCCATAGACGAAGAATGTGAATGGTCCAAACAGGAAGAAGGACAGCACCGTTACCAATCGAATCTTGCGGGGACTGACCTCAAGGTAGTCGGCAATACCGCTGCAGACGCCGGCGATTCTCTTGTTACCGGTATTGCGATACATCTGCTTGCGATAGTCCACGTTCCTGAAGTGATTTGCCGTGCGGGATTCGGACAAGAAGTTGCGCACCTTGCCTTCATTCATGTCTTTCTTCAGCCACCAGCAGACAGCCATGTAGACAAGAATCAGGGTCGGCCAGGCGAGGCAGGCAAGCACTACGATGACCCGAATGATGAACACCGGCACTTCCAGATAATCGGCCAGTCCTGCACACAGTCCGCAGAAGCGTTTCTTCTCCCGATTGAGAGTGAGCTTGTTAGGCTTGGTGTTCATGCTGCTCTCTCCAGTTTGGCACTTCGGAATCCAGAATGGATTCCAGGGTGTCTATCCGGGTGCTCAGCGACTTGGCCATGGCTGACAGTTCACGGATATCGTACTCGGTGTCCGTCGACAGCCTGACCTTCTTTTCCTTGCGCTGGTAGAGAATGAACATCCACAGCGTAATGAAGCCGCCAATGACCGAAATGAGCGCAATCGCGAATTCAAAAAAATCCATTAGCTGAACCCTTCACGTTTTTACTTGTTAAGTTTTTTCCTGATTTCCTGGAGTTCCTGATCGATCTTTTCTTTTCTGGCGAGTTCATCAAATTCGCTTTGCAGACCTCTGCGTTCCATATTGAGGCTGTCAACTTGTCCTTCCATGAGATCAATTTTCTTCTCGTAATACTCAAATTTGTTCATAGCATTGTCAATGTTGAAGTTGTGCAGCTGGCGGCTGACATCGACGCGGGATTGTGTGGCGGTTGCGCGCATGACGATGGTCTTCTGTCTGGCGCGGGCGTCATTCAGTTTGTTCTGCAGCTGTTCAATCTCGCCACTCAGTTTGTCCAGAGTCTCGTCGAGCTTCACCATCTCACCGTCCAGCAGGTTGACAGTGGCGTTGACGCTGGCTCGCTCTATCAGCGCGGCCTTGGCCAGATCCTCACGATCCTTGCTGAGTGCCAGTTCGGCTTTCTGCTGCCAATCCTCTGCCTGCTTGCGCAGTTGCTCGGCGCGGCGGTGGAGAGTCTTCTTTTCGGCGATCACCTTGGCGGTGCCGCTGCGGACCTCCACCAACGTTTCTTCCATTTCCTGGATGACCATGCGGATCATTTTTTCAGGATTCTCTGCCTTGTCGAGCAGGGAGCTGATGTTGGAATTGATGATGTCTGACAAGCGTGAAAATATGCTCATTTGTCTGGCTTCCTCTTGGTGGCACGGGTTGCGGGTGATAATTCTCTTGTTGCCTTGCGAATGTGCCAGTTAAAGCAGATTGTGTGCCAGCAATTTATTGAGCTTCATCTCTTTGTAATTAAAGGGAAATAAATATCAATGCGATGAAACGAAAGCGTTCTGTTGGCGAGATTTGGCAACAAGTGGTATTTTTCGCAAAACCAGAGTCAATGTCGGAAAGGGCAAGGAACAACCCATGCAGGTAGACAATTCACCACCCAGAATGATCGGCGAGTCCGCGAGCTTTCTGGAGATGCAGGAGCACGTTTCCCGAGTGGCACCGCTGAACAAGCCGGTGCTGATAGTGGGTGAGCGTGGCACGGGCAAGGAGTTGATTGCCGCGCGCCTGCACTTCCTCTCCAGACGCTGGCAGCAGAATTTTCTCAAGATCAATTGCGCGGCCGTGAGCGACACTCTGCTGGAGTCGCAACTGTTCGGTCACGAGAGTGGGGCTTTCACGGGGGCAACCAGCCAGAAGAAAGGCTACTTCGAGCGCGCGGACGGTGGCACGCTTTTCCTTGATGAATTGGCAAATACCGCGATGCCGGTGCAGGAAAAAATTCTGCGCATCATTGAGTACGGGGAGTTGGAGCGGCTCGGAGGCAACCAGCCTTTGAAGGTGAATGTGCGCATCATTGCGGCCACCAACGAAGATCTGCCAACGCTCGCGCGTGACAAGAAGTTTCGCGAGGATCTTCTTGATCGCCTCGCATTTGATGTCATCACGTTGCCCCCACTGCGCGCTCGTGCCGAAGATATCATGGTGCTCGCGGAGCATTTTGCCGTCGGCATGGTGAAAGAGCTGGGCGGTGATTATTTCCACGGTTTTTCGCAGAATGTTGAACGCATGCTAGTCATCCACACCTGGCCTGGTAACGTGCGCGAATTGAAGAATGTCATTGAACGTGCTGTTTATCAGAGCCCGGACCGACAGATTACCCGGCTGGTATTCAATCCCTTCGAATCTCCCTATCGCTTGGGTCAGGCTCCGCAAAAATCCGGTGGATCAGCGTCACCGGCAGGGCAAAGTGCCGTGTCTGTGCAGTCCCCGGCAGTAGATTTGGACGCAGCAGAAACGCTGGATTTCAAGACTCATGTACAGGATTTCGAAATCGATCTGCTCAAGCAGGCCATGCAGCGCTGCCAGTTCAATCAGCGCAAGGCCGCCGACTTTCTGCAGATGAGCTACCATCAGTTGCGTGGCTATCTGCGCAAATACGACTTGTTGGGTTGAACGCTTTAAGGAATGAGTGATACATGGCGTTTCCAGTGAGTGATGAGATTCATCTGTGGGTGATTGATGAATCTTCAGTCGATGACGCGCTGCTTGCCCCTTGCGGGTCGCTCTTGTCTGCAGACGAATTGCAGCGGCATGCGCGACTGCGTCTGGAGGGCGATCGCCGCCGCTTTCTAATCACACGCGCTGCGATTCGCAGCGTTCTCAGTAGTTACTTTCCTGATGCGCAGCCAGCGCAATGGCAGTTCAGTCGCAATGCGTGGGGGCGCCCGGCTATTGCAGCACCTGTGCTTGATTCCGGCATCCAGTTCAATATTTCTCACGCCCAGGGGTTGATCGTCATCGCGGTGACCGAGCGTGGCGATCTGGGGGTGGATGTCGAATATACCGGGCGGCGGTGCCGGACGCTGGCGCTCGCAAATCGCTACTTTTCAAAGCAGGAGATTGCGGCACTGCAAAGCTTGTCTGTCAGTGCTCAACGAGAGCGCTTCTTTGATTTGTGGACGTTGAAAGAAGCCTATATCAAGGCCTGCGGTATGGGGCTTGCGATACCTCTGCGTAGTTTCAGTTTTGAGTTTGCCAAGGACGGGATTTCAATAGCTTTTGCCCCTGAGCGTTGCGACGACCCCGGGGCGTGGCAGTTCTGGCAGATGCAAGCGTCGCCGGAGCACCGATTGGCAATTGCTCTGAAGAGTTCTAATGGCTTGCGGCCGATGAAGGTGGTTTGCCGACCGCTGGTCCCGGCGCTCTAGCTGTGACGACTTGGTGACACTCAGCTGAGAATGTATTCCAGCACAAACTTGGAGCCGTAAAACCCCACAATCAGAAGCAGGAAACCGGTCAGCGTGAAGCGAATCGCGGTAGTTCCGCGCCAGCCCAGCTTGTGTCTTCCCCACAGCAATGCCGCGAATACCATCCACGCCAGCAGAGAGAAGAATGTCTTGTGTGGCAGACCCTGAGCCCACATATCCTCCACAAAGATAAAGCCGGCAATGATTCCCAGGCTCAGGAGTACCTGCCCGACCCACAGCAATTCAAACAGAAATGCCTCCATGTCCTGCAGCGGGGGGAAACGCTTGATCACGCTGGCTGCATGTCTATTGCGCAGCTGATAATTCTGGAAAGCCAGGAGAGTTGCCTGCAATGCCGCCATTGTCAGGATGCTGTAGGCCAGAATGGATAGCAGTATGTGGCTGGCAATGCCGAGGCCGATATCCCGGGGTGGATAGCTGCTGTGAATGAATATGGACGCCAGAATGGACAGGATGGCCAGTGGGAATAATCCCAGGATCAGATTGCTCAGCGGTTTGCGCAGGCTGCTGACAAGGACCAGCAAGGAGATCGAGGCAGTGATCAATGTGCTGATCTCGACGATGCCGAAGTGGAATCCTGCGTCCTTCTTGATGATCCCACTGGCGCTCACGGCGTGTGCGAGAACGGCCAGTAATCCGAATATGAACACCGCACTGCCGGGCTCTGTCGTGGCAGTCCGGTTCGGCAATCGCCGTCCCTGATTGACGGAACTGATCAGGTAAAACAGTACGGCAATCAGTCCTGAGAGGGTGGTAAGCTGCATGGCGGTCTCTGGGGTCTTCTTGTAGGTTGAGCTTCCGGGATTGTCGATAAGCTTCATTTTAACACTTGTTGGGAAAGTTTCTCATATGTGGGGAGGGGGTTGAAGTGATATTTTCTGGGCACTTCGTGGCCCGTCAGCACAGCTCCTTGTGGCAGTGAACATCTCGGCGTATTTGGCTATAATCGCCCGCCATCGAAAATTCCCCGCAGCAAATTTGGAAGTGAACTATGTTTGAAAGTCTTACCGAACGACTCTCCGGCGCCCTGCGCAAGATCAGCGGCAAGGGGACTCTGACCGACAACAACATTCAGGATGCGCTGCGAGAGGTGCGACGTGCACTTCTGGAAGCTGACGTGGCCTTGTCCGTCGTCAAGGAATTCGTTGAGCGTGTCCGGCAGCGCGCGATTGGGCAGGAAGTCTCACAGAGTCTCAGTCCCAGCCAGGCCTTCATCAAGATCGTGCAGGCCGAACTCGAAACCGTCATGGGCGTTGCCAACGAGGCGCTGAATCTGCGCGCCCAGCCACCGGCGATTATCCTGATGGCGGGTTTGCAGGGCGCAGGTAAAACCACCACGGTCGCGAAACTATCCCTGTGGTTGAAGAAAAACGCCAAGAAGAATGTGATGGTCGTCAGCGCCGACGTTTATCGTCCTGCGGCGATTGCGCAGCTGCAGACGCTGGCCACCGATGTAGGGGTGGAATTCTTCCCCAGTGATATCAGTCAGTCGCCTGAAGCCATTGTGCTGGCTGCGGTGAAAGAAGCCAAAACGAAATTCATGGACGTGCTGATCGTCGACACCGCCGGTCGCTTGGCGATTGATGACGAGATGATGTCGGAAATCCGCCGCCTGCATGAAGTGCTGAATCCTATCGAAACGCTGTTTGTCGTCGATGCGATGACAGGTCAAGATGCGGCCAATACCGCCAAGGCCTTCAATGACGCATTGCCGCTGACGGGTGTGATTCTGACCAAGGCCGATGGCGATGCGCGTGGTGGTGCCGCGCTCTCAGTCAGACAGATCACCGGCAAACCAATCAAGTTCATTGGTATGGGCGAGAAAGCCGATGCCCTTGAGCCGTTCTATCCTGATCGTATTGCGACCCGTATTCTCGGCATGGGCGACCTTCTGTCGTTGATCGAAGAGGTCGAGCGCAAGGTAGACAAGGAAAAGGCCGAGCGTCTGGCGGCCAAGATCAAGAAGGGCAAGGGCTTCGATCTGGAGGATTTCAAGGAGCAGATCAAGCAGATGCAGAACATGGGCGGAATGGCGAGCATCATGGACAAGATGCCGGGCCTTGGCGCTTTGCCTCCCGGCGCGGCCAAGATGGTCGATGATTCGCTGTTCCGCAAAATGGAAGCGATCATCAATTCGATGACCATGAAGGAGCGAGTGAACCCCGATATTCTGAATGGCTCGCGCAAGCGTCGCATTACACAGGGTTCGGGTACCGACATTCAGGATTTGAATCGGTTGCTCAAGCAACACAAACAGATGCAGAAGGTCATGAAGAAGATGAAGGGTGGCGGACTGGCGAACATGATGCGTGGATTGGGCGGCATGCGTGGCCCGGGAGGTTTTCCAGGTGCCGGTGGTCCTCCTCGCTTCTAAACTGTGGTCGTGCTCTAATCACCGCTTAGAAAAAATAGAATGGCAATGGTCTGAACGGCCCATTCGGCGGGGCTTCTCTGTCGATTTGTGGGTTTGACAGAGTGCCGGGAAAATCTTTAAAGATTCCTTCCATCCCGGCACTAATTCCCTTAGAATACCCGCCTTTTTCCAGCCTCGGCACTTGTTGGCGTTGTAACAGTGTCTTTAGATGTTGTGGCTGGGTCAGTTTTCGTATGAACGATTAACTCAGGAAATACAGTTTATGGTCACAATTCGACTGGCTCGCGCTGGCGCAAAAAAGAAACCTTTTTACTACATCACAGTCACCGATCAGCGCAATGCGCGTGATGGTCGCTTCATTGAGCGTGTAGGGTTCTTCAACCCTGTCGCCCGCGGCCAGGAAGAGCGTCTGCGTATCAATCTTGATCGCGTGCAGCATTGGTCAGTCAACGGTGCTCAGCCAAGTCAGCGCGTTGCCGCTCTGATCAAGGAAGCCACTGCCGTTGCGACGACAGTTGCCTGATTGCCCTGTCTGCTGTGAAGCAGACAGCACAGGCATGACGTCAGGCTTGGGCTTGACGTAAGAGGGTGGATAGTCATGGAGTTCAAGCAACAGGAATTGATCACTATGGGGCGGATTGGTCGGCTCTATGGCATCAAGGGCTGGGTCAAGCTGATTTCCTATACCAACCCACAGGACAATATTCTCGACTTTCGTCATCTGTTTGCCCGTATCGGCGGGCAATGGCAGGCCATCGAGATGGATCAGGGCAAGATTCATGGCAAGGGTCTTGTCGCACACTTCGTTGGTTTCGATGATCCCGACGAAGTGAAAAATCTGACCGGTGTAGAGCTGGCAGTGCCGATAGATGAATTGCCTGAGCTGGGGTCCGAAGATTTTTACTGGCACGAGTTGATTGGCATGCGTGTGGTGACGGAGTCCGGGCAGTATCTGGGAGTGGTCTCCAAGCTGCTGGAAACCGGTGCCAACGATGTGTTGGTAGTGCAGGCTGTAGAAGGCAGTGTCGATGGGCGTGAGCGATTGATTCCCTATCTGTTCGACAGGGTTGTTAAACGCGTCAGTCGCGAAGAGCGCTGTGTTACCGTCGATTGGGACGCTGATTATCTGGCTTGATTGACGAGTGCCAAGCGGAGAGAAGCAAAAGGGGAATGCGGTGCAGATCGGTATTGTGACGCTGTTTCCTGAGATGTTTGCCGCAGTGACCGATTACGGGATTACTGGCCGGGCGTGTCGCGAAAACATTGTGACGCTGCAGTGCTGGAACCCGCGAGATTTCACGAACGACCGGCATCGCACGGTGGACGATCGCCCCTTCGGCGGTGGCCCGGGCATGTTGATGAAGACCGAGCCATTGCAGGCGGCGATTGCGGCGGCAAAGGCTGGTTTGAATGTAGAAGTTGCAGGTGCGGACGATAAAGTAGCTGACAGTGCAATGATTGCACCGACGGTAATCTACATGTCGCCGCAGGGACGCAAACTGGATCAGCAGGGTGTTGTCGAGTTGGCGGCACGCAAGAAACTGGTGTTGGTATGTGGCCGTTATCAGGGCATTGATGAACGGGTGCTGCGCAACGATATCGACGAGGAATGGTCGATAGGGGATTACGTCCTCAGTGGTGGTGAGCTGGCGGCCATGGTGCTGGTCGATGCGTTGACGCGCTATCAGCCGGAGGCACTTGGTCACGAGGGCTCAGCAGCAGCCGATTCCTTCGCGGATGGCCTGTTGGATTGCCCGCAATACACGCGGCCGCAGGAGTACATGGGTGAGTCAGTCCCCGAGGTGCTGCTGGGCGGGAACCACGAACAGATCAGAATTTGGCGACTCAAGCAGAGTCTTGGCAATACCTGGCTCAAGCGGCCGGACTTGCTGGAAAAGATGACGTTGAGTGCGGAATACAAAGGTTTATTGGAACAATTTATTGGTGAACACGAGGCAAGGCGCTGACGCGTCAAGCTGCGAACCCTGGAGTAAGGCAATGAGCAAGAGCAAGATCATTCAGATGGTTGAGAAAGCACAAATGACCAAGGAAATCCCGGATTTCGGTCCAGGGGATACGGTGGTAGTGCAGGTAAAGATCAAAGAGGGTGACCGTGAGCGTCTGCAGGCGTTTGAAGGTGTGGTGATCGGTGTCCGTAATCGTGCGCTGAACTCTGCGTTCACCGTTCGCAAGATATCCCACGGTGTGGGCGTAGAGCGTACCTTCCAGACTTACAGCCCCATGCTCGACAGCATCACACTGAAGCGTCGTGGCGATGTGCGTCAGGCCAAGCTGTACTACCTCAGAGACCTGTCTGGCAAGGCAGCACGTATTACCGAAAAGCTGGAAAAGAAGTCCAGCTGATTCGAGTGACGATCGCCGCCTGAGGCAATTGCTGTTGTCAGGCTCGCGCAAGTCTATATGTGTGAACGTTCGTATGATCGGGCGTATGAAAAGGGAGGCAATCCATATTGCTTCCCTTTTTGTTTTGGTGGTCCGTCATTCCCGCTTGTGTTAATTTACGGCTATCACGGTTTTATTAATGCGGTATCGCGAGGTTCTTCGTCATGACAACATTGTTTCGATCTGTTGCCGCTATTGCATTGGTCTCGGTGGGGCTTGCCTATGCTGCATTCGGACAGTCGGTTACTACCGAGGAACCCTGGGCTGCGGAGTTGCAAACGAAACTGACTCAGACGTTGGCCACTGCCACTGAGAGTGATGTGCAGGTCGTCCGCATCAGCGAGACTCCTGTGGCAGGTCTCGTGGAAGTGGAGTTGAGTACCGGCGAGACCCTGTTCTCTGATCGCGAAGGCGGGTATCTGGTCACCGGTGATTTGTTCAGGGCGAGCCCGGACGGTTTGGAAAATCTCACGGCGGCTGCGCGCCAGGGCAAGATTGCGGAGTGGATTGCCGCTGTGCCCGAATCAGAGATGATCATATTCACACCAGAGGAAAAGAAGGCATCCATTACCGTTTTCACCGATGTCGATTGCGCCTATTGCCGCAAGCTGCACGGCGAACTCGATGCGATCATGGCGCTTGGCATTCAAGTGCGATATGTCGCCTATCCCCGTGGGGGTGAAGCATCTACCGCCTACCCCAAGATGATCTCAGTCTGGTGTTCGGAGGATCGCAACAAGTCGCTGACTCAGGCCAAACATGGGCAGAGCCTGCCTACCCGTGACTGCCAGACCCCCGTGCTGGAGCATTACAATCTGGGCAACAAGATTGGCATTTCCGGAACTCCCGCCCTTGTGCTGGAAGAC
>JAUSMU010000175.1 GCA_030645995.1 Gammaproteobacteria bacterium | reverse complement strand
TGCTGCAGCCACATGCCACGATCCAATGGGGCTATCGTGATGGCGAAGGGCTGTTGTCCGAGTATAAAGGCGTCCCATGAGTCAACGGGCGCTGGACTGATATTGATCGTCTTGAGCAATTCCAGCATGTTTTCGCGGCGGCCGGCCGATTCGGCACAGAACAGGACGCGGCTGTGCGGATGCTCCATCAGCAGACTTTGCACGGCCTGCAGTGGATTGTGCTGCACCCCCGAATTCAACTGTGGTGGTGGCAGAACATCCACCTCCAGTGCGCGCCCGCCCGCAGCGTGAGCATGCAGCTCGATGCCGGGATAGTCGCGCAAGCCTGCGAATGCTTCATCGGGGCTCAGGAACAGCTCTGATGGTTTGACGATGGGGCGTTGGCGGTCGTGCTTGCGGTCTTCGAAGCGCGACTTGATGTCATTCCAGAAGCGCAGCCCGGAGGCCTCCAGATCGCCGCTGCGCAGCACCAGAGTGTGCTTGGGCAGGTAGTCGAAGACGCTCTGCAACTGCTCGAAGAACAGGGGCAGGTAATATTCGATACCGGCGGAGTGCAGCCCCTGACTGATGTCCTGATAGACACTGCATTGACGCAGGTCGACGTCGAAACGATTGCGAAAATTGCTGCGGAAGAGGCTGATGCCAGCCTCAGTCATGGGATATTCCTTGCCGGGCAGCAGCTGGACGTTCGGTACCTTATCCAGCGAGCGCTGGGTCTCGGGATCGAAGGTGCGCAGACTCTCGATCTCGTCGTCGAAGAGATCGATTCGGAAGGGCACGTCACTGCCCATGGGGAATACGTCCATGATCGATCCGCGCACGGCAAATTCACCGTGCTCGTAGACCGAGTCCACACATTGGTAACCTGCGGCGAGCAGATTGGCGCGCATGATTTCGGGTTTGAAACGGGCGCCCACCTTCAGGACGAGGCTGTTGCCGGCCACGTATTCGCGCGGCGTGAGCCGGTGCATCAGGCTGGTCATGGGCATGATCAGGATGCCGCGGGTCAGCAACGGCAGATGATAGAGCGTATTGAGGCGATCAGAGACGATGTCCTGATGCGCTGAGAAATTGTCGTAGGGCAGGGTCTCCCAATCCGGCAGTGTGTAGACCGGTATGTTGTCGTGCTCCGGGCAGTAAAAGCTGAGCTCTCGTCTTGCCAGCTCCGCTTCTTCGGTATTGGCCGTCAGCAACATCACCACACCGTGGTGTGTCTTCGCAATATTGGCGACGGCCAGGCTCAGGCTGCTGCCCTGCAGGCCAGACCAGCGTCGCAGATCACCGGCTTCCTGCGGAAGTGCGGGAGTGAAAATATCGATTTTTTGCATGGGGCCGTTGACCGGAGCTTTTGAGGGCGTGAATTTTGGCACAAATCCACTGATCTTGTCAGAGCAAAAGTGACGGATATCCCATGTGAAGACAGGGATTTCGGGGCGCTCACAACCGCGTCGAGGTTGCACAGTCCCGGCATTCCAAAGATAATACCGGCCTCCTACATCAACCGTAATTCTGAAGGTGCTGCCAGTGACTCGACCCAGTTTGGATGACTATTTTGGCGATTGGAAACAGCGTGAGGCTCTCGCTCAGGAGATGATTCCGGTCGTTGGCCGGCTCTACAGCGAACGCAATGTCGGTATTTTTATCTACGGACGTGCCCTGCATAATCGCTCTGTCGCCAACATCATGAAGTCCCACCGTTTCGTGCGTCAGGTGGAACGTAATGAAATGTCGGAGTTCGAGACCCATCCCGTGCTGATGGCGCTCGCCAAACTGGATATTGCTCATGTGCACATCGATCTCGGCAAGCTCACCGTGAAATATATGGTGCAGCAGGCAGAGCTGGGCGCCGCTGCGTTGTCAGTCGAAACTTTCGTTGCCAGGGAGCTCGGCTATCTGGTCGGTGACAAGACCAAGCCGATCGATCAGCCTCAGGACGTGGTCCTGTATGGCTTTGGCCGCATCGGCCGCCTGATTGCCAGGTTGCTCGTTGAGCGCACCAGCACCGGTGAGGTGATGCGTCTGCGCGCTATTGTCGTCAGACCCGGCAAAGAGGGAGATCTGGAGAAACGTGCAAGCCTGTTCACGTCGGATTCCGTGCATGGCGCTTTCCAGGGCACTGTGCGAATCGATAAGGGCAATCAGTGTCTGATTGCCAACGGCAATGTCATCAAGGTGATCTACGCCAATCGTCCCGACGAAATCGACTACACCAGCTATGGTATCAATGACGCGTTGATCATCGATAACACGGGGAACTGGCGCGATGAGGCCGGGCTGTCGCAGCACCTCAAGTGCAAGGGTGCCAGTAAGGTGGTATTGACGGCACCGGGCAAGAGTCCCCTGAAGAACATCGTCTTTGGTATCAATCACGACCAGATCCAGCCTGAAGACAAGATCATCACTGCAGCATCCTGTACCACCAACGCCATTGCTCCCGTCCTGAAGGTCATCAATGACAAGTACGGCATTGAGCATGGTCACGTCGAAACAGTGCATGCCTATACCAATGACCAGAATCTGATCGACAATTACCACACGGGCAATCGCCGTGGCCGCAGTGCAGCGCTCAACATGGTGCTGACCGAGACGGGTGCTGCCAAGGCGGTCGTCAAAGCGGTGCCGGAGCTGGAAGGCAAGTTGACCGGCAATGCCGTGCGAGTGCCGATACCGAATGTGTCGATGGCCATCCTGAGTCTGCACCTCACCAGACCGACCTCCAAGGAAGAGCTCAATGAATTCCTGCGCTTGATCGCCCTGCATTCCAATCTGCAGAACCAGATCAGCTACACCCAGGATCCCGATGCCGTATCGAGCGATTTCGTTGGTTCCCGTGAGGCAGCTATCGTCGACTCCACCGCGACCATTGTGCAGGGAAACAACTGTGTGCTGTACCTCTGGTATGACAATGAGTTCGGCTACTGTAACCAGGTCATTCGCATGGTCTATAAGATGGCCGGAGTGAATTATCGCGTTTATCCGATTGCAGAATAGGTGACGAGAGAGGCTCGATTTGCTAAGGAAAACCAATAGCGGATCGGGCCTCTTGTCACTATAATGGCCCGCGTTCCAGCTCTCGGTTCGCGACAACATCCCGCGCTACAACCCAAGCCGGAAGAATATTAGTAATTTCTGTGCCGCAGGTGCATCTCTGTGGTCAGGAAACCCGTTGTTTAGTGTGTTTGCAATGCTAAGTGGTTCTAAGACGATCCCGTCAATATTTAGGCTTGGTGAATGATAAAAATTACCCGTGGTTTGGATATTCCCATCGATGGTGCCCCGGAGCAGCATATAGAGAGCGGGCAGCGGGTTGGAACTGTCGCTTTGCTCGGTCGTGATTATGTGGGCATGAAACCCACCATGGCAGTGATTGAGGGGGAGCGAGTCAAGCTTGGTCAGCCGCTGTTCGAAGACAAGAAGACCCCCGGGGTGATTTTTACGTCGCCCGCTACTGGGGTAGTCAAACAGATCAACCGTGGAGAAAAGCGCGTCTTCCAATCGATTGTGATTGCATTGGATGACAGCGATGCGGAGCAGGTCAGTTTCGCCCGCTATGAACCCGCGCAGTTCAGCAGTCTGGATCGCAGCAAGGTCGTCGAAAATCTCGTGAACTCGGGACTCTGGACGGCGTTGCGAACACGTCCCTTCAGCAAGGTTCCGGCTCCGTCTGCAATACCTCACTCAATTTTCGTTAATGCCATGGACACCGATCCACTGTCTGCCAATCCGGAATTGATCGCCCGCGAAAATGCCGATGACTTCATCAATGGAGTCAATCTGTTGTCGCGCCTCACGCCTGGCAAACTCTTTCTGTGCCGTGGGCCAGGCAGTTTCGACGGAATCGAGAAACAACAGATCGCCGCGAATGTCAGTGTTGAAACCTTTGCCGGTCCACACCCGGCCGGGTTGTCCGGAACTCACATCCATTTTCTCGATCCGGTCAGCCTGAAAAAGCAGGTGTGGTTGATCAATTACCAAGACGTTATCGCCGTTGGAAAATTGTTTGCTACCGGGAATCTGAGTGTCGAAAGAGTCATTGCTCTGGCAGGCCCGCAAGCCAAGAGGCCGCGTCTGATCCGAACTCGTATCGGTGCCGACTTGCAGGAGTTGACGGCAGGTGAACTCAAGGACGGAGAGAACCGCGTCATTTCCGGTTCTGTACTGTCTGGGCGCAGTGCGTCTGGAGTGGAGAATTTTCTGGGTCGTTACCATCAGCATATTTCGGTGCTGAGGGAGGGCCGTGAACGCGAGCTGTTTGGTTATCTGTCCCCCGGTGCTGAACGCCATTCCGCCCTGGGTATCTATATTTCCAGCTTCCTGAAAGGGAAGAAGTTACCCTTTACCACGACAACCAATGGCAGTCCCAGAGCCATGGTGCCAGTAGGCAGCTACGAGCGGGTCATGCCGCTGGATATCCTGCCGACACAACTGTTACGTGCACTGATCGTGGGTGACATCGAAGTGGTGCAGAGCCTCGGTGGCCTGGAACTGGACGAAGAGGATCTGGCGCTGTGTACCTACGTGTGTCCGGGAAAATACGAATACGGTCCGATTTTACGGGACAACCTCACCCGCATTGAAAAAGAGAGTTAGTGGATTCCGACGCTATGGGTTTGCGCAAAATACTAGATGACATGGCGCCGCAGTTTGAGAAGGGCGGCCGCCACGAGAAGTGGTACCCCTTGTACGAGGCGGTGGATACCATTTTCTACAGCCCGGGCCGGGTGACGGTTTCTGGCGCTCACGTGCGTGACGGCGTGGACCTGAAGCGCATCATGATCACGGTCTGGCTCGCCGTCTTCCCCGCCATGTTTTACGGCATGTACAACCTCGGCTATCAGGCAACCTCTGGTATGGCGAACATGGGGCTCACGAGCACCGGCGACTGGCATGCTTTCTGGATCGAGCTTTTCTCGTCCTATAACCCAGCCAGCGCCTGGGATTGCTTGTGGTACGGTGCTGTTTATTACATTCCCATTTATGCCGTGGTGTTTATCGTCGGTGGTTTCTGGGAAGTGCTGTTTGCGATGATAAGAAAGCACGAGGTCAACGAGGGCTTCTTCGTTACCTCTATTCTCTTCTCCCTGATAGTGCCGCCGGACATTCCACTCTGGCAGGCGGCTCTTGGTATCACTTTTGGTGTCGTCGTTGGCAAGGAGCTGTTTGGCGGTACCGGCAAGAATTTCATCAATCCGGCACTTGCAGGCCGTGCGTTCCTGTTCTTCGCCTATGCACCACAGATGTCCGGTGATGCCGTGTGGACGGCCGTCGACGGCTTCAGCGGTGCGACGTCGCTGGGGCAACTGGCTTCTCAAGGGCTGCCGGCGGTGTCCATGGCAACCGGTCAGGAATTGACGTGGATGGATGCGTTCATCGGGCGCGAGCAGGGTGCTATCGGTGAGACATCGACACTCGCCATATTGATCGGTGCGGCTGTCCTGTTGATCTCAAAGATTGCCTCGTGGCGCATCATGCTCGGGGTGTTCCTCGGCATGGTCGGTTTCTCGACTTTTCTGAATGTCATCGGTTCTGATACCAATCATCTGTTTGCCACTCCCTGGTACTGGCACGTTGTCCTGGGCGGCTTTGCCTTTGGCATGGTCTTCATGGCCACCGATCCGGTTTCTTCGGCAATGACCAACACGGGGAAATGGGTATTCGGAGCCCTGATCGGTTTCATGGCCGTGATGATTCGAGTGATGAACCCGGCCTATCCGGAAGGGATGATGCTGGCGATTCTGTTTGCCAACCTGTTTGCACCATTGATCGACAACCTGGTGGTGCGTGCCAATATCAGACGGAGGATTGCACGCAATGGCATTTAACAAGGACAGCGTCAGCGGCACAATCAAGGTTGCACTGGTGGTCTGTGTGGTCTGCTCCATCTTCATTTCCAGCGCTGCAGTCATCCTCAAGCCATTTCAGGTCGACAACAAGATTCTCGATCGCAACATGAATATTCTCATAGCCGCCGGCATGTTCGATCCTGCCCTCAACAACAAGGCTGAGGTCAATGACCTGTTCGCGGAGTTCACTCCCCGAATCGTCGATCTGGATTCGGGCGCTTTCATGACCGACGAACAACTGACTCAGCTTGGCATCGATCTGCAGTCCTACGACGACAGAGCAGCGCAGAGTGATCCTGCGTTTTCGGATGTGCTTGCTGAAGAAGATGACGTTGCCGATATCAAGCGCCGTGTCAGATATGCCACGGTCTACCTGGTTGAGGCTGCCGATGGAACTCTGCAAACCATTGTGCTGCCGGTCAGCGGTTATGGCTTGTGGGGCACGATGTACGGTTACCTCGCGCTGGAAGGTGACGGCAACACTGTTACCGGCATAGGCTTTTATGACCAAAAGGAGACTCCTGGGCTGGGCGGCGAGATCACCAATCCGCGCTGGAAGGCTTTGTGGCCAGGCAAACAGATATACGATGCCAGCGGCGCTGTAGCCCTTCGGACTGTAAAAGGCAATGGTTCTGGAGTTCATGAAGTTGATGGACTCTCAGGAGCCTCTCTGACCACCCGCGGCGTGGGAAATCTGATTGCATTCTGGATGGGGCCCAAGGGCTTCGGTCCATTCCTCACAAACATGACGAAAGGTTGATAGGTAGGACGCAAAATGTCATCAGCAGTCAAGGCCGTACTGACAAGGCCACTGGTCACCGAAAATCCCATTACATTGCAGATTCTCGGCATCTGTTCTTCTCTTGCCGTGACCACCAGCCTTAATGTCGCCATCGTCATGTGTGTGGCGCTCACGGTGGTGACCGGGTTCTCCAATTTCTTCATCTCGCTGGTGCGCAACTACATGCCCAGTAGTATCCGCATCATCATTCAGATGGCGATCATTTCTGCGCTCGTAATCGCAGTTGATCAACTCCTGCAGGCGTTCGCGTATGAAATCAGCAAGCAGCTCAGTGTGTTCGTGGGGCTCATCATCACCAATTGCATCGTGATGGGGCGGGCTGAGGCCTTTGCAATGAAGAACCCTCCAGTCATCAGTTTCATGGATGGCATTGGTAACGGGCTGGGGTACAGCATGGTGCTGCTGATTCTCGCCTCCATTCGTGAATTGTTCGGGTCAGGCAGCCTGTTCGGGATGGAGATACTGCCACTGGTGGCCAACGGCGGCTGGTATCAGCCAAATGGCCTCATGCTGCTGGCTCCCAGCGCCTTTTTCATCATTGGTTTTCTGATCTGGATCGTACGCACCAAGCGTGTCGAACAGGTTGAAAAGACCGAGTTTCGCCTGGCACCCCACACCGTTCAGGAGGTCGCACACTAAATGGAGCATTATCTCAGTCTGTTGGTGCGTGCCATATTTGTCGAAAATATGGCTCTGCAGATGTTCCTCGGCATGTGCACTTTCCTTGCTGTTTCCAAGAAGATTGAGACCGCGATCGGGCTTGGCATAGCCGTGACGGCGGTGCAGGTCATCACCGTGCCACTGAACAATCTCGTGTATCAGTTCCTGCTGAAGGCCGGTGCCTTGAGTTGGCTGGGCTTCCCCGAGCTGGATCTCAGCTTCCTGGGCTTCATCTGCTACATCGGCATCATAGCCGCCGTGGTGCAGGTGATGGAAATGTTCATGGATAAGTACATGCCCGCGCTCTATAACGCCCTGGGTGTGTTTCTCCCACTGATCGCTGTGAATTGCGCCATCATGGGAGCTTCACTGTTCATGGTGGAGCGCGGCTACAACTTCCCTGAGAGCGTTGTGTATGGCATGGGGTCTGGCGTTGGCTGGGCGCTGGCCATCGCCGCCATGGCAGGCATTCGTGAAAAGCTGAAGTACAGTGATGTGCCGCTTGGCCTGCGCGGCCTGGGCATCACCTTCATCACTACCGGCCTGATGTCATTAGGTTTCATGTCATTCAGTGGTTTGTCTCTGTAGCAACGGGTTTGTGCAAATGATTGATATATCAGCAATAGTAGCCGGCGTAGCAATGTTCACTGTGGTGGTGATGTTCTTCGTTGTGCTGATTCTGGTGGCCAGGGCCAAGCTGGTAAGCACCGGCAAGGTGCGCATCGAGATCAATGGTGATGCGGCGAAATCCATCGAGGTGCCTGCTGGAGGCAAGCTGCTGACGACGCTGGCGGATGCCGGGATTTACCTTTCCTCTGCGTGTGGCGGTGGCGGTACCTGCGGTCAGTGTCGCTGTCAGGTCATCGACGGTGGTGGCTCCATGCTGCCGACTGAACAGGGTCATTTCACTATGGGTGAGGCCAAGGCGCATTGGCGTCTTGCATGCCAGGTCGCCGTCAAACAGGACATGAAGATCGAGGTCGAACCAGAGTTCTTCGGCGTCAAGCAATGGGAATGTACAGTGGTTTCCAACGACAACGTGGCGACCTTCATCAAGGAGCTGGTGCTGGCGATTCCCGACGGCGACAGTGTCGACTTTCGTGCCGGTGGCTACGTGCAACTGGAAGTTCCGCCCCATGAAGTGCAATACAAGAATTTCGCCATCGCCGACAAGTATCGCGGTGATTGGGAGAAGTTTGGCTTGTTGAATCTGGTTTCCAAGAGCGACAAGACCACGATCCGTGCATACTCAATGGCGAACTATCCTGACGAGAAAGGCGTCATCAAGTTCAACATCCGCATTGCGACACCCCCACCCAAGTCGAGCTTTC
Source organism: Gammaproteobacteria bacterium (assembly GCA_030645995.1). Classification (GTDB taxonomy): domain Bacteria; phylum Pseudomonadota; class Gammaproteobacteria; order Pseudomonadales; family Pseudohongiellaceae; genus UBA5078. The sequence goes on along the minus strand of JAUSMU010000175.1, from coordinate 8,056 downwards.
CTCCAGGGATAATGTCCTCCCATGTCTTCAATTTGAAGCCAGGTGACAAGATCAAGGTATTCGGGCCATTCGGTGAGTTTTTTGCCAAAGACACTGATGCTGAAATGGTCTTCATCGGCGGAGGTGCCGGCATGGCACCGATGCGCTCGCACATCTTTGATCAATTGCGTCGACTCAAGACCAAGCGCAAGATCACCTTCTGGTACGGTGCCCGCAGCCTGAAGGAAATGTTCTATGTGGATGACTTTAATACGCTGGCGGCTGAGAACGAGAACTTTACCTGGCATGTCGCCCTGTCGGACCCGCAGCCCGAAGATAACTGGACCGGTATGACCGGCTTTATTCATAACGTGGTCTTGCAGCACTATCTCAAGGATCATCCGGCGCCGGAGGACTGCGAGTTCTACATGTGCGGCCCGCCCATGATGAATGCTGCTGTGATCAAGATGCTGAAGGATCTGGGCGTCGAGGATGAGAACATCGCCCTTGACGAGTTCTCCTGATCAGACGCTGTCTCCAAGGCTGGCTGGTGTCATAAATGACAGAAACTCTTCGACGTCACCGACTTACCATTGCAGCGGCGATTCTACTCGCCGTTGCTTTCCTGCTTTACTCCCCCCGAGTTGTCGAGATCCACGAGTTCGGCGGTGCCACCATGGGCACTACCTACAGTATCAAGATCGTCGACCTGCCTTCAGGGCTTGGCGTCGAAGAGCTCGCTCAAGCGGTCACGGCGTTGTTGACGCACGTGGACAAGGAGCAAATGTCGACCTATGCGCCGGAATCCGAACTCTCCCGGCTGAATCGCAGTCCGCTTCACACGCCAATAGCCATTTCTGCGGAGATGGCGGAAGTGCTGGGTTTGGCGATTGAAATCAGCGAACTCACAGGCGGAGCGTTTGATGTCACCGTCGGCCCACTGGTGAATCGCTGGGGGTTCGGCCCGCAGACATCGGTAGCCGATGCTCTGGATGCCCGTATTCCCAGCCAGTCCGAGATCGACACTTTGCTGCAACGGGTGGGATATCGTCATCTGCAACTCGACAGGCAAAATTTGACGCTGCTGAAGACGGCCGATGTCTACATTGATCTCAGCGGCATCGCCAAGGGTTTTGCTGTCGACAAGGTTGCGGAATACTTCGATGAGCTGGGTATCGCCAGTTATTTCATTGAGGCTGGTGGAGAGCTGCGCATCAAAGGGTACAAGCCGGGGCAACAGACCTGGGTGCCCGCGATAGAGAAGCCTGTCGATACGGCGCCACAGGTTCACAATATCTTCTATACCAATGGCGAGACCATAGCGGTCGCGGGGTCCGGAGATTACCGCAACTATTTCGAGGAGAACGGCGTACACTATTCGCACGAGATCGACCCGGTGACAGGGCGGCCTGTGAGCCACAACCTGGCCAGTGTGTACGTGATTGAAGCGACCACTGCCCGTGCCGATGCCATGGCCACGGCCTACATGGTGCTGGGCGCAGAGAAGGGCTTCGAATTGGCGCAGAGCTTGAACGAGGCGGTTTATTTCGTGACGAAAAGCGCCGCTGGTGATGGCTTCGAGGATCGTTATACCGACAGATTCGAGAGTTATCTTCAGGTTCAGTGAGGTAGAAAATGGCGACGGTCATAGCGAGTTTTGTAGTGCTGGTGCTGGTGGTAGCCGGCATGGCCATCGGGGTCATGATGGGGCGCAAACCTCTCAAAGGTTCCTGTGGAGGCATGAGCAGCGGGACGGCCGATACGGGCTGCAGTCTGTGTGGCGGCAATCCAGACAAGTGTGAAGAGAAGCCGTTATCGTGAGACACAGGGATGTAACCCGACAGAATCATTACGACATCATCGTTATTGGCAGCGGTCCGGCCGGTGAATCGGCCGCCATGAACTCCACCAAGAAGGGGCGGCGGGTCGCACTGATTTCCGACCGTGATCAAGTAGGAGGCAACTGTGCGCACGTCGGCACGATCCCTTCCAAGGCTCTGCGTCACTGTGTAAAACAGGTCATGCAATTCAACAGCGACCCCTTGCTGAGAGAGTTCGCGACGCTACGCAAGCCCAGCTTTCCACAGATAATGAAACATGCGGCGCGCATCATCGATGAACAGGTGCATCTGCGCAGTGGCTATTACGAAAAAAATGGCATCGAGATTCTGCACGGCATCGCGTCGTTCATCGACAATCACTCCATCCGCTTGGGCAACAAGGGCCCCGTGCTGACGGCTGATCACTTCATCATCGCTACCGGGTCCAGGCCTTATCGGCCCGCCAACGTCGATTTTAACCACTCCCGCATCTTCGACAGCGACACGATCCTGCGGTTGAATCATTCTCCACGCAAGGTCACCGTCATTGGTGCGGGTGTGATCGGCTGCGAATACGCCTCCATCTTTGGTGGGCTGGGAGCCAAGGTTGAGCTTATCAATCCTGCCGAGACGCTGCTGTCCTTCCTCGATTGGGAGATCTCTGACGCCCTCAGTTACCACCTGCGCAACGCGGGAGTCCGGAGTCGGCACAACGAGGAGTATGAGCAGATCGAGTATTTCGACACTCATGTGGTGACCCACCTGAAATCCGGCAAGCGCATCAAGAGCGATATTGTGTTGTGGGCAAACGGCCGTACGGGCAATACCGATCAACTGAATCTGCAGGCGGTCGGCCTGGTGCCCAATTCCCGTGGACAGCTGGAGGTCAATGCCCAGTACCGGACTGCAGTAGAGAACATCTATGCGGCCGGAGATGTCATCGGCTGGCCGTCGCTGGCGAGTACGTCTTACGATCAGGGCAGGGCGGCTTCAAATGCCATCGTCGATCCGGAAGCCTGCAGACAGATCAATCGCTTCGCCTCCAGCATCTACACGATTCCGGAGATCAGCACGCTGGGGAAAACCGAACGCGAGTTGACGGCCGCAAGAATTCCTTATGAGGTGGGCAAGGCGTTCTTCAAGAACACGGCCCGCGGTCAGATCACGGGTGAACAGGCTGGCATGCTCAAGATCCTGTTCCACTTCGATACCTTGGAGATACTGGGTATTCATTGTTTCGGCGATCAAGCTTCCGAGATTGTCCACATCGGACAGGCGATCATGCTGCAGGAAGGCAAGGCGAACACCATGCAATACTTCCTCAACACCACCTTCAATTACCCGACTATGGCCGAGGCTTATCGCATCGCTGCTTTGGACGGATTGAATCGGGTGTTTTGACGTTCTATTGATCAATCAACAAGAAAAAACTACAGGGGTGTTTTGAACCATGCCGATGAGTACCGTTTCCGTTCTGGGCGGAGGCAGTTTTGGGACTGTCATCGCGAACATCATCGCGGAAAATGGCTATCGCGTGAACTTCTGGATGCGCAGTGAGGCGCTGGTGGCGGAGGTCAATCAGACCCATGAGAACTCCCAGTATCTGCCGGGGTATCATTTGCATGAAAATGTCGTAGCGAAGCACAACATGCAAGAAGCTGTTGTCAATGCCGAAGTCATCTTCGTGGCGGTGCCGAGTGCTTATTTTCGTGCCGTCGTCAGAGAGGTGGTCAAAGTCTGCCGTAATGACGCAATCCTGATCAGCACAACAAAGGGAATAGAGTCCGGCACTTTCAAGCTGATGAGCGAGATTTTGCGCCAGGAATCACCTGATGCGCGTATCGGCGTGCTTAGCGGACCGAATCTCGCTAAAGAGATTGCGGCCAAGAATCTGACCGGAACGGTGATCGCGAGCGAGAATGCGTCCGTGCGGGAGCTGGTGCAGAAGGTTCTCAAGTCCGAGTATTTTCGCGTCTACACGAATGATGATATGTTCGGCGTAGAGCTGGGCGGTGCTCTCAAGAATATTTACGCGATCATCGCCGGACTTGCCTCGGCAATGGGCATGGGGCACAACACCAACAGCATGCTGGTGACACGCAGTCTGACCGAGATGGCGCGGTTTGGACGTAAACTGGGCGCAGACCCCATGACCTTTCTGGGGTTATCGGGAGTTGGCGATCTGGTAGTGACCTGCTCGTCGCCCTTGAGTCGCAACTTCCGGGTTGGCGTTGCCTTGGGTCAGGGGTTGACCATTGATCAGGCGGTCGCCGAGGTTGGTCAGGTCGCCGAGGGGGTGAATACGTTGCGGCAGGTCAAGGAGAAATCTGACGAACTGGGCGTCTATATGCCGTTGGTGAAAGGCCTCTACCAGATCGTTTACAACGGCAGTTCAGTGAGAAACATCGTGACCTCGCTAATGCTGGGTGAGCAGGCACTGGATGTTGAATATGAAGCGAATCAGACCAAAACCCTGAATCCCAAGGAGTGAACATGTCCGACGATATCGTAGAAAATTTAACCCGGCCCGAGCAGTGGTTGCGTGTTCTGTTCATGGCTGCACTGGTTGTAGCTCTGTATGTGGTTGGGCTCATGCTCACGCTGGTGACGGTGGGCCAGGTGTTGTTCAGCCTTGTGACCGGCAGTGACAATGGCAATTTGCGCGCTCTGGGCAAGAGTTTGACCTTGTATGTCAGACAAATATTGGATTTCTTGACCTATAACAGCGAGATCAAACCGTTCCCATTTTCCCCTTATCCTGACAGCAATGGCGCCGAAGGCGACACTGAAACAGAAGAAGCAGGCGACGATGCCGAAGTCTGGGTGACGGATAGCGAACGCGCTTCTGCCGACGCGACACCAAAGTCGGCACCTGCACCGCGCAAGCGGTCAACCCGAAAAAAGCCTGATGCTACAGAACCTGCTACAGACGCAGAAGAGGCCTGAGTTCAGGCCATGGCTATGCTGCTGCGAGTAGTGATCACTGTCTTGTTCTCGATACTGCTGCAGGCCCATGCCTGGTCACAGAGCGGAGCCGATGTGGTCGGCTCGGCAGACTATCCGGGTATCAGCCGTTTTAGCGGTGCCCGTATCGTTGACTACCGCGAGGTTGGTGATACCAACTACAGGCTCGCTCTGGGTCGTCTGCAACGGGTCAATGGCCGTGTCTTGGCTGGTCGTGAGGAGCGAGTTCAGGGAGCGTTGACCCGCATCACCTACGAGATTCCCCCGGGCTATAGCGGTGCCGACGTCTTCGCACGTCTTTCAACTCAGTTGCTGGCGGATGGCGGAGAAGAGCTATATCGCTGCCAGGGACGAGCCTGTGGCAGCAGTAACTTCTGGGCGAATGACATCTTTGCCAACCGGGTTCTATACGGTCCGGAGACGGATCAGTTCTACCTGGCGAGTACTCGTGCTGCCGATGTTGAAAGTCCTGCCGTCTACACGGCTCTTTATGTCATCACCCGAGGCAATCGCACTGTACTAGCTCATCTGGATATTCTGGCGCTGTCCGGGGCCGGTCATTCCGAGCCGCTATCAGCGCAGGTTTCAACGCAGGTCTCAACGTCAGAGGCACTGCTGACCAGGCTGCAGCAAGATGGCGTCGTTGTGGTGCCGGGGTTGCAGTTTGACGGGCAGGATCAGCTGATAGACGAGGGAGGGCTGGCACTGCTTGTCGAGACTCTGCTGAATAATCCGCAATTGAGCGTCTATGTCGTGGCGCATCTGCGAGCTGAAGGATCGTTGGACGCTCAGGTGGAGCGGTCAAGGCACCGCGCTGCGTTGATTACCACGCAGCTAAGCGAAGCAGGTATTGCCGTTGAACGTATGAGTGCGCAGGGCGTTGGACCGCTGGCACCGGCCTGCAGCACCGGCTCCTGCACCGAACGGGTGGAGCTGGTACTGCAATGAATCCTCAAGAGGAAGATTCACTAGTCATCGTTACTTGCTGATAAGTGAGAGAAATTCGTTACGAGTGCTCTGGCTGTTACGGAATGCGCCCAGCATGCATGACGTTGTCATCACAGAGTTCTGTTTCTCCACTCCTCGCATCATCATGCACATGTGCTGTGCTTCGATGATCACCCCCGCTCCTGTTGCGCCGGTCTTGCTGACGATGGTCTCGGCGATCTCCTTGGTCAGATTTTCCTGAATCTGCATGCGGCGGGCAAACATATCGACAATTCTGGCGATCTTGGAGAGCCCGATCACCTTGCCACGGGGGATATAGGCCACGTGGCATTTGCCAATGAACGGCAGCATGTGGTGTTCACACATCGAGTACAATTCGATGTTCTTGACGATCACCATTTCATCCGAAGTCGATGGAAATAACGCATCGTTGATGACCTCGTCGATGTTCTGGTGATAGCCGCGCATGAGGAATTCCATTGCCTTGGCGGCGCGCTTTGGGGTGTCTGCAAGGCCTGGGCGCGTGAGATCCTCACCGATGGCGGTAATGATTTCCCGGTAGGCATTTTCCATTTTCTGGGTCATGGGTAAGCGGGTCTTTCCTGAGTGTTGATCGGGCGCTTACCGTACGATATCGGGCGGGGTGCGGTAAAGTGATTTTTCCGGGACCGGGTGGCAGACTCCCCGGTGTGGCAGGTGTAGAGAGGAGTTGCAGCAATGGGTTTGAAGAAAGAGGGTGGCATGGTTCTGGCGGACTGCCTGGATGAGTTGAGTCAGCAGTTTGAGGCGGCTGATCTGTTCTATGGGCACGGCACCGACAATGCGTGGGACGAGGCGGTCTATCTGGTCTTCAGCGCGCTCGGCCTCTCATTTGATGAGGATGACAGCATCATGTCTCGTCCCGTGACACGAGGGGAGTTGGAACGGATACAAGCTCTGGCGAAACGACGTACTGACGAGCGTTTGCCGGTTGCTTATCTGGTCGGTGAGGCGTGGTTTGCTGGATTGCCGTTCAAGGTTGATAGTCGTGTGCTGATCCCCCGTTCCCCGCTTGCGGAGCTGATTGTGGAGCAGTTTGCAGGGCTGGTGCCTGCTGAACCGCACAAGATTCTCGATCTGTGTACCGGCAGTGGTTGCATCGGCATCGCCTGCGCGGTGGCTTTTCCCGACGCGCGAGTGGATCTAGCCGATATTTCCGAAGATGCGTTGACTCTGGCACGAGAGAACGTGCTGTGGCACGAGGTGGGAGAACGGGTTCGCGTCATTCAGGCTGATCTGTTTGACGGTCTGGACGATGTCTATGATCTGATTGTCACAAACCCGCCATATGTCTCCCAGGAGGAGGTCGACGATTTGCCCGAGGAGTATCGCCATGAGCCGGAGCTAGGGCTCGTGTCCAATGACGACGGGTTGGAAATTCCGCTGCGCATCCTGCGCGAGGCGCCACAACATCTGAGTGAGAACGGGGTGTTGATCATGGAAGTGGGTTATTCATGGCAGGCTCTGGCAGCGCGGCTGCCGAAGGTTCCTTTCCTGTGGCTTGAATTTGCTAACGGTGGCGAAGGCGTTTGCATGCTGACTGCACGCCAATTGCGGGAAGCAGGCTCACACCGTATCTGAACGTTTCTGGATCGAGAATTGGACTCTGAATTGTGAACCTGAGGCATGAAAGTGTGCAGATTCGTAACCCGAAATGCTTTGGTGTACAATTCGCCGCCCTTAGTTCAAGGCGTGCAGACACCCACAGGATTGAGCGATGTCCGGAAACTCGATAGGTAAGCTATTCACCGTCACCTCCTTTGGTGAAAGCCATGGCGCCGCGCTGGGTTGTATCGTCGACGGTTGTCCGCCCGGGATGTTGCTCACCGAAGAAGACCTGCAACGGGATCTGGACAGACGCAAGCCCGGCACCTCCCGTTTTACTACTCAGCGTCAGGAAGCCGATCAGGTTCGCATCCTCTCCGGAGTCTTCGAAGGCCGCACCACCGGGACGCCCATTGGCCTGCTGATCGAAAATACCGATCAGCGCTCCAAGGACTACGGCAAGATCAAAGAGCAGTTCCGTCCCGCTCATGCAGACTATACCTATCAGCAAAAATACGGCATTCGCGACTATCGCGGCGGTGGTCGCTCGTCTGCCCGCGAGACGGCCATGCGGGTTGCTGCGGGCGCTATCGCCAAGAAATATCTCTTTGAACAGTTTGGTGTGCAGGTGCGCGGCTACATGAGCCAGCTCGGTCCGATCCGCATCGACGGTTTCGACTGGGATGAAGTGGACAGAAATCCTTTCTTTTGCCCGGACGCCACCAAGGTGCTGGAGATGGAGGCTTACATGGCCGCGCTGA
>JAUSMU010000150.1 GCA_030645995.1 Gammaproteobacteria bacterium | reverse complement strand
GTTCTGCCAATAGGGCAGACCCTTCTCTCTCGCGACTCTGATGTTGCGCTCGGGGATGCCCGCCGCGTTCGGGTGCGACGCCACGGCGCCTTCCACACTCTCCTCACGCAGAAGATGAATCACCGGGAACGGTGAGCGGTTGGTGTAATTGGCCTCGTCGTCCGGGTCACTGTCGGCAAACTGATAGTCGGGGTGGAAGCTGGCGAGTTGATAAACCCCCTCCAGCTCCTGCTCCTCCAGCCACGCCTGTGCCATGTCCAGCACGTCCAGGTACTCGAGAAAATCCGGCACCGCATTAGCGAACACCAGCAGCGTCGTCTCGATGGCAGGCTCGCTTTCAAGCCGCGCCAGTTCGGTCGCGAAGGCCATCAGCAGGGCCTCCATGTCGGTCTCGTCGGTGACGACAATACGCACACTGCCCCCATCCAGAACCCGGCGCGCAAACGGGCACAGATTGAGCCCGACGACCACCTGCTCCAGCCATTGCCGCGTGGCTCGCTCCGCATGAATTACCGAAGGGACATTAACGATCTGTGCGTTCATGCAATCTCATTCCTTCTTCTTGCGTTTGGACGGCGCGGCCGCCTTGCCGGATGCCTTGAGCTTTTTCGGTCCCTTGTAATTGCCGGGCAGCTCCTTGACCTTGCGCGGCTCCAGCGTCACCCGCAGATAGCGCTCGATGGAGGCCTTCAGGTTCCACTCCAGGGGGCCGATCAGCGATACGGCCAGCCCCTGTTCCCCGGCGCGGCCGGTGCGGCCGATGCGGTGCACATAGTCGTCACCCTTGCGCGCCATGTCGAAGTTGACCACCAGATCGATCCCCTTCACGTCCAATCCACGCGAGGCCACGTCGCTGGCGAGCAGCACGTTGATCTTGCCGTCGCGGAACGCCGTGATGGTGGAGTTGCGCACGTCCTGCTTGACCTCGCCATGCAGGTAACCCGAACGCTGCCCCCGATAGCGCATCACGCCGCTCAGATGGGTAGCCTGATCGCGCGTGTTGGTGAACACCAACGCACGCTCAAAGGTCTCATTCTCCAGCAGCCACAACAGCAGCTTTTCTTTGTGCTTCTCGTCGTCCGCCAGGATGTACTGCTGACGGATCGACTCGTGTTGCTCGCGAGCCTCGTTGACCATCACGCGCACCGGGTCGTTGAGCACCTGCATCAGGCGGCGCACGCCAGCTGGCAACGTGGCGGAAAGCAGCAGCGTCTGCCGTGCAGGATTGCAGGTGGCGATGATCGCCAGCACGTCGTCCACGAACCCCATCTCGAAGAGGCGGTCCGCCTCGTCCAGCACCAGTACCTCCAGCCCAGTGAACAGCGTACTGCCCTCCTTGACCAGTTCGAGAGTACGGCCGGGTGTGGCGATCACGATCTGCGGGTCTTTGCGCAACAGCGCGCGTTGCACCTTGAATTCCTGCCCGCCGGTGATGACGCCCACCTTGATGCCACAGTAGCTGGCGAGCTTCTCGCACTCCTTGCCGATCTGACGTGCCAGCTCGCGGGTTGGCACCAGAACCAGCGCGCGGGTGCCCTGCTTCGGGCCGGAGTCGGTGATCAGGCGCTGCAGAATCGGCAGCAGAAAGGCCGCCGTCTTGCCACTACCGGTGGCGGCATTGACCAGAAGATCCCTGCCCGCCATGGCCAGAGGAATGGCCTGCTCCTGCACGGGGGTGGGTTGCTCGAAGCCCATCTTGTCGACGGATTTGAGCAGACGCTGATCGAGTAGCAAGTCGGAAAACACGGATAAGTCCTGTCAAGGTTGAGCATGGTCATGCGAAATCGGTGCGCGCACCTTACCACCTCTGGCCCACCACTGGCCAGCTGGCACCATCCGCGCTGGGTTGCCCGGCCCTGCACGGTGCCGGTATAGTCCGGCCTCCAGGCATCTTTACTCAAGTACTTCGACAAGAGTCACCGCCACCCATGCTCACCGCCACCCTCGCCCTGTTCTTCAGCGCCCTGCTTGCCGCGACGATACTGCCCTTCTCCTCGGAGGTGTTTCTCTATGCGCTGCTGCAAGGGGAAGACGGTTGGACGGCGACCACACTCCTGACCATTGCAGTCGCCACCCTCGGCAATGTGCTGGGCGCCTGCATCAACTGGTGGCTGGGGATGGAGCTGCTGCGCTTTCGACACAAACGCTGGTTCTACTTCGATGACAAACAGATCGCCCGGGCGCAGGCATGGTTTCAGCGCTACGGTGTCTGGACACTGCTGCTGTCCTGGGTGCCAGTGGTAGGAGACCCGTTGACGCTGATCGCCGGTTTCCTGCGGGTGCGGTTTGCGCTGTTTCTGTTGCTGGTGACCATAGGCAAACTGGTGCGCTACCTGATTGTCGCTGCGCTGGCCGTGTGACCTGTGGAAGCGGTTCGCGCTATTCAGTCTTGTGATCCGGCTCTTTCTCGTGCAGCAGTGCCGAAGGGCGGGAGCCCGCATCGGAGCCGACGTTCGGATATATCGTCGGGCTGTGCGCAGACGGAAACAGGTCGGCGACATCGACACGGTAGTATTTGCAGAGCTGTTCGAGCGTCGTGAGGGTGACATTCTGTTCGCGGTTTTCGATACGCATGACGGTCGACTGCGACACCCCGATCTTGCGGGCGAAATCACGCTGCGAAGAATTTCCCCGCTTTTCTTTGATAAATTTTGCCAGGCGCTGCCGCAGATGAACCATATGTGGTTTATACTGGAAGCCATGAACCACATGGGGTTCAAACGCGC
>JAUSMU010000376.1 GCA_030645995.1 Gammaproteobacteria bacterium | reverse complement strand
CCTGATCACTGAATTTGATACTGATGAAGGTCGTGTCCGCGCGGTCGATGATGTCAGTTTCACCATTGCCGCTGGCGAGACGCTTGGCGTGGTCGGAGAGTCGGGCTGCGGCAAGAGCGTCACCGCGCAGTCGATCATGCGCCTGCTGCCCCAGCCCATGGGTCAGATCGTCGGCGGCTCCATCATGTTTCAGGGGCGCGATCTCGTCACGCTGCCGTTAACCGAGATGCAAAAAATCCGCGGCGCCCGCATCGGCATGGTGTTCCAGGAGCCGATGACAGCACTGAACCCCGTGCACACCATCGGCCGCCAGCTCACCGAAGTGCTGCTGCTGCACAAACCCATCTCCAAAAACCAAGCTCTCCGCGAAGCCGTCGCCATGCTCGACAAAGTGGGCATCCCGGCACCGGATATCCGTATGGGCGAATACCCGCATCAGCTTTCCGGGGGTATGCGCCAGCGCGTGGTGATCGCGATGGCGCTGGCGTGTCAGCCGAGCCTGCTGATTGCCGACGAACCCACCACTGCACTCGACGTGACCATTCAGGCGCAGATTCTTGAACTGATCAAGGAGCTGCAGAACGACATGGGCATGGCGGTGATGTTGATTACTCACGATCTCGGCGTGATCGCCGAGACCTGTTCGTCGGTGGTGGTGATGTACGCGGGCAAGGTGGCGGAGAAGGGCAGTGTTTATGATGTCTTCGATCATCCAACCCATCCCTACACGCGCGGCCTGCTGGAATCGATTCCGCGTCTGGATTCTGTGCCCAAGTCGCACCTCAGCATCATCCCGGGCATGGTGCCCGGTCTGCTGGATCTCCCTGCGGGTTGCCGCTTCGAGAACCGTTGCCGTTTCCGCAAGGATTCCTGTACGCGGGCAGTACCGTCGATTGAAACGGTGAATTCCGGGCATGAGGTGAGTTGCTTCGAGTGGCGTGATCTCAAGGAGAATGCCAGTGTGAATGGCAACCCGGGCGCAGGCGGCGACAGTGCAACCTTCAAGATGAGTGCTGTGGCATGAGTGTGATCCCTCTGACGAATTCTTCCGTTTCCCCGCTGCTGCAAGTCCGCGACCTGAAGATGCACTTTCCGGTGAAGGAAGGCATCTTCATGCGCACGGGCAAGTACAACAAGGCGGTGGACGGGGTCAGTTTCGACATCATGCCGGGCGAGACACTGGGGCTGGTGGGCGAGTCTGGCTGCGGCAAATCCACGCTGGGGCGCTGCATCGCGCGCCTGTATCAGCCAACCTCGGGAGAGGTGATTTTCAACGGCACGGACATCAGTCGTCTGGGCCGCAAGCCGCTGATGCCGTTCCGCCGCGACATCCAGATGATCTTTCAGGACCCGATGGAGTCGCTCAACTCGCGGCACACGGTAGGGGAGATTCTCGAAGAGCCGTTTATCGTCCAGAATATCGGCGACAAGGCTTTCCGGCGTCAACGGGTCAAGGAGTTGCTGGAGGTAGTAGGCTTGCCTGCGCGCTCCGTGACGCGCTATCCCTTCGAGTTTTCCGGCGGTCAGCGGCAGCGTATCGGCATTGCCCGCTCCATCGCATTGAACCCGAAACTGATCATCTGCGATGAGCCTGTGTCGGCGCTGGACGTGTCGATCCAGAGCCAGATTCTCAATTTGCTGATCGATCTGCAGAAGGAGTTCAATCTGTCCTACCTCTTCATCGCGCATGATCTCGCGGTGGTGAAGCATATCTCCGATCGCATCGCGATCATGTATCTGGGCAAGATCGTCGAGAGCGGCGACGGCGAGAGCATCTACCGCACCGCCCGTCATCCCTACACGCAGTCCCTGATTTCGGCCATTCCCGTGCCGGACCCGCACCACAAGTCCCAGCGGCAGGTGCTGGTGGGCGATGTGCCCTCGCCGATTAACCCTCCTTCAGGCTGCGCGTTCCACACTCGTTGCCCGAAGGTGATGGACGTGTGCCGCAGCACTGCGCCGGTGCTCAGTGCCGATCATCAGCCGGTGTCGTGTCACCTGTACAACCTCTGATAGCCACAATCAGCCCTTGCGAATAACGCATCCGTGTGAGTCCCGTCACTTCGCGCGGGATTTGCCGTTGCTATTATTTTCTCGTGGGAATAATTCCCACCATAGCATCCGAATAGAAATTTCCATTGGAGTTCATCATGAAGGACGTTATCAAATCATTGTTTTTACTGGCAGCGCTGAGCTGCTCATCGGCATGGGCGCAGTGGGGAGAGATCAGTGAAATTCTGGTTTCGCCTGCGACCATCACCGATCGCAGTCATATCAGCGTAAGCGTCAAGGGGCTCAAGGGCGACCCTTGCGTGCGTGTGGCGAACAAATTTGCCATTGCGGGCAACAAGATCACGATCGACGCTACGCTTTCAACCGATCCTGCGGCAATCTGCATCGCGATGATCGTGCCACTGGAGTTCACCCAGGAAATCGGCAGCCTGGCGCCTGGCGAATACACGGTGCAGGTTCGCATCAATGAGGTGCTGAGCAACACCCAGGCCATGCTGAGCGTCGTCAGCCATGGCTACAGTCTGAAGAAACTAAGCCTGACGCCGCCCACTGGCACCTATTTCAGCAAGCAGAAGTTCGATTTCGGCATGGTGCTTGAGCACAGCGAGTCAGTGGTGTCGGGCGAGGCCTATTTGTTCGGCAAGAACACTGGGAGCCAGAGCTGGGTCAATGTGTCGACACCGCTGATGCAGTGCCTGCAGCAGGGCCTGATGGCGACGCGTGGCAAGACCTATCGCTGCCCGGATTTTTCGGATTTCCTGATCGAGGGCACGCACACGATGGTGGTGAAGCTGAGATTGGCTGATGGCACGGACGTCAGTGATGCGGTGACTTGGACGGTGCTGGGAAGCGCGGAGTGACACCCTGTGGGAGCTTGCCTGCAAGCGATTGCGGATTACAGCTCAACCTTCAATCGCTTGCAGGCAAGCTCCCACATACTGCAGGCAAGCTCCCACAATTAGCCCTTGCCCTTCATCTTGTTGGGGCCCTTGAGGCTGTCTTTCTCCATGTACTCGATGATGGCGCCGGCAATGTCCTTGCCGGTGGCTCGCTCGATGCCCTCCAAGCCCGGTGATGAATTCACCTCCAGCACCAGCGGGCCGTGGTTGGAGCGGATGATATCCACGCCTGCCACATCGAGACCCATCACCTGTGCGGCCTTGACCGCCAGTTTACGCTCGTCAGGGCGAAGCCTGACCACGGAGGCGGTGCCGCCGCGATGCAGGTTGGAACGGAACTCACCCGGTGCGGCGGTGCGCTGCATGGCCGCAATCACGCGCTCGCCGATCACAAAACAGCGAATGTCGGCGCCAGCGGACTCCTTGATGAATTCCTGCACCAGGAAGTCGGCTTCCAGACCACGGAAGGCGTTGATCAGAGCCTCGGCGGCCTTGTCGGTCTCAGCCAGCACGACACCGTTACCGTGCGTACTCTCCATGATCTTGACGACCAGTGGCGCGCCGCCGACCGACGCGATCAAGTCGCTGGTGGCGTCTGCCGAGTGGGCGTAGCTGGTGATGGGTTGGCCGATACCCTTGCGCGCCAGCAACTGGTGGGCGCGCAGCTTGTCGCGCGAGCGGGTGATGGCGATGGATTCGTTGACGGAGTAGGTGCCGCAGACTTCGAACTGGCGCAGTACCGCACATCCGTAGCCGGTCACACTGGCGCCGATGCGCGGGATGACGGCATCAAACTCCAGTGCCTCTGGCTCCGGAGAGCCCGGACCCTTGTAAAACACCACGGGGTTGTTGGCGGTGATGTTCATGTAGCACTTGAGGACGTCCACTACTCGTACGTCGTGTCCCCTTGCTCGTGCCGCTTCCACCAGTCTTCTTGTGGAGTACAGTTTGCTGTTTCTGGATAAAACGCCGATTTTCATGCTGGTGTATTCCTTGAGCGGGGGAGCAAATATTGCGGGTGGTAGCGGGCGCTTAAATTACCACAAGGACTTGGTAAAAGAGACGGGGGCGGTGAAAAACAATCGGCCCGCTCCCTCAGGGACGGCTTAGCTGCCCAGATCGAATCCCGGTCGATGCAGTTTCTGGGCAAGCGGGCGAGCCTGTTCTTATGGCAGTGAGCGGGTATACTCGGCCACAGGATGCCCTGTCCAGACGGCAATCTAGAGGCGACAAAATGAGAGTGGTATTGCAGTCGTTGGTGATGATACTGGCTATGTTCGCGTGGGGCACGCTCGCGTTTGCGCAGACGTCATCGATTGCGGCTGGGTCAGAAGCCGCCCCTCATCCCCTCGTCGGCAGTTGGGTCATCAACGAAGAGCTGAGTGACGACCCAGACGAGGCGGTCGAGACTGCCATTAAGGCGGCGGGCGGCAAGGTGGAGCGGCGCTGGTTCGGGAAGGCAGAGAAAGAACGTTACCGGGGTGGCCCCGCCGAGCAGGAGCTCTATGATCGCATTACCTATGATCCGATTCTGCGCATCGACTACACCGAGCCGGAATTCTGGTTCGGTTACGCCGACGGCTACCAGCGCATATTTCACAGCGACGGCCGCACCCGCAGCGTCGGCGCCAATGACCATTACAGCTCCGGTGACGAGGATTTTTCCTTCGCCGCATGGGAGGGCGACACGCTGATTGTCGAGGCCAGACCGCGTGACGGCGGGTTCACCATGGAGACCTACACTCTCGAGGAGAACAACACTCGTCTGCGTGTCGAGCTGGAAATCAGGCCCGAGAATTTCGGGGCTACCATCAAGCTGGCGCGAGTCTATGATCGCCAGCAGCCGTAGAAATAGCCCTGATGCAGTTGACGTGCCAAAACTGCATGAGTAAGCTGCCACGTTTGTTTCAGGACAGCCAGCCAGTCAGATCAGCCATCAGAGACCACTTCGGTCGTTATTCGGTAGTTATTCGACAGTTATTCGGTTTATATAAAGCCCAGGGTGTTTGAAATCCAGTGTTGAAAAAAGTCCTCATTGCCAACCGTGGCGAAATCGCCGTCCGGATTGCCCGCGCCTGCCGTGAACTCGGTGTGCGCTCCGTTGCTATCTACGCGGAAGCGGATCGCTATGCGCTGCATGTGAAGAAGGCCGACGAGGCCTATTCGGTCGGGCCCGATCCCCTGCAGGGGTATCTGAACCCGCACCAGCTGGTGAATCTGGCGGTAGAAACCGGCTGTGACGGGTTGCATCCGGGCTATGGATTTTTGTCGGAAAATCCCGAGCTGGCAGAAATCTGCGCCAGCCGTGGCGTGAAATTCATCGGTCCTGCCGCCAGCGTCATTCAGTCCATGGGTGACAAGACCGAGGCGCGCCGTTCCGCCGAACGTGCGGGCGTTCCGGTGACACCGGGCACCGATGGCAATCTGACGGACGTCAATGATGCGCTGGCGATGGCGGAAAAATTCGGCTATCCGGTGATGCTCAAGGCAACTTCCGGTGGTGGTGGACGCGGTATCCGGCGCTGCAATGACGCGAAAGACCTGCAGCAGAATTATCAGCGCGTCATCTCTGAGGCCACCAAAGCCTTCGGTCGCGCCGACGTGTTCCTGGAAAAGTGCATCGTCAATCCGCGCCATATTGAAGTGCAGATACTGGCGGATTCCTTCGGCAATACCGTGCATCTGTTCGAGCGCGACTGTTCCATTCAGCGTCGTAATCAGAAACTGATCGAGCTGGCCCCTTCGCCGCAGCTCAATGACGAGCAGCGCCAATACATCGGTGAGCTGGCCGTGAAAGTGGCCCGCGAAGTGGGCTACGAAAATGCCGGGACTGTGGAGTTTCTGCTCGACAGCGATGGCAGTTTCTACTTCATGGAAATGAATACCCGCGTGCAGGTGGAGCACACCATCACCGAAGAGATCACCGGCATCGACATCGTGCGTGAGCAGATCCGTATCGCCTCCGGTCTGCCTTTGTCAGTCCAGCAGGAGACCATCACCTACACGGGCTTCTCCGCACAGTTCCGCATCAACGCCGAAGATCCGAAGAATGGTTTCCTGCCCAGCTTCGGTCGCATCAGCCGCTATTATTCACCGGGTGGCCCTGGCGTGCGCACTGACGCAGCCATCTACACCGGCTACACCATTCCGCCGCATTACGATTCGATGTGTGCCAAGCTGGTAGTCTGGGCGCGCAATTGGGAAGAATTGCTGGATCGCTCGTTGCGGGCGTTGGAAGACATGCAGATTTACGGCATTCACACGACCCGTGAATACTATAAGGAAATTCTGAAACACCCCGAATTTCGATCCGGGAATTTCAACACCGGCTTCGTCGATGCGCACCCGGAGTTGACACAGTATTCCACCAAGCGTCGACCGGAATTTCTGGCCGCCGCGATTGCCGCTGCGATAGCCGCGCAGTCGGGCATGTAAGCACCGGCCCGCTCCCACAAGACAAATGAAACACGCAAGTCAGGAGACCTCTTGCATGAGCAGGAAAATTCACATTACCGATGTCGTCCTTCGTGACGGCAATCAATCACTGATCGCTACGCGTATGCGGCTGGATGACATGCTGCCTGTATGCGAAGCGTTGGATCAGGCAGGGTACTGGTCTCTGGAAGTCTGGGGCGGCGCGACCTTCGATGCCTGCGTGCGCTTTCTGAAGGAAGATCCGTGGGAACGTCTGCGCACTCTGCGCCGCGCACTGCCCAACTCGCGTCTGCAGATGCTGTTGCGCGGTCAGAACCTGCTCGGTTACCGGCATTATCCGGATGACGTCGTGGAAGCCTTCGTGCACAAGTGTGCTGAGAACGGTATCGACGTGTTCAGAATTTTCGACGCCCTCAATGACGAGCGCAACATCAAGACCGCCGTGGCCGCGACCATCGCCGCTGGCAAACATGCCCAAGGCACTATTTGCTACACCGACAGTCCTGTGCACAGCGTCAAAGACTTCGTGAAGCAGGCGCACCAGATGGCCGACATGGGTTGCCACAGCATCGCTATCAAGGACATGGCCGGCCTGCTGACGCCCCAGGTGACCTTTGAACTGGTCAGCAGCCTCAAGAAAGAAATCAATCTGCCTCTGTTCCTGCATTCTCATTACACGTCTGGCATGGCCTCCATGTGTCAGCTCAAGGCGGTCGAGGCAGGCATCGATCACATCGATACCGCCATCTCGGCGTTCGCGGGCGGCACCAGCCATCCGCCCACAGAGACAATGAAGGCCGTGCTGGAAGCCGCCGGTTACGAGACCGGGCTGGACGCCGTGCTGCTGGAGCGCATCGCG
>JAUSMU010000136.1 GCA_030645995.1 Gammaproteobacteria bacterium | reverse complement strand
AAAGTGCTCAGCGCCGATGGTAGTGTGGGGTTTCCCCATGTGAGAGTAGGACATCGTCAGGCTTTTAAATACACAAGCCCCAACCAGATCTCTGGTTGGGGCTTTGTTGTTTTTGGGCCTTGTGAATACAGAGAGCACACTTCGTATGAAACTCCTGATAAAGTTGGATGCGCTCTGGGAGAGCAACGACTCAGACGAATGACCGCGCTACGGGAGCACAAGATAATCATAGAGTTGATACAGGAAGCAGTGCAAAGTGGAGCGCGCCAGCACAACCCTTGCGCCGAGGTGCAGATTGGGCTTCGCACTTACCGACGATGGTATCAAGCGGGCAATGTGCAACCCGATCAGCGGCCCGAAGCAAACCGATCGGTGCCAATAAACAAGCCCAGTGAATAGGAACAAGATCACATACTGGAGTTGTGCAATCTGGCGCCTTATGCCGATTTGCCGCCGACACAGATTGTTACGGCACTAATGGATCAGGGCGGTTATGTAGCCTCAGAGTCCTCGTTTTATCGGGTGCTGAGAAAGAACGGACAACAATACCGTCGTGGCAAGGTCGTGCTGCGCACGCATATTGCCAGAGGTCCGTGTGAGGTCGGGTGCTGGTATATACATCGCGGGTTCGGGAGCAGTTCTTTTATCTGCACATGTTCATGGATATGTGCAGTCACAAACTTGTTGGCTACGAAGTGTGAGGAAGAAAGTGGTGCACATGCGGTGACCGGGCTGCAAAGAGTGCTGCTGAATGAGCAGTACTTCAACAAACCTCTGGCTGCACTCGGAGAACGGTGCGCGCATGAAGTTACAGACGCTGAAGATCAAGCTTGAAGAGCTTAGCGTGCGGCCTTCGTACAGTCGGCCTTGCGTGACCAATGATAAAGCGTACGCGAGTCTGTGTTCCGAACGTTGAAGTACAGACCTCAATGGTCATCAAACGGTTTTAAAGACTTAACCCAGGTCAGACAATGGGTTGGGCGTTTTGTGCACTGGTATAAACATGAGCACAAGCAAAGCAAGATAGAATTTGTAACACTGCAGCAGCGCCACTAAGATCAGGATCAGCAGACACTAGACAACCGGAAAGTGGTGCTGGAAGCGGCCAGGCAAAAGACGCCATCCCGATGGGGCGTTCGAGAAGTAAGAAATTGTACAGCTGTTGGCACTGTGTTCTTGAATCCAGATCGGGAGCAACAGATCAGGAGCAACAGATCAGGAGAGAAGATGTGCAGGCCGCATGAAGATAAAAGTGTCAACTATTTTGAAAAACACCGATATTCCGCCAGCTTACCCTGGCTTAGCGTGGCCGTCTCAACCACCACGGCGAATTTGGCCTGAGCAGACCATTGATCTGCATTCTTCTCACTATCCGGTACTGGTAATCCCTGTTCTTAGACTTTGGTGTGCCAAGTGTACAGGGCCACTTCACTGATGCTTTCCTCTTTGGCTGCCTCGTTGATCAATTGATTATGCGGCGGCAACAACTTCTTCAACACAGTGGCCTTGCGTTCGGCCGAGTAACGGGGCATTTTTCCAATCCAACTGGCCCTTATTCTTTTGGGTAACAAAATTAACTGAGGCGACAACCATTTTGAAATGTACCGCCGTAACCAAGTCCTTGATTGTAAAAAATTGATATCCTGTTCATATGCAGCTGTCGATGACTTAGCAATACCGGAAATTAGGAAAGCAAAAAGGCCCCTGCTCATAACTGAATAGGGGCCTTTAAGCAAATCACACTTAACAGCTAGCTTTTTGTAGAGGCTTCTTTCTCTCGCTTAAGGGCGGAAAATACCGATATCGCCTCAAGAATTACCATAACACTTGCAACAAGTACAGCTATGCTAAGGAACACGAGAAGCCATCGCTCCTCTTTGAAGAATTGCATGAGCTGTACCGCACACCCCCAGGTTGCGATGAACATTACAAAGGCCATAGGCACTAGCGTATAGCGCGCAGGCCTTCCGAGCTTTATGAGGAAGATTGAGAGGACGAGTAATGTCAGGCTGGCAAGAATTTGGTTAGTTGCACCAAAGAGTGGCCAAATGATATTGCCGCCGCTGCCAGTGGAGCCGCCAGCACCAAACGCGAGTGCCAAGCAGCAACCAACTGAGAGTAAGGTTGCGGCGACGTTGTTATCGAGAACCTTGATGTTGTAAATCTGCCCCCACTCTTGGACGATGTATCGCATAAGCCTTACACCCGCATCCATCGTGGTGCTTGCAAACAATACAACCATGGTTGCCAAAAGGGTTTGCGCAAATACGTTTGGCAGCCCCCAAGCGTCGGTGAGGAGATTTCCGCCTCCGGTGATAAATGCTGTTGCGCCGCCCGTGCTGAACTTGTTATAGAGCACGTGCCATTCTGCAGGTGAGGCCGCATACATTGCGCTACTGACTACCACTAGGGTGATTAGGGCTAGTGAACCTTCACCTAGCGCGCCCAAATAGCCTACAAATCGCGCATCTGGCTCTTTATTCAGTTGTTTTGATGTGGTCCCTGAGGACACTATCCCGTGGAATCCTGAAAGAGCTCCGCAAGCCACTGTTATAAACAGAAGTGGGAACATGCTGGGAGTGTCCGGCTGCATTTGGTTATTAAATGCAGGTGCCGTGATGTCGGGGACAGACATAAATACCGCAACATAAAGCAGGATCAGGCCGACAACGAGCTGCGCGCCATTAATATAGTCACGTGGTTGCAATAGGAGCCACACCGGGAGCATTGATGCAATTGCGGCATAAGCAAATAGGATTAATATCCATGCTGCAGTTTTGTTTATCCCTAGAATCTCATCTGGAAAATTAATCGGAATGACGCTGCCAACCCAAACTGTAAAGTAGAGAAAAGACACACCAATTACCGATATCATCAAGAGGTTGTAATTCTTGCGGATCAGCACACCAATACCGATCGCCAATGGAATTACGACCCAGGAAGGGATAACCGCTGTTGGGAACGTAATCATTTCAGTGGCTATAATAGAGCCGAATACTGCGTTCACCATCAGCAAAAGCAGGAATATAACAATCATGAACAAAGTGCGGGTTCGTTTGCCTATAACCGACTCGGAGAGCGCGCCAATTGAGCGGCCCTTATGTCTGTTGCTGGCCCACAGCGCGCCCATGTCATGGACGCCTGCAAAAAATATCGATCCTAGCGTGACCCAAATCATCGCTGGGACCCAGCCCCAGTATACCGCAATCGCTGGCCCCACAATTGGTGATGCGCCTGCCACGGACGTGAAATGAGCCCCCCAAAGTACAAATTTGTTGGTAGGCACGAAGTCCACGCCATCGTTAACTTCATGTGCGGGCGTCACAAAATCTGGATCTAGCTTGAAGATTTTCTCTGCTATAAATCGCGAGTAAACAAACCATCCAAATGAGAAGCCGATCAGGCCAAAGACTACTATCATTGCAGAGGACATAGAGCTCTCTCCCTAAAGGGTTTTTATTGTAAAAAAACGAGCTGGCATCATAGCAAGGTCGTGTGGCTATACACAATATTCCATTCCTGAGAATGCTCCAGTGCGGTAAGGTCTGCGGAGTTCGCTTGCCAGCAGAGATTTCATAAATCAGCCGCATCTTCAATCAAAATGGTGTGACGCGGAAAGCAGATTCCTTAGAAATAGTGACTTCCATTTCGTACTTCCTAGTGCTGCTTACATTGATACGCGCGTAAACTATCTCTCGAGGCTCGCTCAATTTCGGGGGTTGGACATTTCCCATTGCTTATGCAATCGATAGCTGCTCCGCTTCGTGCGCATACGTTTAAGTGGCCGTGCGCTACTGTTGCCGACATTTCTCATTTTCCAAGCGTGTGATTCGGCGATGGTTATTCGTGTCTAGTGCTGTCGGCATGTTACTTGGCTTGACCAATATCATAGGGCCAAATTACCTAGATTGAATTGGATGTCCACGAAATTTATAGATTGTAGGCAAGTCTATATTTGGTGGTAATTCCGTTGCCTGCAATTTGGCAAAGTCAGTTAAGCTAGTACCTGCTTGACGGTGTAACGCTCCTCTTCTGATTTGCTGACGTATGTCAACGTGGCGAGCAGTTGTGCTCGCCATAATGACGTGGGCGCGAATTCTAGTTCCGTGTGACTGAGGGATAGGTTAGCGCTGCCTCTTGATTTGTCCGAAGTAGGGCTCATACGATTAAATGCGAAGGCTGTCGGCGGGAGATAGGGTTGTGCTATCTTGCTCTTATATACGGACAGGGGCACTTATTTCCCTGCTCGCGCCGAGGATTGCGTTTGGTGTAGTGGTGCTATCGAAATCACTCTCACGATTTTACTATATGAGTTTATGCTGATCGTATTTAGGAGGAGGGAACAATTTGCTTAACCAAGTCCTTTTAGATTTTGCCGAATGGCTTGATAGTCAGTCATGGAGCTCTGCTCTGCATGAGTCGTACTATATGTACAATTGGGTCGAATCTACCCATGTGCTTACGTTGATGATCTTCCTCGGGATGCTGTTTGTAATAGACCTGCGCATGCTTGGACTGACAATGACTAATATTCCCGCTTCCATAGTCGCGCGCCGACTGAATCGTCCTATGGTGCTGGGATTTTCAGTTATGTTTATAACCGGACTTCTCCTCTACTACGCAGTGCCTGTGCGTACCACGCAGAGTATCTGGTTCAGAATTAAGTTTGTTCTGCTGATTGCAGCGGGCCTGAATGCTTGGCTTTTTCACCGCAGAATGAATCAGGCAGTGGCTTCGTGGGATAACGATCCTGTAGCACCTAAGCCACTTCGATATGGAGCGGCGTTATCATTGACGCTTTGGGCCGGGGTGGTGACGACAGGAAGACTGATTGCCTATGACTGGTATGATTGTTATCGGGATAACTCTGAATTGATAGCTTGGGCGGCCGGATGTATGTCGGAATAGAAGTCAGGTGAAGTGAATTTGTCTTTATGGGGTGGGGCGCTGTGGATTTATTACCTTTTTTTGAATGGATGGAAACAAATCTTCTTGGGCAGATAGGGAAGTCATATGGAGGTGTATATGCAGTCGGGCAATCGTTACATTTAATGTCGTTGGCAATGATTGGCGGGACAGTATTAGTGACAGATTTACGGCTATTGAATGTAGTCTTGCGCGATGTGCCATCCGAAGTGGTGGTGGACAATGCTCATAAGTGGTTTAAATTGGCACTGACGATTATCCTAGCCACTGGTATATTTATGGCTTCGGCTGTTGCCATACGGATGTACCATAATCCTTTTTTTTGGGCGAAGATGTTCAGCCTGTTTGTTGGGATTGTCTTCGTATTCGCAATTAAGCGCCCTCTACTGAGAGGCAAGCATTCTGATATAAGCCCGCTGGTGCTAAGGACTGTCGCAGTAGCTTCACTAATGTTGTGGTTCACGGTTGCGGCGACAGGGCGTTGGATAGGCTTTTCCTGATTGCAAAGTGTTGAAAAGAAATCTATTTGGCAAAGGCCGGGGGGGGGGGCTGCGCTATGCAGAATCAAATAAAATTTAGAAAGGCCAAACTCGGTAAATTAGAATTCACCGCTTTCTATAGTTCTATAATCATTATCGTTGTGGGAGCGATATATTGGATTATCCAGATAAACGGTGTTCTGGAGATGCTGGAAATGGCTTACGGGTAGATAGCTTGGCTGACAGTGGCATCGGTAAAACTACGCCTAACTTAATTGGCAAGATTCAGTAATCGACAGGACGTGCGCCGGATATTAGATATTAAGAAGAGAGTCTTATGAAGCCTGAATTATATGGCTCTCATTTTGAGTCCGTTGATAGCCCTTAAGACGGTATGGCTTCCCCCCGCCTATCCATTGTTGCTGTACCGCTCTTGTATCAGTTAGATTCTAAGGGTGTCTGTATCCGATTTATCCATTCCTTATAGCTCGCACATATTCACAGCGCAGTTCCGAATTCTGATTTATGGACTGCCAACATCGCTGTGTTTGAGCGAAGTTCAATATCTGCCAATTCTCTGAATTTTTTCGATGCCCCCTGCTCTCGCAATTAAACGCTGGGGGCAAGTTACTTATCAAATAACTTCCATCAGAAAATAGTCGTCAAGGATTAGCGAGTTCACCAGTTTGTCCAAAGTTGCTCTCATTGCCTCATCCAATAGCGATGCTGATGCCCTGCCAAAAATTACGTTGTCAAAAACGGTTTGGGTGCCTTTCTTTAAAATCACGTGGGTCCTGATGGTCACTTCAACCCCGGCCTCCTTCTCTGTTACCTGCAATTCGGTCAACTCGCCCTCAAGGGTGAGTACCTGTCCGTCTTGCACCAGCGTGGCACCACCCGCTTCAAATGCCTGCACAAGCGCATTATTGACGATATCGGCAATTGGTTGTTCTGCTACAGAGGATGAAATATTACGTGATTCGTCGGGAGTCAGGGCGCGCTTGTCAATAAATGGGGCTACTTTCAGCGGACCTTTAGGCATCTTACTGAAGTCCACCTGAGGTGTCTGCGTATAATCGTAGTTGATGGCAATATCGTCCGCAGCAGCGGTTTGAAGACTGATGACGCAAACAAAAGGTACGGCAAGGATGAAACTACGTACTTTCATACATACTCCTACATATGTTGGGCTGCGCATCTTAAAGGATGCTAGAGCTGAGTCAAACTTAATCTATTCGAAGTTTCTATTCAATATTCCGAAACAAAAAAGCCACCGGTAGGGAATCCCTCCGGTGGCTTTTTTGTTCAAGCACTAGGCTGAAACTAAACCATCAATTACAGCTTGTCTGCAGGCCAAGGGGCCCCTTGATTGGTGCGCGGGAGCTCCTTAATGCCTTGATAAACAAACTTCTGTACACGCTTGCCTTCGTAGGTTTCAGTGGTATAGATACTGCCATCGGAATCCACGGAGATGCTGTGAGGGGCGTAGAATTGACCTGGGCCCCGGCCGCCGTGGCCAAAACTTGTCAATACTTCCAGCGTTTCGCGTTCAATGATGTATACCTTGAAGTTCTGCCCATCAGCCAAATAAAGGTACTTCTGCTCGGCGTCTTTGGAGAAGTCAATATCCCAAGTGGAGCCCTGGTTAAGAGTCTGTGGTGCAATCTGAGCTTCCTTCACGAAAGTGCCATCCTTGCGGAACACTTGGATGCGGTCAGTACCACGGTCACACACATAAACCAAGCCATCGTTCGCTGGGATCGCGCAATGTACAGGTCCGCGGAACTGCTGCGGCAGCGGTGCGCCTGGAGTATATTCAACGCGGCCATCTGCAGGGACATTGCCATATGCACCCCAGAAGCGCTTGAAAGCACCAGTGTTGTAGTCAATTACCGCAACACGCTTGTTGCCATAACCGTCGGCTATATACACTTCATTCTCGGCTGCATCGATCGTCAGTTCTGCTACCATGGAGAAGTGAGTGGTGCTTGTGCTGTCCGCAGCATTACCTGGTTCGCCATACTGGGCGACAAATTTTCCATCACCCGTAAAGACCAGTACATGCGAATCGCCGCCACCATTGCCGCCGATCCATACGTTTCCGTTTGGAGCAACGTCTATGCCGTGGTTTGAGGCAGGCCATGTGAAACCTTCACCAGGACCGCCCCATGCGTTGACTACATTGCCCTCGGGGTCAAATTCGATGATGGGAGGTGCAGGGGTACAGCATTCGCTCACGCCGAGTTTCAGGCCAATTTCCGTGGCGCCCCCAAACATAGAGTCTTGATCTCGGTGAACGATGAAAACGTGGTCGCGTTCATCAACGTCAACGCCAATTGTTCGGCCAAGAATCCACTGATTTGGCAATGGTTTCGGCCAGTAGGGGTCAACTTCAAACGCTGGCGCCATTACCATTGAGCTGGCGGCTTCAGCTGGTTCCTGCAGTTGTGACTGGCTAACTCCCAGTGCTGTAAGAGCAACTGCAAATGTGGCTCCTGCCGCGTACTTGATGTTTCTTGTCATTCTTTTTCCCTCCAAGGTAAGTCTCTACTGAGGCTTTGTTATTTTTAGACCGGGATGCAGTATACTCACTTCATCGGCGACAGTA
>JAUSMU010000129.1 GCA_030645995.1 Gammaproteobacteria bacterium | reverse complement strand
GTCACGCTGTGCTGTCCCGGCAACTATGACAGCTACACAACCTTCGGCGTTGAAACAGTGGATATGCCTATTTTCCTGCGCGACTACATGGTGAGCGAGTTCGACGCCGCATTCCAGGAGCGCGGTCTGACCCGTAATGATCAGCGCAGCGACCTCATCGTCACGCTGTCCTACAGACACGTCAATCTGGATCCCGAGACTCAGAATATCGACCCGTTCGTGCGCATGGAATCGATCAATGTCGAGCTACACTATATCGCCACTATCGACGTCGCCATTCGAGAAAGGGCAGGTGGCAAGCAGGTTTGGGGCGGAGAGATCAGCCGCATCCACAGCGTCAGTCCTGGTGAGTACATGCATGAAGGCGGAGCCCGCAGTGCATTCCTGGAAACATTCCAGGATCTGCTGGAAGGCTATCCAAGCCGTCTGGACTGATACCTCGATATAGACCCTAAAGGGTCAGGACTGATTCTAAGCAGGACCACGAGGCCGGAGCGAAGCAACACGCTCCGGCCTTTTTATTTAGCGACGGCCTGCACCCTCACCGTCAACGACACTTCTGACTCACCCGCCTCCGCTACCGGCTCAGACTTTTCCGCCATTGCATCCATCTCCAGAGCACGAACCATCATCTGTGGCTGCGAATATCCCAGTGACGCATCGATATCCAGAACCGCGATATCGACATCACTCTTGCCCAGTGCACGCGCAGCACGTTCGGCGTTGGCACGCGCTCGCGCAATGGCACTCTCCATCAGGCTGTCCCGGACCTCATCGGCGCGCTGCGTGCTCAACACATAACCCAGCTCGCTCATGACGAAACCCATCTCCTGGATGACTCCGGACAACTCCAGCACTTTCTGTGCGTCCTGCCCCTCCAGCGTGACCGACTGACTGCCGCGCCACACATTGTCGACGCGCCCGCCCTGCGGCTGATTGTTGTATTGGTACACGGAGTAGTAACCGGTGGAGACCTTGATGTCAGTCGCATCCTCGGTCTCCTCCAGCGCCTGCGCCATCGCCGCATTGATTTCACGCTGCAGCGTTCCCGCATCGCGATTTTCGCGCTCAATCCGCAGCGTCGCGATCAGTGTGTCCTGTTCGACATTGATCCGCTCGGTGACCGACAAGGTAATCAAGGTCTGGCCTTCCGGCAGCAGATTGATGTCCTGGGCAAGAGAGTGAGAAGACAGCGCAGCTATGCTCAATGCAAACGCGCCTGCAATTGTTGATATGGATTTCATCGTGAATGTCCTGTTGTGCTGGTTCGGTTGTGCTTGTTCTTTAGTCGAGTGCTCGTGGCAATCCTGCAGGCAGTGCTATAGATTACCTGCAATGACGCCCAATATAGACTCACGCGCTG
>JAUSMU010000110.1 GCA_030645995.1 Gammaproteobacteria bacterium | reverse complement strand
CTGCAGGAGCTGGGCGAGTCGCTGGAGAAAGAAGTCGCGCCGAAGATGATCGACCTGGATGATCGCACGGTGATGCTGACCGGCACCGTCGAAGAGCAGTACAGCCAATGGCGGGAAATCCTTGTAGAGATGTACGAGGCTGAAGCCGGAAACATTTAAGCCGGGCCTGAAACCCTGGTCGGTCAGACGAGCGCTATGTCAGAAATGGAACACGTGAACAACTCCCAGCACGCCGACGCGGACATCGTCCCCGGCGTGCCATTCAAACCTGTGGTGCGAGCAACCGCCAAGCGTGGGCCTTCGCCCGTAATCTGGGGGATGCTGGCCGTCTCGACGCTGCTCGCGCTCGCCGTCATTTTCGTGCTGCCCGGCGTGGTGGAGCGATACGAACTGCCCTTTACGCCTCGTGCGGAAAGCACCGCGCCTGTCATGCCTGCAGGGGCTGTCGCTGCTCCCATTGGCAACCCGATTTCCCCTTTCGAAGAAGCACAGAAAGCCCGGCAGCGCGCCGAGGCTCAGGATGTGCTCGCCAGCCTGCTGGACCGTCAGAGCGAACTGGAGCTGCTGAGTGTCAGCGCCTGGGCCGAAGAGGACTATCAGGCCGCGCTGTCCTTGGCGCGTCTGGGCGACGAAGCCTACCGTACGCAGGACTTCGGTCAGGCCACGGAGCAATACCGCTTGAGTGATGCCGCGCTGGCAGCCTTGGTGGATTCAGTGCCGACAGTGTTCAGCGAAGCACTGGCGGCTGGTAATGCAGCGCTGGCGGAGGGCGATGCCGTGCTGGCGAACGAGAATTTCACCCGTGCGCTGACACTGCGCCCGCAGGATGCCGACGCACAGGCAGGGCTGGCGCGGGCGATGACGCTGGAGCAGGTGACACTGTTGCTCGACGAGTCCGCAGCGCTGATCGCGCGTGGCGACCTCAGCACAGCCGAGACCCAGCTGCAGCAAGCCGTGAACCTCGATCCTCTCCATGTCGGCGCCCGCGCGCAGCTCACTCAGGTCCGCAGTCAGCTCGCCGACAATGCCTTCACCTCCGTGATGTCAGAAGGTTTCGCAGCCTTGCAGACGGGCGACTCTGACGCCGCCATCGCCGCCTTCGAGCGTGCGCTGGCGATGCGCCCCGGATCGCAACAGGCCCTGGAAGCCATCACCCAGACCCGCGACCAGCTCGCCGTTGACCAGATCACCACACACCAGAACAGCGCCCGTGTCTTCGAATCCAACGAGCAATGGGAGTCAGCTGTGGCGGAATACGACGCCGCGCTGGTCATCGATTCGAACCTCGTGTTCGCACAGCAGGGTCGGGACTACGCGCAAAAACGCCTGCAGCTGGACAAACTCCTGCAGAGTGCCATCGAGCAGCCCGCCAGACTCGCCGACGCCGCCGTGCACGAACAGGCCGTGCAGGTCTATTACACCGGCCGTGGGCTGGAGAATCCCGGCCCGCGTCTGCAGCAGCAACTGGCCGAAGTCGAAACATTGCTGGACAAGGCGCAGGTACCGGCACAGGTGCAGCTGGTATCGGACAACCTCACCGAAGTCACGCTGTATCAGGTGGGTGTACTGGGGCATTTCGAGACCCACGAGCTGATGCTCAAGCCTGGTAATTATGTGGCCGTGGGTACCCGTCCGGGGTATCGTGATGTGCGGGCGGAGTTCGAGGTGGGCTTCGATGGTCGCAGTACGCCGGTGACCATCGCGTGTACCGAAGAAGTCGTCGCAGTCAACAGGCGCTAGCTCATGCAGGAATATCATCAAAGCAGTGCCCATCCGCAGGTCGCCGGTGATGCCGCCGACCCCATCGTTCCCATCGATTTTTCGCCGCCGGATCCTCATCAGAAACGCGTCGGCTTTCGTCTGCGCTGGCCGCACATTCTGGTCGCGGGCTTCCTGCTATTGGCCGGAGTGTCGGGCTGGTTCATTCTCAGTGCCCGCTCTGTCTATCTCGAAGTGACGCCCCTGACGGCCAGCGTCGAGATCCAGTCTGGTTTCAGCCTGCAGATCGGCCAGCGTTATCTGATGCTGCCGGGGGATTACCCCGTGCTGCTGCGCAACGAGGGCTACCACGACGAGCCGGTGACGCTCAGCGTTGGTGCCCAACAGGCCCAGAATCATCCGTTCGCGCTGCGTGAGCTGCCCGGGATCGTCAGCGTCGAAGCGCTAGGCGTCTCCGGTGCCCTCAGTGGTGCCGTGGTGCAGCTCGACGGCGCTGAAATCGGCCGCACCCCCCTGCGGGATATGGCGATAGAGCCGGGCGAGTACACACTCACAATTGCCGCCGACCGCTACCTTCCTAACTCTCAGAGCATCAAGGTGGAGGGCCGTTCCGCTCTCAATCCTTTCAGTACCCAGCTGCAACAGGCCTGGGGTGAGTTCAGTTTCAGCACTACACCGGCGGGTGCCGAGGTGCTGATCGACGGCCAGGTGCTGGGCACCACCCCCTACCGTGCGGAGATTCTACAAGGCGACCACGAGGTCACTCTCAAGCTTGTCGGCCACAAGGCCTGGCAGGAGAGTTTGGAAGTGGTTGCCGGGCAGACCACCGAGCTGCCCATCGTGGCGCTGGAACGTGCCGACGGTCTGGTGTTTATCCGCTCTCAGCCCAGTGGCGCCAACGTCACCATCAATGGTCAGTTCCGGGGCCAGACTCCCGTCGAAGTCGCGCTGCCGCCGGGCCGCAGCCATGAGATTTCTCTGTTCAAGAGCGGTTTCGACGAGACTACCAGGACGATCGAGACCCGCCCCGACGAGGAGCAGGACATCAATATCCCGCTGATCCCCATCACCTCGGTCGTCACCATTGTTGCTGAGCCCGCCGATGCCCAGCTCTTCGTCGACGGCGCGCCGAAGGGTGCTGCTAACCAGCGCCTGGAACTGCTCGCCGCCAGTCAGGTGATCGAAATCCGCCAGGAGGGTTATGTGCCTTACACCACCAGCTTTACATCCAGGCCAGGACTGGAGCAGGAGCTGCGTGTCACGCTGAAGTCGCTGGAGGAAGCGCGTCTGGAGGCCATCCGTCCGGTCATTACCACGGCGGCCGGTCAGTCCCTGACCTTGCTCTACCCCGGCCAGTTCACCATGGGGGCGTCGCGCCGCGAGGCCGGGCGCCGTGCCAACGAGGATCTGCGTGAGGTGCGTCTGGAGCGGCCTTTCTATTTGTCGCCACAAGAGGTCACCAATGCCCAATACAAGCGCTTCAAGGCTGACCACTCCTCGGGCGTACTGGAAGGACGGACTCTCGATCTCGACAATCAACCGGTCGTGCAGGTCAGCTGGCTGGATGCCGCGCTGTTCTGCAACTGGCTGAGCGGGCAGGAGGGTTTACCGCTGTTCTATCAGGTGCAGGATGGCCAGGTGACGGGCTTCGATCCAGAGTCGACCGGCTACCGTCTGCCCACCGAGGCAGAATGGGAATGGGCGGCCAGAACCGATGGCAATGGCAACACCCTGCGTTACCCGTGGGGCGAGCAGCTGCCGCCACCAGCCGGAGCGGGCAATTTCGCCGATGTCTCTGTCAGCTCCTTCATGGGTCAGTTCCTCGTCGGTTATGACGACACCTTCCTCGGTACTGCGCCGACAGGCCAGTTCCCCGTCAACAGCCGAGGCATGTATGACATGGCGGGCAATGTCTCGGAGTGGGTGCACGATTATTACGGCACACTGCTCAGCTTGAGCACTAACGTAGAGGTTGATCCGGCAGGCCCGCAGTCCGGCGCCTACCACACCATCAAGGGTTCGAGCTGGGCGCACAGCAGCATTACCGAGTTGCGCCTCTCTTATCGTGATTTCAGCGACACCGCGCGCAACGACCTGGGCTTCAGGATCGCGCGCTATCTGGAGGAATGAGACGATGCAACGCCCATTGATGGCATGGCTGGTGCGACTATTTGCGATGACCGCGCTCGGCGCTGCATTCGCGCTGACGGCGCAGGCACAGACGGGTCAGGCCGCCGATCAAAGCACAGATTCTGCCGCTGCGGCGCAGGGCCAGCAGGCCGGAGCCGCGCCGCAAGGCGATGCTGCCGCAGGGGTCGAGGTTGAAGTTGAAGCCGAAGTTGAAGCCGAAGTTGAAGAAGAGCCCGACCCGAAAGCGGTCGCGCAGGATGGGCAGGTGCCCACGGGCGCGTCGCCGGGCCGCTTCATTCCCCGCGAGCAGTTGTCCCAGGATCTCGGAGCCTCGTTCCCGGTGGATATCTGAACCGCGTTAACGATCAGTACTTAGAGCAGACCACCAACACAGCCAAGGGTTGAGCATGAAACAGAATTACCTCTCCGAAGTCATCTATCAGGTCTTTGCGCTCATCATCTGCGTGATCGTGGTGCATACCGTCTATGTCGCCGTGATTCTGCCGAACGCGGACTTCATTATGCAGCAACAGGAGGCCATGCAGGCCACGGACAGCAGTTATGTGGCCGAGCGCTCCCTGTATGTGATCCTGAAGGACATGGAGCAGGAGACCTGCATCATTCTCATGTTCTGGGCGCTGGCGATCATCGGCATGAAGACGCGCCGCGTGCTGCAGGAGCGGGCGCTGCTCGACCGCGAGTTGCTGCAAGTGTCCGAAGGCACCAGCATCCTGCCCGAGGATGCGCGGCAGTATGCCCGCCCGGTGCAGGCGCTGCCCGACGAGGAGCGCGGCTTCCTTCTGCCACGTGCAGTGCTGGCGGGGCTGCACCGGTTCGGCAGTACACGCAGCATTCAGGACGTCTCCACCACCGTCAAGGATATCTGCACCGGGGAGTCCGACCGGATGGAGAGTGAGCTGAGCATCATCCGCTATATCGCCTGGGCTATCCCTTCCATCGGCTTCATCGGCACAGTGCGCGGCATCGGCGCGGCCCTGAGTCAGGCCCATCAGGCCGTCACCGGCGACATCATGGCCGTCACCGTCAGCCTGGGGGTGGCCTTCAACTCTACCTTCGTGGCGCTGGTGACCAGCATGCTGCTGATGTTCCTGCTGCACCAGTTACTGCTGCTGCAGGACCGGCTGGTGCTCGACACCCAGACCTATTGCGATGACCACATGCTGCGTTACCTGCA
>JAUSMU010000096.1 GCA_030645995.1 Gammaproteobacteria bacterium | reverse complement strand
AGGAGACCGTAAAGGTGTAAGGCGTGGTGGCGAAGTCGTACCCGTTGCTGACATCCAGACCGCCTTGGGAGGTTGGGGGCAGACTATCGGACTCCACCTTCAACGCATGCTCGGATGAATCGGTAATCTCGAAGACGAACTGACCGTTGGCCGCGATCGACACCTTCACGGCGCCGGGGAGTGACGACTGGTTGATCTGACTCTGAATCTCGTCTTCCAGGGCCTCTAGACCAGAGTCTGAGTATTCACCCAGGTTGGCCGCTGCTCCGCCTGCAGCACGGTAATCTTCTTCCAGTTCGATCTGCAGCGTCTCATCCCCCACGGAGAGGTTGAATCTGGTGAAATTGGGGTCAAGGAAATTGAGGTTGTCCAGATCCAGGGACCCGGTGCGACGCGAGGTGGAGAACTCGACAATCTGATTGAAATTGACGCTGCCCGCCGCAGTCACGATTGGATCGATGGTCAGGTTCTGATTGCCGGGGGTGGTCGTCTTGAAATTGAAGTTGCCCAGATTGTCGATCGACACATCGATCTTGCCCAGCAGCCCGGCGCTGGAGTTGATTTCGCCTTGAATGAAGTCTTCCAGGGCCTCATTGCCGGAACCGGCACCGCCACCCAGGGCCAGTGCCGCCGCCCCGGTGTTGCTGAAATCGCCTTCAATGACGATGTCACGGCTGACGCCATCAAGCGTGATGGTCAACCCTGTGGGCGGCGCGGTCTTGCCATGTACGTCGGTCGCGGCCACGATGTTGGACGCCAACCCTTGAACCGCATTGATGTTGATGCGTGCGGAGTCGCCTTCAGCGGCAGTGGTCAGAATCAGCCGGTTGTTCTCGACGGTGACCAGCACATTGTCCGGAGAGGCCAGACCGGGCGCCGCATCCAGTTGTGCCTGCACATGGTCCCGCACTTCATCGGCGGTGGTGGTGTCCAGACTGCTCAGATCGATGGCGATGTAGGGGCCGCCGTTGACGCTGATAGAGAAGCCCTGCGCGCCACCGGCGGTGTCGAAATCCAGACCGTTCTGAATATTGACGCTACCAACGGTGCGCGCGGCGGTGGTGCCGGAGAAGTCTGTACCGGTAGTGGAAATCTTGCCGGCAATCTCCGCCTCACGGGCGATGCGGACACCAAGCTGGGGCACGCCCGAGACACCACCGTTGGAGATCACCTTGCTGCCGATGATGGACGAAGGTGCTGCCGCCGCATCGAGGTTGATGGCACTCGCCACCAGTGTTGTCGCCTGTGGGGGAATGGAGCCGGTGGTCACCACCAGATCGCTCAAGGGTCCGCCACCGGCCGCCTTGCCCTCCGAGGTAGCGGCAAATCCTTGCAGCTTCTCGCCCATACTGTTGACAATGTTGCCGTTGTGATCGGTGCCAAACGCGCCAGCCCGACTGAAGACGTTGCCAGACTCACCACGCAGGATGAAGAAGCCGCCGCCGTTGATTGCCAGGTCCAGGGTATTGTCGGTGAATGAAATGTTGCCTTGGGCGAAGTTCTGGGCAATCTCCTGCAGACCCACACCGCCGCCCTGCTGTCGGGAGCCGCCACCGCCCACCGTCGCCGCATAAACGTCGGCAAACTCCGCGCGGGACGACTTGAAGCCATTGGTACTGGCGTTGGCGATGTTGTTACCGGTTACCGCAATCTCTTCCTGCGCCGCATTCAGGGCGCTCAAACCAATGTTGAAACTCATGTTGTCACCTCATCCACTCGAGATTGAAAGTCATTAAATTATTCATTACGTGATACTTAACATTTATCGTTTATCTATTTGAAAAAATAGTATTTAGTTAATCTGAACGACATCGGCGAGTGGCGTCGGGCCGACGCCTGCCAGATTCAGCGTCAGGCCACCACCAGGCTCGATGGTGACGCTGTTGACGTTGGCGCTCAGGAAAATCGGCAGTGCTTTGCTCTTGCCATCCTCGGGCACTTCCACGCTGAAGGAGTACATTCCCGGCGGGAAGCGCTGGTCGTTGGCATCGAAGCCAGTCCACAGGAACTCCGCACGCCCCTCGGGCTGCGGTCCGAGCTCGAAGCTGTCCACCTTCGAACCGCTGCTGTTGAAGACATTGAGTTGCGCGTGCCCGGTGGCTTGCGGAATGTCGGCGATCACGCTGACTCCGCCCGTCTCTGTCAAGGCGGTGACATCGCTCAGCACATGCACGGGACGCCCAACCAGGGACGTGGCCTGCAGATGCTGCGTCGACTGGAACGAGGTCGAGAAGTCGCTGAAGCTGGTCGACATCTTCTGCTGCTCTTCCAGGGACGAGAATTGGGCGAGCTGGGAAACGAACTCGCCATTCTCCTGTGGTTTGGTAGGGTCTTGATTCTCCAGTTGCGCGACCAGCAGCTTGAGAAACTCGCTGCGCCCCATGTCGTTGTTCTTGACCGCCTCCTTGCCACGATCGGCAAGAGAGTAGTCCGCCAGGACTTTACTCAACGCGCTGTTGTCACCAATTTCACTCATAGTGGCCTCCTGTCGGCCCGGTCTTTCTTGCGGTATTTTTTTTACATTTGTCCCAGTGACAGTACGCGCTGCATCATCGTGCGGGCGGCGCTCATGACATCGACGTTGGCCTGGAAAGAGCGCGATGACGAGATCATGTTGGTCATCTCTTCCACCACGTTGACGTTGGGGTAGAACACATAGCCATCGGCGTCGGCCAGCGGGTGCTCCGGCTCGTAGCGCGGCTGCAGAGGCAGCTCAGACTCCATCATGCCCAGCACCTGCACGCCTTTGCCGCTGTCGGCCGCCTGCATGGCAAAAGGATCGACGGCACCGCCACCGGCCAGCGCCGACTGCACGGCGGAGAACACCGGGTAGCGGGCTTTGTACACCGCATCGGCACTGCCAGCGGCGCTGTTGGCATTGGCCATGTTGCTGGCGGTGGCGTTCAGACGAACGCTCTGGGCACTCATGGCGGAACCGGAAATATCGAAGATGCTCATCAGACTCATGGGATTACTCTCCTCGCAGGGCTTTGATCAAGCCGGTGAACTTGCCGTTGAGAAACTGGAAACTGGCCTGATGCTCCAGCGCGTTGCGGGCGAAAGCAGCATTTTCGAGCTGCTCGTCCACGGTATTGCCGTCCAGAGAGGGCTGCGCGGGGGTGCGATACAGGAGGTTGTCGTCGGAGAACGTGGAGACGGTGTTGCTGATGTGGCCTGCGCTGCTGGTCTGCAGCGCCAGCCGTGGAGCGGAGCCGCTGCCTGCCACACCCTCCTCGGCCCCCATTCCCATACGATCGCGCAGCACGCTGGCGAAGTCGAAATCACGTGCCTTGTAGCCTGGGGTGTCCGTGTTGGCGATATTGCTGGCCAGAATCGTGGAGCGCTGATCGCGCAACAGGAGGGCCTGTTCGTGAACACCGAGGGCGTTGCTGAAGTTGATGGTCATGGTCTTGCTCCGTACTTGGTCCGTACATGGTCCCGTCTTGGTTGTGAACGGGAAGGAGCAATACTTATGCCAATTAAAATTAGTCTTCTATTTCAAATGGTTAAGTTTTTACGAAGCACTTCAAAAGGAAATCGCAGAGGCAATCGGCAAGGCCTTTCCGCTATGGGCGGCAAGGTGGCAGCACAGGGCCAGCGGGCGCCGGTCAGATGCGACGAGTCAGCTGAAAAAGGTCAGCTTGCCCGATAGAAAGTGGAACCATTGTCAGCACGCTCGATCTGGTAGAGAGACTTCAGGTCGATAGGAAGTGATTCAGAAGCGCCAAGCACCAGGCATCCTCCCGGCCGCAAGGTCGCGCGGATGCGGCGCAGGATGTCCTGCTTGCGCGCGGCAGAGAAATAGATGAGTACGTTGCGGCAGAACACCACATCGAAGGTGCCCAGCACGGCGAAGCTGTCGAGCAGGTTCAAAAACCGGAAGTCCACCCGGGCGGCAATCGCGGGCTTGATGCTATAGCGCCGGTCAGCGTTCTCGTCGAAGAACTGCGCCAGACGGCCATCGCTCAGCCCACGGCGGAGACTCAGTCGGTCATAGCAGCCCTGACGAGCGGCATTGAGCACGGCAGACGAGATGTCGGTTGCGACGATACTCGGCTCGCGCCGCAACGTCGCAGGATATTTGCGCTTGAACTCCTCGATGATCATGCTCAGGGAGTAGGGCTCCTGTCCGGAGGAACAGGCGGCAGACCACAGCCGCAAAGGCTCCGGCACGCCATCCGCCAGTAGTTGCGGCAGGATCACGTCGCGCAGGGCATCGAACGGGAGCGCATCACGAAACCAAAAGGTCTCGTTGGTGGTCATCGCGTTGATGACGCTTTCTTTCAGACCGCTGCGAGGGCTCTGCCCGATGCGCTGCACCAGCAGGCCGAGCGAGTTGATCTGCAACTCATCCAGAATCCTGCGCATGCGATTAGCCACCAGATACTGCTTGTTGTCGCCCAACACAATGCCGCAGGCATCCTGTAGAAATACCTGAAACTGCTGGTAGTCCTCCTGCGTAATCTGGAAACCGTCTTCAGTCGAATATGCCATAGCCTTTCATACCAACTAACCTTGGAGCGCAACCTGCGACCGTTTGCTGATTTGCGCCAATACGCGCAGAGCCAGTTCATCGGGATGGAACTTGGCGAGGAAATCATTCGCACCTACCTTTTCCACCATTGCCCGGTTGAAAACACCGCTCAACGACGTGTGCAGCAACACATGCATGCCCGCCAGACGCGGGTTGGCACGAATCGACGCCGTCAACGTGTAACCGTCCATCTCCGGCATTTCGATATCGGAGATGATGAGCGAGTAATGCTCAAGAGGGTCACGTCCCTCCTCCAGCATGTCGAGCAGGTGGTTGTGCGCCTGGCGGCCATCATTGAGGAGCGTGGTCTGCACCCCTACCGCCTCACAGCAACGGCGCACCTGATTGCGGGCCACGCTGGAATCGTCAACGATCAGCACGTGCTGCGGCACAGTCTCGGCCTGCATCGTCCTGCTGTCCTGAATGATCTCCGCACTCAGGTCCCGGGGCGGCGGCGACACTTCCGCCAGAATCCGCTCCACGTCCAGTATCTCTACCAGACGATTTTCTACCTGCGTCACTGCCGTCAGGTAGTTGTCCTTGCCGGATCCCTTGGGTGGCGGATGAATCGCTTCCCAGTTCATGTTGACAATGCGCTCCACCGAGCTGACCAGGAAGCCCTGGGTCACGTCGTTGTACTCGGTGATGATGATAAAACCATCATCCACATTGGCAAGCGGACGATGTCCGGTGGCGATACTCAGATCCAGCACGGAGATGGTCCGCCCGCGAATATGGGCCACACCACGCACCACGGAGCTGCTGCGCGGCAGCACGGTCAGGCGCGGACACTGCAGCACCTCCTTGACCTTGAACACGTTGATCCCGTACACCTGATTGCTCGCCAGCTTGAACAGCAGCAACTCCAGTCGGTTCTGCCCGACCAGTTGGGTCCGCTGGTTTACTGACTCCATTAAGCCAGCCATGTCGATCTCCGCATCATGTTGTTGATTGAAGGAATCTGGAGACTCCCGGGGTCTGATCAATTTATCGTCTTCGTCGTAACATTTCTGAAGTGCTGGCGG
Organism: Gammaproteobacteria bacterium; assembly: GCA_030645995.1. Lineage (GTDB taxonomy): Bacteria > Pseudomonadota > Gammaproteobacteria > Pseudomonadales > Pseudohongiellaceae > UBA5078. The sequence goes on along the minus strand of JAUSMU010000096.1, from coordinate 5,917 downwards.
TAAATAAATCCATCCTCTGTCGCCGCAAAACGGCATGCATATTGCTTTGTTACTCGTCAGAGACAGCCCGGAGACACGCCCGCGCTGGAAAATTGACTAAACAGTGCCGTGATCATCAGGCGTACAGGCCACCCGTAATAATCAGCTTGCAGTTACTAGCTTCAAGTTAATAGATAGAGAGTCGGCAGCAATGAGCAGCGCTTTACCCCCAGGTCACATCCAGCCAACCATTCGGCGTGAGCAACGCCACGCGTGGGGCGGTCTGTGGGGCTGCGAAACGGACCACCTGCCGCTGCGCCTTGCAAGCAAGCTGGCGAAGGCCGCACTGACGGTCGGCATCCTGACGGCCAGCCTTGGAGGCGCCCAGGCGCAGCCCGGCGGCGCCAGCGGGCATCAGCAGATTCGCGAGGCAGTGCAGAGTTTTATCGAAGACTTCCATGGTCCTTCGACCGCCGAGCGGCGCGTCGAAATAGTGGTCAGCAGTATCGATCCACGCCTGCCTATTCCGGCCTGTGACCTGCCTCTGCAGACACAGCTTGGCCAGCAGAGTGGGCAGAATCAGGCCGCCGTCGGGCGGGTGAATGTGCGAGTGGAGTGTCAGGGCAGCACGCCCTGGTCGAAATACGTGCCGGTGCTGGTACGGGTCTTTGCCCCAGTACTGATGAGCACGCGGCCGTTAGCCCGTGGTGACGTGGTTGGCGCCACCGATGTCGAGCTGGCAGAGGCCGATCTGTCGACACTGCGGCAGTCCTATCTGCAGGACAGCACACTGGCGATCGGCATGGAGGTGAAACGCGCCCTGCCCGCCAATACAGTCATCGGCCGCGAAGCTTTGGCCCCGCCTTTGCTCATCAAACGAGGCGACACGGTGGTGATGAGCGCGAAGTCCGGCACGGTGACCATCCGACAGCAGGGCGTCGCGATGCAGAACGGCGAGCTGGGTGCCCAGATACCGGTGCGTAACAGTAATTCGGATATCGTGGTCCGCGCGGTGGTGACGGGACCGGGGCAGGCGGACGTGGTTTTTTAGAGCTAAATCACAGTTTTCAGCAATGCGTCAAAAAACCAGCGTTTTTTGACAGGGTTTTACTAAAGTTTTTTTGTTATTGGTCGTAAACATCAGGGTAAGCAGCTCGAACGCTTAAAATACCCAGTAAATCAAGGTAAATGTCATGACTGTAAGCACTATTGGCAGCAACGCAACACCGACTCCGAACGAGAACCGCACGGCTGGTACGAACGGCGCTTCGCCCGTCTCCATCAGCTCGGCAAGTTCGCACAGAGCGTCAGTGTCCGGCAGCAGTGATACCGTGCACATCAGCTCGCAGGCGATTGATTTGCAAGGTCTTGAGGCTCATATCAGCCAACTCCCCGATGTGGACAAGGTCCGGGTGACCGAGCTCCGCACCCAGATCGCCAACGGCCAGTACCAGATCAATCCCGACCGAATCGCTGACAAGATTCTCGGATTCGAAGCGGAGTTCTGAACAGGAACCCCGCTCTGGACAGCTGACTGAATTCGCTCGCCTGGTTCGCCAGACCTGCAGTTCGGCAGCGCCGCTGGCATCTGCCTGAAAATCAGATCGCCAGATTGACCGACAGGACTCAATGCCTCTGGCTGGAGTCCTGTCTTTGCGTTTTCACTGCCGCCAATAATACTCGGCACTGGAGTGAACCATGGCTGATTTGACCTTGCACGAATTGCTGGAAAAAGACTTGCAAAACACCGCCGTCCTTGAGAACTTGCTGCGCGCCGAACGTACACAGCTTGAGAGCAGGGATATCGGCGCACTCAGCAGAACCTTGATCGAAAAGGCAGAGGTGCTGGCGGCCATCGAACAGAACGACGAGGCCCGTCGCAATTTGCTGGTACAACACGGCTATCCGGCGGACAACAAGGGTATGCGGCGGTTCTGCTCGGAATCCCCGCGCGGCGTCACCCTGTACGATCAACTGCGGGAACAGATTGCCCAATGTGCAGCCCTGACCAACATCAACGGCGCCATTGTGCATCGCAGCAGGCTGAATACTCGACACGTGCTGGACATACTGCGCGGCAAGGGGACACAATCCAGCCTCTACACCAGCGCCGGCAGCACCAACAAGACCAGCGAAACAAGAGCCTTGGCAAAGGCCTGACAACGACCAGAAGCACACATGGCGAATAACGACAGCCAGGACCGCTATTACCAAAGTGCGGGCGACATATTCGGCGTACTGCGCGCACTTCAAACGGAGCGCAGCAGCGTTAACGTGCAGTTTGATAACGGCGCGCAGCTCTATAACACGATGGTGCTGGAGGCCAATCTGAAGGAGCGTGTGTTCCTGCTCGACGAGGTCACCCCGCGCGACGGACACCGCAAGGTCGAAGAAGGTACTGCTTTCAGCATTCGCGCCAGCATCAACGGTATCAAGGTGCACGCCAAGGATCTAAAGTCTTTGCGCACGCTCAGCGACGATTCCGGCCTCTACTACCTGATCCCCTTCCCGCCCAAGCTTCTGTATCTGCAGCGCCGCGATGCCTTTCGGGCCATGGTGCCCGGCAGCATGATGGCAGTGGCCACCTACAACAACGACGAGCGCGAAGAAGGCCTGCACGGCAAGATCATCAATATGTCGGCGACCGGCATCCGCGTGTCCTTCCCCGGCGAGATCGCCCCGGAGCTGCTAGCCAATGAGCGCTTCAACGCTGTGATTCGCATTCAGGCGCAGGAACAGAATCTGGAGTGCCGTGCGGAGATTGTCTATTACGAATACAACAAGGCGCGCGACCTGACTATTTGTGGCTGCCGCTTCGCCGACCTGCAACGCCCGACCCAGCTGATCATCAGCCGCTTCGTCACCTTCTTGCAGCGTGAGGGCATGGCGTGATACCAGCCATCAAATGACTGGAAATGGCGGCCGCAGCGTCGCCAGGCGAGGCAAATCTTCCGGACGATCAACGTCCCAGCGGGGAGCCAGTTCAACCCACGTCAGCTCGGCCCGACGCAGTCTGTCGCGGGTCACGTCTAGCACACGCTCGGTTCCCCAGGGCAACTCGTCAGGCACCTCAGCTGGCAGACCACCAAGTAGCCCAGTGCCACTCGCGGCTGCTCCGAAGAGGGCGTCGCACAGCGCCGCGTTGCAAGACCCCTTTCGAAACCCCAGCAGCACATAACCGCCATCGTCTGCGGGGCCGATCACCACCGATTCGCCGCCTTCCAACAGCGTCAGCGCCTGGCGCAGATACGACGCATCCACCGACGGGCAGTCCGCGCCCACCAGGATCACGCTCTCGGCACGGGACCAGGCGTGCTCGACGGCATGCCGCATGCGGGTTCCAAGATTTGTGCCAGCCTGAAGATGAATATTCCTTTCATTACAAAGCGATAGAAATACTTCATGAACATCTTGATTAACTGATGAGAAAGGCGACGACGCCACCCATAGCTCGGCAGGACACAGCCGCGCGCTCTGCAGGTTGCCGAACACGTAACGGATCAGCGCCTCGTGCAACGTCAGGGCCCGCTCAGCTCCCAGCAGGGGCTGCAGACGCGTCTTCACCTCACCCAGGCGAGGCTCTTTGGCGAACACCGCGAGCACAGACGAGGAGAATTCGTATTCTTCTTTATCTTTAATATTCAAATGAATGCTTCACTTAGTTAATTTTCTTCTTGTACTATTTTTTATATTTTTTTGTAGTACCTGGCGTGTAGCGTGGCGGGCGAAACCCCCAGTACATACAGCAATCGCAACCACCACATGAGCAACACAGTGCGCGCCACGCCATGCTGCTCCCAGCGTCGGCTGGAAGTAACGACCCTGGCGCGCAGGCAGACGGGTGGCGCGAGACGGCGCAATGTCTTGCTGAGCGCCACATCCTCCATCAGAGGCAGATCGGGAAAACCACCGACTCGCTCGAATACGCTCCGGCGCACGAAGATCGCCTGATCACCGGTGGCCACACCGGAGACGCGGGAGCGCAGATTCATGAAGTACTCGATGCAGCGAAACGCCGGGCGCATACCGCTCAGACGCACGTCGAAGCGGCCCCACAACGCGGTGAGACGGGAGAACTGCTCCTGAATCAGCGGCAGCGCGTCGTCGGGAAGCAGCGTATCGATATGCAGGAACAGCAGGATCTCGCCGCTGGCCACCGTCGCCCCGGCATTCATCTGTCGTGCACGGCCCGGCGCGCTGGTGATGAAGTGGTCGACCAGCCCCTCGCAGGCCACCCGACTCCCGTCACGGCTGCCGCCATCGACGACGATGACCTCATAACGCCCCTGTGCCTGCAAATCGCCTTGTGCCTGCAGATCGTCCTGTGGGAGCGGGCCTTGCCCGCGATGTTTTTCCAGCGCGCCATCGCGGGCAAGGCCCGCTCCCACAGGGTGCAGCAAGGGGAGATGACGCCGCAGAGCGTCCTCTTCATTCAACACGGGGATAATGATGCTGATGCGTTTCCGGGAATCAGTCACTGAGCGCGCCGCCACAGCTGCTGCCCTGCCCGGCCGTGCAGCCGTAGCAATGGTCTGCAGTGGCGATGGGGTTACCGGCAAGATCCTGCCGCAAGATGTCCGCCAGGTGTGGACGTGGCGCGCGGTCGCTGACAATCAGCGGCAACTGCAGCATCTGGTTGAAGTCGCAATCGTAGACAAAACCCTGATAGTCGACGCTGATCAGCGTCCTGCACATCACCGTCGCCAGGTTCGCCGCCGAATAGTTGTGGCGCAGGATATCCATATATTTCTGATACCAGCCCTTGGCCAGCAACATCCCGCCGAAGCGGCTGATGGGCATGTTGGTAATCGTGAACAACTGATTGAAGACAACGCTATGGGTGGTGAACAGCTCACGCTTGTAGGTCGCCTCCAACCCGTCCTGAGCGGGTGGCAGGCTCAGGCCGTCGGGGTTGTAGACCAGATTCAGCTGCAGCGCCGGGTCGCGCCCATAGCCCAGCGCGTTGAGACGCTTGAGCGCGCGAATGCTCTCGCCATAGACGCCCTTGCCGCGCTGCTTCTCGACATTCTGCTCCAGATAGCATGGCAACGAGGCGGTGATCACCGCCTGCTGCTGCGCCAGAAAATCCGCCATGTCTTCATAGCCGGGCTCGCCCAGAATCGTCAAGTTGCAGCGATCGATGACCTCAACCCCCAGCTGACGCGCCTGCGTCACCAGATGGCGGAAATGCGGATTCATCTCCGGGGCGCCGCCGGTCAGGTCCAGCGTGCGGATGTTATGCAGACGCAGGTAGTCCAGCACCAGCTCCACTGTCGCGGCATCCATCAGTTCCGTGCGTTTTGGCCCGGCGTTGACGTGGCAGTGGGTACAGCTGAGGTTGCACAGATAGCCGAGATTCACCTGCAGAGTCGTCACCGCGCTGCGCCGCAACCGGGGAAAATCCGAAGTCACAATGGGATCGGCATCGGTTTGAATCAGGAGAGGGCGTGTATCAAGCATGAAGCACTCGCAAATGAAGAAATAGGGATTTGCCAAAAAGACCTGCACGGCGCCGATTTTATGCCAGAGCCCACTAAATTACAGCTTCCCGTACTTTCTTCCCCATTTAGGGCTATCAACATCCAGTTGAAAGCAGGATAATGCAGGCTATGTCAAGGAGATATTTAAGGATCAGCGCCCTCGTCGGGTCGACCCATGATCTCCAGCAGACAAACTATTTAGGCTCAAGCGGGTAAGAAAACAGGCACAATCCCGTTCTCAATTTCGAAGGAGAAAGCAACTGATCCCGTGGCCCCTCATATGGAGACTGCCACACCCGACGGAACAAGCCCTGAACCCCGTCGCGATCAGCACATTAGAAGCAATGAACGCAGAAAATTTTTACATTGTCGCTACGGCGCCCAATGAACCGACGTTGCAGGTGAACATCTCCGGGCCTTATCTAACCCGGCAGGCTGCTGAGGCTGACATGAGTGCG
>JAUSMU010000086.1 GCA_030645995.1 Gammaproteobacteria bacterium | reverse complement strand
GATCATTTTTGAAACAGTTGATACTGATTCTGAGAGCGAGCTGATCCCAACCGTAGTGCTCAACAAGTCTCACGACCACGTTTTCGAGAGTGAGCCCATGCAGAGGGTTATTGGGTTGATGCATTTTGTCGGAACTCATTTTTTGCGCCTTGGAAGGTAGCGGGGTGTTGTTGAGCACTTGGCGAGGAATTATAGCTCTGATCGCTGAGCCTGTTAGCATCGAACGTCCGCTACCCGCATCTGCGTGCCATCATGTAGTAACCAACCGGGAGAGCTACCATCTCTGAAAAATATCTTGAACCAAATCTGCACCTTTGGCGCACGAATCAGTTCGAAATGTCCTAGGCGCGGATCTACTTCGGTCTGACATTGATCGCCTCGAACTCGGATCTCACCAAAACCCGCGTTAAATCCTCGCTTTTTGGTGCGGGAATTCTCTATCCTTTCCGGTACGGAATGTTGACTTGAACGGAGCGCAAATCCGGCATTTTGTAGAGCTGCAGATGGTTGGTTATAGATGCATACACGGGGATGCATTCACCGGAAACGCCTTTGATTTCGAGTGCGGTGGGCTGGGCGGTTAGTGCCAGCGGGAAGGTTGAAAGCAGGAGAGTGAAAAGAGCGCGCATCGTGGTTTGGTTTCAGTAGTTGTCGTGAGTAAAGCAGCAGAGCTGTGACTTGCGAAGAGGGAGTCCGATTTTGGATCACAATCGCTTGATATAATCCATAACACGATGCTCATAAGGACACTACTTTCGCTGTGGTGAACTGGGTATGTATTCGAAAGCGATCCGCGTGTGAGGTGACCTACCTTAAACGGTGAAGCCCCGAAAAATTGAGAACGGGCGTATTTGTAGGTGAAATCTAATTTTCTATCATTATTCTAATGTAATGGCTAAGAATTTCATTTTCACTTGTCTGGCCAGTCACAACGTCAATTTCTGGTTTTATATTAAATGGATTTGAATAGGAATTGTCATAGATTGTTTCGGAGAAAAAATAGGTTCCTGCCGGAAATGAGGCGAGTTCTTTTAGGTTGTAGTTCATCTGCCAGTTGTAATTGTAATTCGGGACATTAATAAGTTTTATGGTATTTCCACCTGGGGAGATTGCCGAAATAGAGGTACTCTTTCCTCTTGAGTGCATTTGAGGTGCGAAGCTGCTTACAAAAAAGTCCGAGTTGATTGGTGTGGATGTGCTTGTCACTACTAGATTGGATTCGCCAGCAGGTATGATGAAATCATCCTTGGCAACAACAATGCTATGAGCAGAGAACTCTGGTGGTGTGTCTCGAAAGTAGAAACCGATGCTGGTGTTGTCAATCGTCTCACGACCGGAGGTCATGTAGCGAAGTTTCACAGAGAGATTCGAGCCCTTTCGTAAGAGGAAGCCGGCATTGTCGGCAAGAGCATCTACAGTTTTACCTGGGACATAAATGCTGATGAACTCGGCATTCTTATTGGAAACTAGATCGGCAGAGCTGCTAATGGTCGCGTCTTGATTCAAAGTATATACGAGCAGACTGTGCAGAACTGATGGGGCGCCAACCCCATAAGCCACGGCGTGTACCCATCGGTCAGCCTCAAGCTGCAGTTCAATCTTCCTATACTCAAAGTCGAGTATTCCTGTAGCGGGAATCGTGACTTCAGGCAGATCGACAATAACATCTGGTGTACCTAGCGGCCAAGCCGGTGACTCGACGGCTGGTTTAGCTAGAGGGTCTTGATCCCCGCTCATTGGCGCACCTGAGTCGATCCAATGAACAAGAAGGGCTATCTCATCGTCCGTTATCTGATGAACATCAGCCCATTCACCGATCTCCATGTCAATTTGTCCGGGAGGCATTCTACGGGTTAAGAGAACCTCGCGAATCATGGGGCTCCAACCCTGAAGCATTCTATGGCTTGTCATTGCCCAAGGGGCTAGACCGTTCTCTACATGACAAGTTGCACAGCGCCTTTGAAAAATTGGAGCAATGTCTTCTTCATAAGAAGCTTCGCCTTTTGGGATTACAGCCGAATTTTGCCACTGTATAGCGACGCCGTCCGAATAGGGCTCCATGGGTTTGATCGGCTCCTTGCTTGATAGAAATTCAATCAATGCGCTTTCCAGATGGCTTGGCATTAAGTTGTCATCTTTAGGACCGGAGGCAGGGGGCTGAACGGGGCTCACCGATCCTCGAAAAACTACATCAAATGTCTTGGGATTGATTAAGAACGCTTCACCTGTTCGTTCGATACCCAAGGTTCGGCCAACTACTTGCGCCGTATCAATAAGTACAGGAAGCTTGACGCCGAGCAGTGAAAGTTCACGGATTATCTCATTCCTACTTACTTCTGGGTCTAAGTTGATTGCTAAGACAAGCACACTCTTGTCGCTAAAACGTCTCTGGAGGTCAGCGATCATAGGAAGAAGTTGTCTTGACGTCGCATCCCCGTTTTTCTGCACAAAGAGGACAATTGCCTGCTTGTCGCTGTACCGGCTTAGCTGGTGAAAGCGTCCTTCCTGATCGATAAGGCCAAAGTCATTTGCGTGAATCTGAAGCCCAGCAAAGGCGATCGTCACGACTAGCGCTGAAAGTCTCAGCATATAATCAATCTTTGCAATCGAGCTCACGATATCGGTGTCCTATGTGGGTAAATTCTGTTAGGGATAAGCCGTGCGACTACAACAGAATCGGCTGCAGGAGCCATTCACCTTCTCCAACTATTCGAGGCCAAAAGTTGGGCCAGAAGGGATTAGTCTGGAGTTGATTATGGATGTGGGAACTTTTGCATTAGGCCCAAAGGAAAAGCAAAAGAAGCCATAGACCATGACGTTTTCGGCGTTCAGGGCTGCCCACTCTGCCGTGTAGTATTCCGCCTCAGCCAATTCTGGAAGATCCTGTATGAATACCCGGCTCGCTGCGGGACTGAATTGAAATCCAATATCAATCATCTCGTGGTCTTCGACTTTCAGCGTGAGCTTTATCAGACGGAGGTACTCGTTGAATCTGATAATCAGATCCTTCGGTGCTACCTCCAGAATCTGGTCGTGTATAGGTATCGTTTCGTGTTCTACCTCAATCGTGTTTCTACGTCCGTGCGAATGCTGTGCGTAAACGCCCTGACTGAGGAAAAAAAAGAAGATTATGAGCAAGCAGCGTAAGCAGCTCGGGATGGCTTTAGGTCTCACTTACGTTCCCAATTGATGGCATTTTGATATTACGTTGTAAAAGCAACTAACTGGCCCTTTATTAGCAGGACCCTATTGCGCAAGATCAAAGCCGAACTCTTCAGTACGTATTTCTTATCTTGCCTTTGCCATTTGTCTACCGCTGTGAATATAGCGCGGTGTCGGTAGAAATTAGTGCTGTTGATTGAATACTTCATATCAGTTTTGAAATTTGAGCATTTAATCTGCGGGAGGGCATCCAGGTGCAACTATATTGTCGCAGGCTTTGCCGCTCGAAAATTTGGCAGATATCTGCGTAGTGTGTAAAAACTTCCCATTTTTTGTTATGACGTGCTTGAGGTCTTGTTTTGGTCACGGCCATCTGAAATGGCGCTTTGGATGTGAGGTGTAAATAGTTCCTAAAAATATTGAAGAAAATACCAACAAGGGGTACGGTTATTGACCTCGTGCTGCGACGAAATATGGTGCTTACGGCCTAGTTTGCATCGAAGCTCCCTATGGGGAAACTGATCAAATTGGCCGGACTGAGCATTCGGCTGTTTAGTTATACGCGAAATTCCAATGACTGCTAGGAAGGTTATCTTTCGGAAACTGACCCCCAATACAATAATAATAGGTAAACAGATGCTTGATTCTGATATCGCGCTATATCTTTCGATCTCACAGGCGGTTTTTCTAGGTATCGCGTCATTCCTTTTTTTAAGAAATTCATATATCGGAAAACTACTAATCGCTTTTGCACTCGGTATGCTCGGGTATCTTTTTTATCACTTGCTTGGCCTGCAGATCGGGACTGTCGAGGGTTTCATACTTGGACGCATAAGCTATGCGATTCCCGGCGTAATATGGCTTATGGCCTACGCGTTGTTTGAGGGCGAGAAACCTATCCCGTTGTTTGTGTGGGCTTTCATTGCAGCCTATATCGTTTTGCGCGCCATCGGCGTCTTGATCAACCCTGAAGCCGCCTCGCATCTGATGTTGTATGGGTTGTTTTTCATTGTTCCTCAGATTATCAATATAGGTATGTATATCCATGCTCTCGGGCTGGCTATTCTGGAGTATAAGCAGGATCTTGTAGAGTTGCGCCGCAATTTGCGGGTCGCATTTGTGTTAGTGCTTGGGACTTTCTGGCTATTGGTTTCTGTGCAGATATTTATAAGCGTGCTGGTCAGAATGGGGGTGGATTCGGCACAAGGTATTGGAGCATCAGTCCAGGATTTGTTAAATGTGATTATTTTTCCGGTGTGTGTAGCAGTTAATCTAATTTTCATAAGAATCTGCACGGGGTCGTTCGACTTGGCTAGCACATTGTCGTTCAATGGTTCTGCTGAAGTCGTACCTTCAAAGATTATCGATCCCAGAGAGCTTGAGCTTAAGGAGAGATTAGTCCAGTTCATGGAAGTTGATAGGCTTTATAGTCAGCCGGGATTGACTATTGGCAAGTTGGCTGTCTCTATGGGAATTCAAGAGTACAGACTTAGATCTCTAATTAACAAAGTACTTAAGTACAGTAACTTCAGCCATTTCTTGAACAAATACAGGATTAGGGATGCCGAGCAACGTTTGTTGAGGTCAAATGACTCTATCTTCAATATAGGCTTGGATGTTGGTTACACATCCTTGTCGTCGTTTCACAAGGCGTTCAAAGAGGCTCATGGTGTAACCCCGAAGGAGTATCGCGTGATGAATCGCACGATTGGTATTAATGGGGAGAAGAAGTTTCAGAAGGCTCTGCCCGCGTAACTTCAGCGCCTTAAAACTTCCAGGTGAGGGGGGAGCCCCCTTCACCTGGAAATTAACCGGATACTGCTGTCCGGTTACTGCATCATCGGAGAGGTGCCTATCGTCGATAGAATAGGCACCCTTATATTCCCACGACTGCTTACCTTCGGCGTCCTGATATAGAAATACTTAATGCGTAATTTGAAATATGTCAGATTTCTAGTCTAATCATTCCTCTGAAACACATATTCAAGTAGCTTTCTTGCGCTTTGAATGGATACCGGCGATGTCCCTCTCGTTACAGCCTTACTTTTGAGCGGCGCAAGTCCTCGCCCGAAAGCTCGTGCTGTTGCCATCTAGTTTCTAGGTTTTCTCTGCCAGGTAAGGCCAGATAGAAATTCTCGGCGTATATCCGGCGTCATATCTACGAACTTTTAAAAATTGCAATTTCGAAATTTTGTGATTGTCAAAAATCGCACTAGATATTTTGTAATCAATACAAGTTTTGTCAGATTCAACATCTGCGAATCCTCCGCTATCGATACCATCCGATTGTTCGTACCAGCTTCAAAATAACAACAATCTGGAGTGATAATAAAAAAATGAACAAATCTAGTATCAAGCCTACGGCCACAGCCATGAGTCGGCGTGGAGTTTTGCGTCATGTAATTCATGCTTGTCTTATTACCTCAATTGCAGTTCCGCTGGCTGTTCATGCGCAGGCTCAGGACGAGAACGATATAGAAGAAGTAGTAGTAACAGGTTCCTATATCAGAAATAGCGCATTTGCTCAGAATTCCCCCGTAGACACAGTGACTGCCGAAGATCTTCAGGTGTCCGGGGCTCCTAATATGTCCCAGTACATTCGTGATATGACCTATACGCAGGGCACGGATGTCGTTAAAAACGTGCTGGCGAAGGGGGGGCAACAGGGCGCCGGCGCGAGCTTCAACCTCAGGGGGCTTGGGTCTAACTCAACTCTGATGCTCGTTGATGGACAGCGGTCGCTGCTGTCCAACATGAATCGAAACCTCCCTGAGATCGCTATTGACCGTTTGGAAGTGGTGCTTGATGGCGGTTCGGCAACGTATGGCTCCGACGCTGTTGCAGGTGTTGTCAACGTAATTCTCGATAAGGACTTCGAGGGTTTTTCTGCCCGTACCTATTATCAGCGAACTGAAGACGGCGCAATGGAGGACTTCGTCAACGCGGCGAAGTGGGGTAAGTCATTTGGCAATGGCATTACATATATGGGCGCCTTTGAGTTCAGAAAGAAAACAGATTTGATGGGTTATGAGCGGCCGCGAGAGATGGATTATTCGGCGACCACTGCACCCTCAGGTAATCCCGGTTCCTTCAAGAAGGTTGTTGGTGCGAAGCCTGGTATAAATATGTATGGGCATCATGGTGGTGTCCTGTCTGGCGCGGTGCTAACTGACCCCAGCTGTGAAACTTTCAACGCTGGCTTTCCAGATCACGGCCAGGGTGCAGGAGCGATGCCATCCGGGCATAAGCTGTCCTCCGGTCAGTGTGCATATGAGTGGAGTCTCCATAATCCATATGGAACTGCGGGGGACGACTATGCTCTTTACAATTCATTTAGCGTTGAGGCTAACGATTGGCTACGCCTGCGACTCGATCTATACAACAATTACCATGCGAGAAATGGCCGTGGTCTCCCTGTGTCCTCCAATGGAGGAAATGATCGTGATGTCGCGTTGATCAGAGCCAACCACCCCGCGAATCCGTATGGATTTGATGTTGTTCCGTGGTCATGGCATGTGTTTGCGCAAGCGTACACCGTTAAGCCGTCGATACTGACAGATTCCGGCGACTACCTTAGAAATAACCGCGAGTCTCTGAACCGGGCTGTAATGTCAGCCGATTACGATATTACGGATACTTGGACAGGAACCACCTCATATAGTCATCAGACCAGCATGTCAATGTCGGATGTGAATTACATTCACACCGGTAAGCTTCAACTGGCGCTAGCAGGCAAGGGAGGGCCGAATGGCAATGAATACTTCAACCCCTTTGGTTCTGCCGATCCGCGTTCGCCATTGTTTAAAGCCGGAGTGACGGACAACTCTCAGGCGCTCACGGACTGGCTGTGGGTGTATGAGTCAGGTTTCCGTAGCGCCGAGGATGAAATGGAGGTTCTGGAGTCGGTCGTCAGCGGTGACTTGTTTGATGTTCCGGCTGGCACTGCCCAGATGGCGGTGGGATATCAATATCGTGACCTGTGGGTGAGGCGATTTGCTGATCCGAACCGGACTGAGCGTCCAGGCATTCAGTACAACGGCTCCTCTTACCTTTCCCCGGTGCCCGAGGATGAAACTTATCGATCAGAGGTTCACGCCGAGTTCCTTGAGTTCCAGGTGCCGATTCTCGAGACGCTAGATGCGCAGCTCGCTGTGCGCCACGAAAATTTCAAGACATTCGGGCTTGATGCCACTACTCCGAAGGTTTCATTGCGCTGGGAGGCATTGCCATCACTTGCTCTGCGAGCGTCATGGGGTGAAAGCTTCCTGGCTCCGACGCCAATTGACGCGCGCCCGTTCGTGCCAGATCAGAGTTGTGCTGAAACCTACACAGGACGAGACGAGATTTCCGGTACCAACTTGGCCGGTGGTATTTCCTGCTCGTCAGGGAATCCTGCGCTGGAGCCAGAATCTTCGGTCATCCAGAACATAGGCTTTACATGGGAGCCTACTAATTTCCTCGATGGACTTACCTTTTCTTTGGACTACCAGGAGATCGAGTATGAAGACCGTATCATATCTCTTTCATACATCGACACTGTCGACCATCAGTTCAATTTGATGTTGGCCGCAACTGGCGCGACTCGTGCGAACTATAGCTCGAAGCCAGGATCAGCGACACGGATTGCTGCTGATGCGTGGCTGGCGAGCTTGCCCCCCGCAGGCCCTGGCTCCAACAAAATCGATCGCTTTCCCACTGGTGAAGTGAAGAAGGTCTATCGTCAGGCGGCCAACATAAGCTCCGTTTGGATCAACCTTTTTGATACAAACATTAACTATGAGTTTGACACAACCGACTGGGGAACCTTCAGTGCAAATCTTCAAGCCTCATACTATACGGACTATGAATATGCTGGTTTGAATGGGAATGTTGTAAGCGCTCTCGGACAGATGAATGACAGCACGGACATAGTGCCTCCACTGCCAGAGGTGAAAGCGAACTTGCGTCTCAGCTGGTACCGCGGCAATCAAAGTGCTTCGATATCGACAAGTTACTGGCACGATATCGTCTTTGATGCGAAGACGTTCGACTACTACGCCGACATCAGGCCCGGTGGTGCAATAAAATCCCCAAGAAAAATTAAAGGCGAGCACATTACAAATGCTCGCTACGGGGTAGTTCTCGACCAATATTTTGACAGCGAATTCAATGTCAGCTTGGGTGTCAATAATCTATTCGACAAGCGTCCTCAGAGGTTGGGTGTTCTTGGTGGATTCGAGACGCGTCTCTCTGTGCCTTGGGGGCGTCAGTTCTACGTATCTGTGGATTGGACGCCGGGAGCTTAGCAATATCATGCAAGAATGACTATTTGTCCTGAAGCTCTTTGATGTATGAGCTTCAGGATAAATTTAGATAGTTATGAGTGTGAAAATTTGAAATATCTATTACTGCAGAAACTTATAAGGAGGCAATTGGAATTCCGCTAAATTTCTATTTTAGATTTACTTTTTATGAAGTATGAAAGGTTCGAAAAGAGCTTTTAATATAAATCAAACTTTCAGCAAGCAGGAGATAACCATGAGTTATGCTCATAAAAAAAGCCAGACCATCTGGCAAGGTCTTGGCCATCATCAGCCTCACAGCGCAATCGGCCGTGGATTGCATGTTCTTACCGCTATGGCGGCATGTCTGTTTATTTCTGGTAGTGCGATTGCGCAGACAGATCTTACATTTCATAAGGACATTCAACCAATCATTCAGGAAAAATGCGTTAACTGTCACCGAGTCGGCGGAGCGGGGCCAATGCCGCTAATCACCTTCGAAGAAGTGTCTCCCTTCGCTGGCTTGATAGCATACAAGACAGGATTGAAGGATAAGGGCGGAGCTATGCCTCCGTACTATATGGAGCGAGACAACGGCATTCAGGATTACAAGAGCAACCCCTCGCTGACCGAGGAGCAGATAGCCATGATTGCAGAATGGGCTCAAAATGGAGCTCCGCGAGGCAATCCGGCAGACGCGCCGCCAGAAAGAGTGTTTGAAGACGGTCCGGTTTGGAGGAGTGGAATCCCTGATTTGGTCATCAGAAGCGCGCCAATTACTGTGAAGGCGGGTGTGCCGGATTGGTGGGGGATTATTCCGGACATTGAAATTCCACTAGAGGAAGATCGGTATGTTCGGCAAGTCGAAATTCGCGAGACTAACGACGTAGATCGAAGCAAGATTACCACCAGTGTCGGCGGCCAATTTATTGTTCATCATATGCAGTGGGCAATTCAAGCGTTCGATGAGGAAGGTAATCCAATTGAAGATAAAAAGACTAATATGCCGATTCATGAGCTTGGTCGAATGCCTGATATTTTCGATCCTAAGGCTGGACGCTTGGTGCCTGCTCACTCCAAGGCAATTAGCAATAATACAGTGCATCTCCATTCCAATGGCGTAGACACTACTGCTTTTATAGAGATTGCATTCTACTTTCATCCAAAGGGATATGAACCAGAATATAGTACCTCAAGAATTACTCTCGGTGATGGTATTAATATGAGCATTCCAGGAAATACAGAGGAAACGGTATTTCATTCTTACGCAGCATTAAAGAAGCCAACGAAAATTACAGCGTTCGAGCCGCACCTGCATGGGCCTGGTTCTAGGATGTGTCTTGAGGCTATTTGGGGGGCGAATATAGAGACTCTGTCTTGTGTTGGTTATGATCATAATTGGGTTATAAATTACACTTATGCTGATCACGCTCAGCCGCTGCTTCCAGCCGGAACGATACTGCATGCAACAGCCTATCTGAATAATTCAAAAAGCAATCCAAATGTTCCTGAGCCTAGAAACTGGCAAGGAGCAGGGAATCGTTCTGTGACGAATATGTTCATAGATCTAGGAATTCAGCTAGAGATGACCGAGGAGCAGTTCCTGGAAGAAATGATAATTCGTCGAGAAGCTCTAAAACTTACCGAAAATGATTCGGTGCCTGGATGTCCTCTTTGCATGATGCCGATTGTGAATCCTCTGGAGATCACCGAAGAAGATAGAAAGACTATGTCGCCAGAGATGATACGTTATTGGGATGTGAACTAATATGAGAATGGAAATATTGAGAGTAGTAGCAGTTGTATTCGTCGTAATCTCTTGGGTGTCCTTCGGTTATGCTCAGAACAACTACGACAGAGGCCAGCATATTGAAGTAGCTTATGAGGGCTGGGAGTTAATGGCAGATGGAACTTATGATCTATATTTCGGGTATCACAATGAGAACTGGGTAGAGACTCCTAATATTGTTATAGGTAGTAACAACTTTTTCTCACCAGGTCCTGAAGACCGTGGGCAGCCGACGTTCTTCCAACCCAGGCGCAATCGTTTCGTCTTTACTGTGAACGTGCCGGCGGACTTCGGAGATCAGGAGCTGATATGGACAGTGACATCTCCTAACGGAGAGACGCGCAAGGCATATGGTTCTCTGATTCAGGACTATGTTGTAAACAAGGATCTAATTCAGTCAGAGACGGGAGCATTTGGAGGTGCTGGTGGATCGGCCGATGGCGACATGAACCAACGTCCAAAGGTTACAGTGTTGGAAGGAACTACACGATTTGCCCGGGTAGACGAACCACTGACTTTAGTTGCCCGAGTAGAAGATGACGGTTATCCCAAAACTAGGAGAGGCCCAACTGAGAGAACTCTTCAAAAGGAGTGGGAGCGCATAAATGGTGCACCTATGATTTCAACGGTCAACAAGGTTAACGGCCTGCACATGTCATGGATTGTCTACCGGGCTGGGGCCGACGCTGATGGAGCGGCCGTAGGATTCGATCCTAATCAGGTGAAAGTTTGGGAGGATACTCGTCCGTCTAATAACTCACCTTGGAGTTTGTACTGGGTGCCTCCACCCGTGCCAGAGGATGGAATCTACGAGACCAAAGTAACATTCAATTCACCCGGTACATATGTGCTTATGGGGCGTGCCGATGACGGTGGCCTTTATCATGATCAATTCGTGACCGTAGAGGTCTCCGGCGAAAAAGAAATGAGTCTGAGATAGAAGCGGCATATGGGATTTCTTTAAATTAATCTCCGTTAGCCGCAAAGAACAATATTTCCCTAGTGAGTATCTTGGACTACGGTGGCCCCAATGTTTGTGGACATTGGGGCATTTTTCCACTGAAAGTCTTACAGTTCTGGTCATCTGAATAAAGGGGCAATAGTTGTAGCCAAAGAATATTAGAATTGTCCACTTCTTCAGTCGGGGGGGGGGGCGTAATTCCTGCTACTCAATGTACTGATAATTCCCAGTCAGCAACCCTGTGGCGAGTATGTGCCCTTCCATCGCCGTAAGCAGCGACTGCTTGTTGAGCCCGTCGGCCAGGTTCAGCTCGTGGTCCAGCGCATAGATGCGGAAGTTGTAGGTGTGGACCTTGCCGTCGGCGGGCGGGCGCGGGCCGAAATAGCCGCTGCGGCGGGTGCCGTTGGCGCCATTGATCATGCCTTCGAGGCCGGGGTGAGTGACGATGGCGTCGGCAGAGAGGCCTTCGGGCAGACTGGTGGCGGTGACGGGGATGTTGTAGGCGATCCAGTGCACGAAGGGTTGAAACCCGACGACGGGGTCATCCAGAATCAGGGCGAGCTGGCGGGTGCCTTCCGGCAGGTTGCTCCAGGAAATGTCGGGTGCAATGTTGTCGCCATACGCGGAGTAGCGCAGTGGCATGTCAGTGTTGTGCTCGAAGGCGCGGCTGCTGACGAGGATCGTTTCCGGAGCCTCGGCGGACCAGGCGGGGAGGCAGCTCAGGAGCAGCAGTGTCGCTCCCAGCAGGTTGCCGAGTGCGGTGCGGATCGTTTTCATTGTTGTATCTCCGTGTTGTTGGCGAGCGAGTGAATAGTATGTCTGTTTCGGAGGTGCTCCTCTACCCCCGACGGGCTTGTAAAGTTGTTCATCGATCGGGGCGTTTTCTTTTGCCTGATTGCTGGTAAGGTAGCGCTGTGTGGAAGCCCTCTCTTTTTTGAACGCACGAAGCGGCATGACCGCTGGCGAGGAATAATAAGCATGAATAATAAAAACAAGAACCCCGAGCATGCGATCGGGAGCAAGGGAGAGGCAGTGCTCTCCCGCCGGAATCTCCTAAAAGGAGTTGGATTGAGCGGGGCAGCGCTGATGACCGCAGGCAGCGGCTCCATCATTGCGCAGTCCTCGGACCCTGCGGCCAGCCCGGCCCGCATCCGCGTCCTCGAAGCATTCGAGACACTCACCGCTGCAGAGAGCGCGGCACTGGATGCCTTCGCGTCGCGCATCCTGCCGAGCGACGACGGCACTCCGGGGGCGCACGAAGCCCGCGCCGTCCACTTCATCGACCGTGGTCTGACCGGTGCCATGGCGGCATCGCGTGAACAGTACGCCGTGGGGCTGGTGGCACTGGACGAACATGCCATGCAGGTCGGTGGTAGTGCTTTTTACCAGCTGTCGGTGTCTGAGCAGGATGCCATCATCGAGGCGATGACGCAGAGCGCCATCCCTGACTTCCCGATGCTGAATGCAGGCTTCTTCAATCTGGTCAGAAATCACACCATCGAGGGCACGTTCAGTGACCCTTACTACGGTGGCAACCGTGACTTCATTGGCTGGGATCTGATTGGCTATCCGGGCGTGCGCGTCATGTCGACGCCGGAAGATGTCCGTCTTGGTAAAGATCTGGCGCCCAGC
Organism: Gammaproteobacteria bacterium; assembly: GCA_030645995.1. Lineage (GTDB taxonomy): Bacteria > Pseudomonadota > Gammaproteobacteria > Pseudomonadales > Pseudohongiellaceae > UBA5078. The sequence goes on along the minus strand of JAUSMU010000086.1, from coordinate 1,581 downwards.
CGACAATCAGCCTATGACATGCCGACTCATACCAAGGATCCCGTAGCTGCACCAGCAGGAGGTGTTTCTCATGGCCACTAACCTTCCCAGAACTGATGTTGTTGTGATCGGGCTTGGCGCAGTGGGCGGCGTCGCAGTACTGCCGCTAGTGAACGCTGGCCTGAATGTCATCGGCCTTGAGGCCGGCGGTTGGATGACTGCCCGCGACTTCGCCCCGGACGAGATTCGCAACAATATTCGCGACTGGCCTCAGGCAGTGCCCAAGGCCAAGAGTGAAATCCCGACTTCCCGCGCCAACATCAACTTTGAAGCGGTGCAGGGCGGCGGACATCCGATGATGAACGGCGTGGGCGGCACGTCGCTGCACTACTGGGCGCAGAGCTGGCGCCTCAACCCCTGGGATTTCAAGACGGTCAGTGAGACCACCAATCGCTACGGTGCTCATCGCATCCCGACTGACTCGACGGTAGAAGACTGGCCGATCACTTATGACGATCTCGAACCCTTCTACGACCGCGTCGAATACGCGCTGGGCGTCTCGGGCTACGCGGGCAACGTCAATGGCACGCTACAGCCCAATGGCAGTCAGTTCGAAGGCCCCCGCTCAAGGCCATATCCCATGCCGGGCCTGCGCAGTTCAGGATTCACCGACATGATGAGCGACGCCGCGCGCCAGCTCGGATGGAATCCGTTCCAGGGGCCGGCCGCGATCAACACAGAGATCTACGGTAACCGGCCCGGTTGCTTCTATCATGGTTTCTGCGACCGCGGCGGTTGTCACGCAACGGCCAAGAGCTCTACGGCCGTCACCACTATTCCCGAGGCGATGAAGTCAGGCTTGCTGAAAGTGGTGACCCACGCGCGCGCGCTGAAGATCGTCAACGATACCGACGGCCGGGTGACCGGCGTGGAGTATCTCAGTGGTAATCAGGTGATGTTCCAGCCTGCCGATGCTGTGTTGCTGGCCAGCCACACCTACGAAAATGCGCGCCTGCTCCTGCTGTCGAAGTCCCGTGAGTTTCCCGACGGGCTAGCCAACAACAGCGGCCAGGTTGGTCAGCATTACCTGAGTCACCATCAGGGTGCTCCGGTTCTGGCGCTGTTCCCGAAGAATCTGAACAACTGGTATGGATTGCCCGCGCAAGGCGTGGCCATCGACGAATGGGCGGACGACAACTTCGATCACAGCGATCTGGATTTCATCGGCGGTGGCAATCTCTGGGCGCACACCGACCGCAAGCCGATCTCGGCTGCCAAGATGTCGACGTTTGATCTGGTGCCGACCTGGGGCGCGAAATGGAAGGCATTCATTAGCGAGAATGCTGACAGAACCAACACGTCCTACATCCAGAAGACGACGCTGCCTTACCGGGGCAACTACCTCGATCTGGACCCGCAGGTGAAGGACAAGCTTGGCTTCCCTGTCATCCGTATCACTGCCGAACTCCGAGACAACGAGAAGCGCATCGCTGCCTTCACTCAGGAGCGCATGGAAGAGTGGTATCGCGCAGCGGGCGCCGTGCAGATTGTCCGCACTGGACTCGGCACCGCGATGGGCCCCTCGACGCATGCTTACGGCGG
>JAUSMU010000079.1 GCA_030645995.1 Gammaproteobacteria bacterium | reverse complement strand
CGCACTCATGTCAGCCTCAGCAGCCTGCCGGGTTAGATAAGGCCCGGAGATGTTCACCTGCAACGTCGGTTCATTGGGCGCCGTAGCGACAATGTAAAAATTTTCTGCGTTCATTGCTTCTAATGTGCTGATCGCGACGGGTTTCAGGGCTTGTGCCGTCGGGTGTGGCAGTCTCCATATGAGAGGCCACGGGATCAGTTGCTTTCTCCTTCGAAATTGAGAACGGGAATGTGCCTGTTTTCTTCCCCGCTTGTCCCGAAATATCTCCTTGACATGGCCTGCATTATCCTGCTTTCAACTGGATGTTGATAGCCCTAAATAGGGAAGAAAGCACCGGAAGCTGTAATTTAGTGGGCGCTGGCATAAAATCGGCGCCGTGCAGGTCTTTTTGGCAGATATCCATTTCTTCATTTGCGAGTGCTTCATGCTTGATACACGTCCTCTTCTGATTCAAACCGACGCCGGCCCGGCAGTGACCTCGGATTTTCCCCGGTTGCGGCGCAGTGGGGTGACGACTGTGCAGGTGAATCTGGGCTATCTGTGCAACCTCAGCTGTACCCACTGCCACGTCAACGCGGGACCGAAACGCACGGAATTGATGGATGCCGCGACGGTAGAGCTGGTGCTGGACTATCTGCGCCTGCATGGCATCCGCACGCTGGATATGACTGGCGGCGCCCCCGAGATGAATCCGCATTTCCGCCATCTGGTGACGCAGGCGCGCCTGCTGGGGGTGGAGGTCATCGATCGCTGCAACTTGACGATTCTGGGCGAGCCTGGCTATGAGGACATGGCGGAGTTTCTGGCGCAGCAGCAGGTGGTGATTACGGCCTCGCTGCCCTGTTATCTGGAGCAGAACGTCGAGAAGCAGCGCGGCAAGGGTGTATATGGCGAGAGCATTCGCGCGCTCAAACGTCTCAACGCGCTGGGCTACGGGCGCGACCCGGCGCTGCAATTGAATCTGGTCTACAACCCCGACGGCCTGAGCCTGCCACCCGCTCAGGACGGGTTGGAGGCGGCCTACAAGCGTGAGCTGTTCACCACCCATAGCGTTGTCTTCAATCAGCTGTTCACGATTACCAACATGCCGATCAGCCGCTTCGGCGGGATGTTGCTGGCCAAAGGGCTGTATCACGCATACATGGATATCCTGCGCCACAACTACTCGGCGGCGAATCTGGCGACGGTGATGTGCAGGACGCTGATCAGCGTCGACTATCAGGGCTTCGTCTACGATTGCGACTTCAACCAGATGCTGCAGTTGCCGCTGATCGTCAGCGACCGCGCGCCGCGTCCGCACCTGGCGGACATCTTGCGGCAGGATCTTGCCGGTAACCCCATCGCCACAGCCGATCATTGCTATGGCTGCACGGCCGGGCAGGGCAGCAGCTGTGGCGGCGCGCTCAGTGACTGATTCCCGGTTGTGCCCCCGCATCAGCATCATTATCCCCGTGTTGAATGAAGAGGACGCTCTGCGGCGTCATCTCCCGCTCCCACAAGGCGATTTGCAGGCGCAGGGGCGCTATGAGGTCATCGTCGTCGATGGCGGCAGCCGTGACGGGAGTCGGGTGGCCTGCGAGGGGCTGGTCGACCACTTCATCACCAGCGCGCCGGGCAGGGCGCGACAGATGAATGCCGGGGCAGCGGTGGCGACCGGGGAGATCCTGCTGTTCCTGCATATCGATACGCTGCTTCCGGACGACGCGCTGACGCTGATTCAGCAGCAGTTCTCCCGTCTCACTGCGTTGTGGGGCCGCTTCGATGTCCGTCTGAGCGGTACGCGTCCAGCGTTTCGCTGTATCGAGTACTTCATGAATCTGCGCTCCCGCGTCTCCGGTGTGGCCACCGGCGATCAGGCGATCTTTGTGCGGCGGTCGGTGTTCGAGCGGGTCGGCGGTTTTCCGGATTTGCCGTTGATGGAGGATGTGGCGCTGAGCAAGACCTTGCGGCGTCTCGTGTCACCCGTCTGCCTGCGCGCCAGAGTTGTCACCTCCAGCCGACGCTGGGAGCAACACGGCGTCGCACGCACCGTGCTGCTCATGTGGTGGCTGCGTTTGTTGTATGTACTGGGGGTTGCACCCGCCAAGTTGCACGCCAGGTACTACAAGAAATACCACAAGAAGAAAATTAACTAAGTGAAGCATCCAGTTGAATAGTAAAGATAAAGAAGAATACGAATTCTCCTCGTCCGTGCTCGCGGTATTCGCCAGGGAGCCACGCCTGGGCGAAGTGAAGACGCGTCTGCAACCCCTGCTGGGCGCTGAACGGGCGCTGGAGCTGCACGAGGCGCTGATCTGTTACGTGTTCGGCAACCTGCAGGGCGCACGGCTGTGTGCGGCCGAGTTTTGGGTGGCGGCGTCGCCTTCCTCTTCTAATCAATATTCTCGTGAACTGTTTCTATCACTTTGTAATGAAAAGGATATTTATATTCAAGAAGGTGCGGATCTTGGCGCCCGCATGCGTCATGCTGTGGAGCACGCCTGGTCCCGTGCCGCCCGTGTGGAGAGTGTGGAGAGTGTGATTCTGGTGGGAGCGGACTGTCCGTCGGTAGATGCGGAGTACCTGCGCCAGGCACTGGCACTGTTGGAAGGCGGCGAATCGGTGGTGATCGGCCCGGCCGACGATGGTGGCTATGTGCTGCTGGCCTTGCGAAAGGGGCCTCGCAATGCGGCGCTCTGCGATGCGCTGTTCGGCGCAGTCCCAAGCGGCGCTGGGCTACTTGGTGGTCTGCCAGCTGAGGTGCCTGACGAGTTGCCCTGGGGAACCGAATGCGTGCTGGACGTGACGCGCGACAGACTGCGCCGGGCCGGGCTGACATGGGTTGAGCTGGAGCCCCGTTGGGACGTGGATCGTCCGGAGGATCTGCCCCGCCTGACGACACTGCGGCCGCCATTTCCAGTCATTTAATGGCAGGTATCAGGCCATGCCTTCACGCTGCAGGAAGGTGACGAAGCGGCTAATGACCAACTGGGTCGGGCGTTGCAGGTCAACGAAGCGGCAGCCACAAATGGTCAGGTCGCGCGCCTTGTTGTATTCGTAGTAGACAATCTCCGCACGGCACTCCAGATTCTGTTCCTGCGCCTGAATGCGAATCACAGCGTTGAAGCGCTCATTGGCTAGCAGCTCCGGGGCGATCTCGCCGGGGAAGGACACGCGGATGCCGGT
>JAUSMU010000066.1 GCA_030645995.1 Gammaproteobacteria bacterium | reverse complement strand
TTCATCAACCCCTCCACCGCCTGCCGATCCAGCGTCTCCTTCTCCAGCAACGCATCAATCAATTTCTGCAGTAATTCGCTGTGCGTCTGCAGCGTGCTGATCGCCAGCTGCTCGGCGGCGCTGACGATGCGGCGCACTTCTTCGTCGATCCTGCGGGCGGTGTCTTCGCTGAAGTCTTTTTCCTGCGTCAGCTCATAACCCAGAAAGGGATGTTCGGCACCACTGCGGAAGTGCACCGGGCCGATGACGTCGCTCATGCCCCACTGGGTGACCATCATGCGGGCGAGGTGGGTGGCTTGTTCCAGATCGTTGGCGGCGCCGGTGCTGACGTTGCCGCACAGCAGTTTCTCCGCGGAGCGTCCGCCCATCAGCACCGCGAGGCGGGTCTGCAGATAGTCTTCGGAGTAGTTGTGGCGATCCTCGGTCGGCAGTTGTTCGGTCATGCCCAGCGCGCGGCCGCGCGGGATGATGGTGATCTGGCGCAGCGGGTCGCTCTCCGGCAGCTTGAGTGCGACCACCGCATGGCCGCTCTCGTGGATGGCGATGCGCTTGCGCTCCTGCGGGTTGAGCAGGTCCTTGCGTTCGCTGCCCAGCAGCACGCGGTCGTGGGCCTTGCTGAAGTGTTCGCGGGTGACGCTCTCGGACTTGGCGCGCGCGGCGAGCAGGGCGGCTTCGTTGACGAGGTTGGCGAGGTCTGCGCCGGAGAAGCCGACGGTCATGCTGGCCAGCTCCTGGATGTCCACGTCGGCGTTGACTGGCACCTTGCGCAGGTGAACCTTGAGGATCTCCTGGCGCGCGCTGTGTTGCGGCAGCTCCAATGTTACCTTGCGGTCGAAACGGCCCGGGCGCAGCAGCGCGGCGTCGAGCACGTCGGGGCGATTGGTGGCGGCGAGCACCACTACGGCTACATCGGCGGTGAAGCCGTCCATCTCTGCGAGCACCTGATTCAACGTCTGTTCGCGTTCGTCGTTGCCGCCGCCCAGGCCGGTGCCACGCATGCGGCCCACGGAGTCGATCTCGTCGATAAAGATCAGAGCGGGCGCCTTCTTGCGCGCCTCTTGAAACATGTCGCGGACCCGTGAGGCGCCGACGCCGACGAACATCTCGATGAATTCCGAACCGCTGATGCTGAAGAAGGGGACGCCGGCCTCGTGTGCGGTGGCCTTGGCAAGCATGGTCTTGCCGGTGCCAGGTGGCCCCATCAGCAGCACGCCGCGCGGCATGCGGGCGCCGAGCTTGCGGAATTCGGCCGGGTCGCGCAGGAAGTCGATGATCTCCTGCAGTTCGCGTTTGGCCTCGTCGGCTCCGGCGACCTGAGCAAAACTGATGTCGTTGTCGTTGGCCTCGAACAGGCGGGCGCGCGAACGGGCGAAGCCGAACATGCCGTCTTTGCCGCCACCGCCCATGCGCTGTTGCAAGACGCGGGAGAAATAGAGGAAGAACACCGCGATCAGCAGCCACGGGAGGATGGTCAGCAGAATCTGCAGCCAGGCGGGCCGGAGGGAAGATTGCGCGCTGATTTGCACGCCGTGTTCTTCCAGCAGGGGCAGCAGCTGGGCGTCGTTCAGGGTCGGGGCCACGGTGCTGAAGGTGGACGCGACGGCGACCTGTGCGGATCCTTCACGATAGGCGCCAATGATCTCGTTGCCGCGAAAGCTGACGGCGGCCACGGCGTTCTCTGCCACTGCGGCCTTGAATTCGGTGTAGGAGATTTTGCTGCTGCCGCCCTGCAGCGCCGACATCGCCAAGGAGTAGATAATGAAAACGGTGACTACCCACATGAAGCTGTGGATGTCGAACAGGGGCGCCTGCGCGGGTTTCTTCTCGGGGGTGTTGGGTGGAGACTGATCTGCCATGAAGGCTCCGGTGCTTTGAAAAGGGGCGGAAAACGGGTATGTGTTGAGTATAGAAGTGAAAGCGTCGCAAAAGCTATGCGACAATCGGCCCAATACATTGAGGTGCATCATGGCGGGCAACGGATCAGGTAGCAATTCGGGCAAAGGCACGGCAGCGGACAAGGCGCTGGACGCGCAGCGGCGTTACATCGCCGAACGGGAGCGGGGCTATCGGGAGCAGGCGCTGAAACTGTATCCGTGGATCTGCGGGCGTTGTGCGCGGGAATTCACCCGGGTCAATCTGCGCGAGCTTACGGTGCATCACGTCAATCACGACCACGACAGCAACCCTGTCGATGGCAGCAACTGGGAGCTGCTGTGCCTCTATTGTCATGACGAGGAGCACAGCAAGTTCGCCAACTTCATCCGCTATGGCGGCAGCTCCGAGAACAAGAAACAGGCCGCGACGCATAATCCATTTGCGGGGTTGCGGGATGCTTTGAAGGGGTCGCAAGGCGGCGGTTCGAATGATCAGACCTGAAAGATCGGTTACTGATTCTGGACGCTTACTGTTGGTCGGTTTTCTTGATAGCACGGGTCTTCATCATCGCGCGCGCTTCTTCTATGGCAGCGCGGGTCTGAGCGTTGGGAACCTTAAGTTCCATCGGGGGCAGGTCGGCACACGGCCCCCGATTCGCCGGGCATTCATCGGCGAAGGCCAGCGACTCGCGCTGTAGCGACACATGCTCGATGGCAAAAGTCCCGCGCAACTGCGCGGAGGCCAGGCGCAACAGCGCGTCGTGATCGGCGGCGTTGTCATCACCCTTCCCATCAACAACCAGATGCGCCGTCAGCGCATTGTCGGCGGTGCTCATGGCCCACACGTGCAGGTCATGCACCGCCACGACGCCCGGCAGCGCCAGCAGGCATTGGCGCACCTCGGCGAGATCGACGCTGTCCGGCACGCCGTCAAATAGTAGATGCAGTGATTTACGAAACAGCGACCACGTCCCCGCCACCACCACCAGCACGATCAGCAGGCTGACCACCGGGTCGATCCAGGCCCAGCCGCGCCACAGATAAAGCGCCCCCGCCAGCACCACGCCCAAGGAGACCACGGCGTCGGCCGCCATGTGCAGGAACGCCCCGCGGATGTTCAGATCGTTCTTGCTGCCGGCCATGAACAGCCAGGCGGTCGCGGCATTGATCAGCACGCCGACGCTCGCCACCAACATCACCGTCTGCGCCTCTATAGGTGCCGGGGCTTGAAAGCGTTGCGCGGCCTCCCACGCCAGCGAGCCCATCGCCACCAGCAACAGTACCGCATTGGTGAAGCTGGCGAGGATCGAGCCACGGCGCCAGCCATAGGTGTGTCGGGCATCGGGGCGCAGCGTAGCAGCGGCATAGGCTGCCCAGGCCAGCAGCAGGCCGCCGACATCACTGAGGTTGTGGGCCGCATCGGCCAGCAGCGCGAGTGACTGTGCCTGCCAGCCATAGAAGGCTTCCACCAGGACGAAGCCGATGTTCAGGGTGATGCCGATGGCGAATGCACGGCCGAAGCTTGAGGGAGCGTGCGAGTGCTCGTGATGGTTGTGATGACTGTGGTCGTGATCGTGATGGTCGTGGCTCATGGACGCCACTATTTCACGACTCGGGCGCCCGACGCAATCGCCCCGGCCGCTCTCTATATTCCAAAGAAGTGCATCCTGGCTGCTTTTGCACCACCGCGAAGCCATCCCGTACGCACCAAAAAAGTGGCTCCTCTCAATTTTCAGCACCAGCAAAGTGCCAACAGCATCACGTGGCACAAATTGATTATTTACTGGAACGCTCTACATAAAAAATTTGCACAGTTTTGAATCATAAGCAGCAAATACCACTATAAATCCCTCAAATAAAGACTCTGGCACGCTTCCTGCCTAGTACAGGTAACACTGCAGTCAACACCAGTGTCTGGCCGATTGCGTCTTCATCCTTTATTTGTAACTGACCGGAGTCCTTGAATGAAAACACCGAAACCCTTCAAACGAACAGAACTTTTTCTGGCCATATGTATGATCTCTGGTGGCTTCGCACCTGGCGCGCTGGCGCAATCAGCCGACGCTGGCGCAGAAGTCAGCGAGATTCTCATCACCGGCACCCGTCGCTCTGGTATGGCAGTTTCCGACAGCCCTGCCCCCGTGCAACTGATCAGTTCCGATATGCTGGAAGAGAGTGGTGCACCGGACCTGATGAACTCGATTGCAACCCAAGTGCCATCCTACAATGCCAACCAGACTGGCACTGACATGGCCAGCCAGACCCTCACCGCCAGCATGCGTGCCTTGTCTCCCAACCACGCACTCGTGCTGGTGAACGGCAAGCGTCGCCACATCACCTCCAACGTGGGTGCCAGCAGCGGATCGGCCTCGACTGACCTTTCCTTTATTCCTTCCTTGTCGATCGACCGCCTGGAGGTGCTCACGGACGGCGCAGCGGCACTGTATGGTTCTGATGCGATAGCAGGTGTGATCAACATCCTGCTGAAGGACGACTATGAAGGTGGCAGTATCAACACCAACGTCTCCGAATACACGGACGGCGGAGGCTTCACGACCAACGTTCAAGGCAACTTTGGAATTGGCAGCGATCTGGCTTATCTGAACATGAGCATGGAGCTGGAAGAGCGCGAGACTGTGAGCCGTTCTGTTGTGTACGGGCCTGCAGTGTGTGTGGCCAATCCAGTGGAATGTCTGGACAGAATCAACAACGGAACTCCCAGCGGCTATACAGTGAGTAGCGCTTACAAGACCTATCTGCTGCGTGACAGCAAGATGGCTCAGCACCCAGATTATCCTGCCATGAACAATGTGGGCGACCCGCCCGAGATCAGCCGCACCGCCATATTCTTCAACTCTGGCTATGAGTTGAACGAGAACCTCAGCTTGTACAGCTATGGCAGCTTCGGCACGAAGGACGCCGCCTCGCTTGAGACTTATCGTCGCCCCTCGCAGGACGGTGGTTTTGATGCCAATGGCGATGGCGACCGCAAAGACACCGTGAACGGTGTGGCAGAAGCCGGGATTAACAAGTACGAATACGGCTTCAGTCCGATGGAAGAATCTGAAGAAACTGACTACTCATTCACGACAGGATTGTCTGGTTATACCAAAGACTGGACGTGGGATCTGGCCACTGTCTATGGTCGCAATGAGATGGATGTCTACACCACGAATTCCATGAACTTCACGTCATGGAATGAAACCGGCAAATCGCAGGAAGATTTCTACGACGGTTCCTACTGGGCTACACAGTGGACCACCAGCCTGGACGCCAGCAAGGAATATGACATTGGTCTGGCGGCTCCTATGACCTTTGCCACCGGCCTCGAATATCGCAAAGATCGTTATGGTATCGATCCGGGCGAGCCTGCTTCCTACTACGGTGCCGGTGCTTCCTCTTTCCCGGGCTACAACCCAGCGGTGAACACCGGGTCCTATGACCGCAACAACTATGCGACCTTCCTGAACTTCGTGCTGATTCCAACCAACTCCTGGCTGGTTGACGTGGCGGTGCGTTACGAGGACTACAGCGATTTCGGCAATGAAACAGTGGGCAAAATCACTGCCCGCTACGACGTCATGGATGGCTTGGCCGTCCGTGCGACGGCGAGCACAGGTTTCCGTGCGCCGACTCTGGGTGAAGGGTTCTACTCTGCGGTGAACGTCGGCCCGACCAGTGCCACACCCCAATTGCAGCCTAACAGCACAGCGGCGGCTTCACTGGGTTTCGGCGGCGGCCTGCAGCCGGAGACCTCTGAGAACGTCAGTATCGGCCTGGTCATGCAGCCCTTCTCCGGTCTGACGTCGACCATCGACGCCTATCAGATCACCATCTCTGACCGTATCCAGAGAGGTACCTTCAGCTACTCGACCAGCCAGTCCAACAACACCATCACAGGTCGCAGCACGGGCAAGTTCAACAACATTCTGCCCGACCCTGCGGACACCAATGGTGACGGCAGTCCCGACGCCACCTACAACGAGGCGTTGGGCAGAGCGCTGGTGGACTTCGGTTACATCGGCGTCTGGAACGACCCGGCAGCAGCAGGCGGTTCTCTCGATGCAACGGCACGCGCCAGCATCTCGGTGGCCATCTTCAACAATGCGCTGGAGACCAAGACCAGTGGTGTGGACTGGGTGAACACCTACAACTCTCACTTTGACTGGGGAACCATCAACTGGACGATGGCGGCCAACTACAACAAGACGGAAGTCTTGAGTGCCAAGGCAGCTCCTGCAAGCCTGGGTGGGGCCACCATGTACAGTGCGCAGACGCTGTCGAATCTGGAAACCAACAGCCCCGAGTTCCGCGTGAATCTGGGAGCACGCATCCTGTTGGGAGACTTCACGCTGAGTCTGCGTCAATCGATCTATGGTCCTCAGTACTCCATCACCAGCACGTCCGGTCTGCCGACTGCAGTGGTCAACACGCTTGATCTGGTCAAGCTGGGCAACACCACGTACTACAAGAACGAGATTGAAACCATGCAGCAGACCAACGTCGAGTTGACCTACTCGCCGAATGACAGTCTGAAGCTGAGCGCCGGTGTCGACAACGTCTTCAATGAGTACCCCAACAAGACTCCACAGGCGGTCTGGGACTACAACGGGGAGCGTTACGCCAACACCAACCGTCAATACATCACCGGCAGCCCGGTGGGATACTTCGGCGCCCGTTGGTTCGGCAAACTGACCTATAACTTCTGAGACGGGACACTAATCATGAAATCAGTATTGAGCCGTCGCAGTCTGCTTTGGGGAGGTGCCTCACTTGCAGGTGCCTCCCTGCTCCAAAGCGTCTCAGGATCGTCTGTCCGCTTCATGAACTCGGCGTTCGCAGACATTGCGGCGCCGACAAAGCCGATCCGCATGTCGTCGAACGAGAACCCCTATGGCCCGTCGAAGCTGGCCATAGAAGCAATGCAAGGCGCTTTCAGCGAGGCGAATCTGTATGGCGGAATCACCGATCAGATTCTTGAGCTGCAGGCGAGTATCGAAGGAGTGTCGCCCGAAAATGTGACGCTCAGCGCGGGGTCAGGCGAATTGCTGCAGGCGGCAGGGGTGCTTGCGGCGTGGGGCGAGCCGGGGTCCATCGTGGCCCCTTACCCCACCTATGGACAACTGTTGCGGACGGCGGAAAGCCTGGGGACCGAGATCATCAATGTGCCTGTGGATGAGTCGATGCACATCGACCTCAACGCGATGTATGCGGCTATCCGGCCAGACACCAAGATGGTGTATCTGTGCAACCCCAACAACCCGATTCCGTCGATCATCGAGAAGAAGGCGCTGGAGGATTTCATCCGCACGGTGGCGAAAGATCGTCTGGTGTTCATTGACGAAGCCTACTACGAGTATGTCGACAATCCCGAGTTCAGCAGCATGATGCCGCTGATCGCAGAAGGGGTGAACAACCTCATCGTCGCGCGCACGGCCTCAAAGATTCACGGCTTTGCGGGACTGCGCGTCGGCTTCGGTTTTGCGCATCCGGAACTCATCGGCAAGCTCAATCAGATGATGACGGGCAGCGTGAGTATCCTGGCGCAGTACGCCGCCTTTGTCAGCTACAAGGACAAAGAGTTCCAGAACTACTCGCGCGCGATGAACAAACAGGGACTGGCGATCGTGGAGGGCATGTGTGACGAACTTGGACTGCGTTACGTGAAATCCAATGCCAACTTCACGTTCATCGAAACCGGCATCGATTCGAATACTTTCCGCGCGGCCATGAGGGAACAGAACATCATGGTGGGCCGCAATTTCGAGCCCTTCACCACCTGGGCGCGAGTCAGCATGGCCAAGCCGGAAGAGATGATGTACTTCGTGCAGACTTACAAGAAACTCTATACCTGACCGTTGACATGAAGAGGTGACATGAAGGGGTAACATGAAGGAGCGCCAGAAGGTCAACGCGGACCGACTGGCGCTTCCGCCTGCACGTGCTCCGGAAGAATGCATTTCCCTTCATCTTGCGTTACCTTGTTGCTGACTCTCACTAGCACAGGTAAGCACCATGAAAACAAGAATAAACATAACGGTACTGGCTCTTGTCCTGCTCGTCGCGAGCAGTCCGCTGCCCGCACTCGCACAAACGAAGATTCCTTACGGTCCCGATCCCCTGCAATACGGCGAACTCTCTCTACCCGAAGGCGCAGGGCCGTTTCCTGTTGTCACCTTCCTGCACGCAGGCTGCTGGCGCTCCACCGAAGGCATGATCAACAGTTATCGGGCGATGGCCAAGGTGATGACCGAGCATGGCATTGCCGCCTGGAATCTGCAGTATCGTGGCGCGACCAGCCCAGGCGGTGGCTGGCCTGGCACGTGGCTGGACATCGCCAATGGCTTCGATGCGTTGGCCGGTCTGGCGGGGCAGTACCCCCTCGATCTGCAACAGGCCATCGTGGTGGGCCACTCTTCCGGCGGCCACTTCGGCGCCTGGCTGGCGACGCGCCCGCAGTTGCCCAAAGACAGCGAGATCTATGTCGAACCAGCACTGAACCCGACGGCGCTCGTGATGGCCGATGCCTATATCAATCCCATGGTCATCGATACCATCGGCGTGAGCGGCGAGATCTACTGTGGCGAGCCCCTGCTGGAGAAGCTGACCGGTGCGCCGGTGGACGAGAAGGGCGCAAACTTCCGCGCGATCTCCCCGCTGGAGTGGCTGCCATGGGGCATCCCGCAGGAATACGTGGTCAGCTCGTACCGCTATCCGCTGTCCATGCCCAGAGAATTAGCCCAAGGCAAGACGGCGCTGCAGACGCTGCCAGATTATCCAGCCTTGGCGATCATCGCCGGTGACGAAGTGAATGTGCGCATCATCGCCAACGAGGAGCATGGCGACTTCGTGAAGGACGGCGCGCGCGGTTATCTGGCGACGATCTCGGCCGTGCTGCGCCTGCTGGGCAAGGCGAGCGAGTAGAGCCTGGCGCCTGCTTATTGCAGGCGCATTCCCCCCCCTAAATCTCCCTTAGGTGTAGTTCCGCACATACCCGCAACATCAGATATGCAACTATTCTCCGCTGCGTAGGTCTCGGCACAGCCCGTCGACGCCCAGGAAAACTACAGGAGTTGCCATGTCAGCCACCATGAAAGCAGCAGTATTCATCGCCCCTGGCCGCATCGTATTGGAAGACAAACCAATACCTGAGCCTGGGCCGCTGGATGCGCTGATCCGCATCACGACTACCACCATTTGTGGCACCGATGTGCACATCCTGAAGGGAGAATACCCGGTGCAGCCGGGCCTGATCATCGGTCATGAGCCGGTTGGGATCATCGAGAAACTCGGTTCAGCCGTACGCGGCTACCAGGAAGGCCAGCGTGTGATTGTCGGCGCCATCACCCCTTCCGGCACCTCCAATGCGTCGCTTTGTGGTTTTCATTCCCAGTGTGGCGGCCACGCTAGCAAGCATGGCTTCAAGGCACTCGGCGGCTGGCGCTTTGGCAATACCATCGACGGCTCTCAGGCGGAATACCTGCTGGTGCCGGATGCCATGGCCAATCTGACCGTGATTCCCGATGGGCTGACCGATGAACAGGTGTTGATGTGCCCCGACATCATGTCGACCGGCTTCGGCGGTGCCGAATCCGCTGGCATCCACATTGGCGACACCGTCGCGATCTTCGCCCAAGGCCCGATCGGGCTATGTGCAACCGCAGGGGCGAGATTGATGGGCGCCACTACCATCATTGCAGTGGAGACCATTGCCGAACGCGGCGCGGTGGCGCGCCTCATGGGTGCTGATCATGTGGTCGATTTCCGCAAGGTCGATCCCGTTGACGAAATCATGCGCATCACAGACGGCCGTGGTGTCGATGTCGCAATCGAGGCGCTGGGCACGCAGCAGACGTTTTCTGCGGCGCTGCGCGTGCTGCGTCCAGGAGGAACACTGTCGTCACTGGGTGTCTATTCCACAGACCTGACTATTCCACTGGGGGCTTTTGCCTCTGGCCTGGGTGACCACAAGATCATCACCAGTCTTTGCCCGGGCGGGAAGGAGCGCATGCGGCGTCTGATGGATGTCGTGGCGGCGGGACGTATCGATACCCGGCCACTGGTCACGCATCGCTTCAAACTCGAGAACATTGAACAGGCCTATGAGCTGTTCTCACATCAGCGGGACGGCGTGCTCAAGGTCGCCATCACGCCCTGAACGGGCGCGACGGCAGTGGCAGCGCTAACCATTCAGAGTTCGAGCGAGGGAGCATGTTATAGACTTCAAAGAGTTTGGATTTCCGGCGCACACACGCAATGCGCTGCATCACGACCGGGATACCGAGTTGCACGCGGAGCTGTTCAGTATCGAGCAACTGAAGCGTCACGCGGTAACGCTGGCGGGTCGGCACAGGATCAATCCGCGTTCGGGTCCGGACCGGTTGCTGCCACGGCTGGCAGACAATGCGCGTGTTCTGCTGGCGGCGTATGACGTCATCACTGCCGCCTCCACCCAGGGGCAACGGATCGTGCCGGCAGAGGCCTGGTTGCTCGACAATTTCTACCTGATCGAGCAACAGATCGGTATGGCACGCCGGCACCTCCCGCGTGGGTACAGTCGGCAGTTGCCACGCTTGGCCGATGGCCCCCTTGCCGGATCCCCCCGCATCTACGACTTGGCGCTGGAGCTGATCTCGCACATGGACGGCCGCGTCGCCGGCGACAATACCACGCAGTTCCTCGCCGCCTACCAGAGCGTCGAGCCCTTGAGGCTGGGCGAACTGTGGGCTTTTCCGATCATGCTGCAACTGGCACTGCTGGAAAATCTGCGCCGCGTCACAGTGCGTATCGTCCAGCGGCGCGAGGAACGCGATGCGGCCATCTTCTGGGCGGACCGTATACTCGCGGTGGCCGAAACCGAGCCGAAACGGCTGATCCATGTGCTGGCCGAGTTTGCCAATGCCGACGTGCCACTGACCGCGCCCTTTGTGGAGGAGTTCTACGACCGGTTCCAGGCACAGGGGCCGTTCATGACCTTCGTTCAAACCTGGGTCGAGCAGAAGCTGCTCGAACAAGGAGTGATCGCCACTGAGTTGTCGGAAGCGGCCGGCCAGATATCCATCGCCAACAGCATTGGCAGCCTGCGCTTCATCGGCGCCATGGACTGGAAGCAATTCGTCGAATCGCTCAGTGTCGTCGAACAGACCTTGCGCGAAGACCCGATGGCAAGTTACGCCAGCCAGGATTTCAACACCCGCGACCACTACAGGCACGTCATTGAGGACGTCGCGCGCGGCAGCACATGTGGCGAACAGGCGGTGGCACGCGCGGCTATTGTTCTGGCGCAGGCGGCTGCCACGCAGCGAGGAAAACAGGACCGCACCGCGCATGTCGGCTACTACCTGATCGATCACGGGCGGCATGATCTGGAACGTGCAGTGGGTTGTCGGCTGGCGTGGAAGGTTCGCGTCATTCGCGCGATCCGGCAGGTCTGCCTGCCGCTCTACCTGGGCGCCATTCTGCTGCTGACCGCACTGGCGACAGCAATTTCACTCTCCTCTTTTGACAGGCTCGATCCGGGTGACTGGCACATCGGGTTTTTGGTGTTTCCGCTCATCATCGCTGCCTCGGCGCTGGCCGTCTCGCTGGTGAACCTGCTGGTCACGCTCGCCCTGCCGCCACGCGCGTTGCCACGGCTGGATTTTTCCCATGGAATTCCGGACAGTCACCGCACCATGGTGGTCGTTCCCACCCTGCTGGCAAGCCCGCAGAACGTCGATGCCCTGCTCGAAGCCATGGAGATCCGCTATCTCGGCAATCGCGACCCCAATCTCTTCTTTGCCCTGCTGACCGATTTCCATGACGCACCCGAACAAACGCTGCCGGGCGACGCGGCCTTGCTTGCCTACGCGCGTGCTGCCGTCGAGGCGCTCAATGCGACTTATCGCGAGGATCGTCCCTGCATCTTCTATCTGTTTCACCGGCCGCGGCTGTGGAATCCCTTCGAGCGGGTGTGGATGGGATATGAGCGCAAGCGCGGCAAACTCGAGCAGTTCAACGCTCGGCTCAGGGGCGAGGCGCAGGCGGCCTTCTCGGACATCTTCGGCGACCCGTCCCTGCTCTCCTCGATCCAGTACGTCATCACCCTCGACACAGACACCCAGCTGCTGCGCGACGCAGCCCGCACCCTGGTGGGCAACCTTGCGCATCCTCTCAACCGGCCGATCTACGATGCCGCCAAGGGGCGCGTCGTCGAAGGCTACGCGATCCTGCAGCCGCGCGCCTCCATCAGTCTGACCAGTGCGGGGCAGTCGCACTTTACCCAATTGTTCGCCGGTGACCCGGGGCTCGACCCCTATACGCGCGAGGTATCGGATGTCTACCAGGACGTGTTCGGGGAAGGCTCCTTCATCGGCAAGGGCATCTACGATGTGGACGCGTTTCGTCAGGCCGTCGACGGGCGCTTTCCGGAGAACCTGATCCTCAGTCACGACTTGCTGGAAAGCGGGTATGCGCGTTCAGCCCTGGTGACCGACGTCGACCTGATTGAAGAATACCCGGCCAGCTACGCCAGCGAAGCGAGCAGGCGCCACCGCTGGATACGCGGCGACTGGCAGCTGGCTGGCTGGCTGCTGCCGCGCGTGCCGGGTCCCGGCGTGAACGGCGCGAAGCCAACGCGGCAGGTGAACCCGCTATCGGCCCTGTCGCTGTGGAAGCTTTTCGACAACCTGCGGCGCAGCTTGGTGCCGTCGTCCCTGTTTGCCTTGCTGGCAGGCGGCTGGCTACTGGGTCCGGGGTCCGTGTGGCTATGGACCCTGCTGGTCGTAACGGTGGTGTTTCTGCCTACCCTGGTGTCCACTGTGGTCGAATTCATCCGCAAGCCTGAGGAGCGCGATTGGCTGGTGCACCTGAGCCTGACCGGCAAATCCGCAGGTCGCCCGCTTGCACGCGCCCTGCTGACCCTGATTTTCTTGCCCTATGACACGCTTATCGATCTCGGGGCGGTCCTTTGTTCGGGGGTGCGCATGCTGTTCACGCGGCGCGGCCTGCTGCTGTGGCAACTGGCCACTTACGCTCGCCGCAACGCGCGCTGTACGCTGACCGATTTCGCGATGGAAATGTGGATTGGACCTGTTCTGGCGGTGACGCTGGGGATTGCACTGGGCGCCACCCAGCCGCCGACAGCATGGATTTTTTCCGCACCGGTCCTGTTGTTGTGGCTGCTGTCGCCGGTCATCGGCTGGTGGGTCAGCCGCCCGCTGGTGTCTCCCGCCCCGGATTTGAGCTTGGCGCAACGCGCGTTCCTGCGGACGTCGGCCCGGCGCACCTGGCGCTACTTCACAGACTTCGTCGGCCCGGACGACAACTGGCTGCCACCCGACAATTTCCAGGAATACCCAGCACCGGTTATTGCCCCACGCACTTCGCCCACCAACATAGGCATGTCGTTGCTGGCCGACCTCGCTGCGGTCGATTTCGGCTACCTCACGACGAGAGAATGCCTGCAGCGCATCGACAACACGCTGACCTCGATGGAAAAACTGGAGCGCTACCACGGTCATTTTTACAACTGGTACGACACCCGTACTTTGCAGCCACTGCATCCGCAATATGTCTCGTCGGTGGACAGCGGCAATCTGGCCGGTAGCCTGCTCACCCTGCAGGCGGGGCTGGTCGAGCTGAAGCATCAGCCGCTGCTGTCGCCGAACGCGTTGCACGGCTTGCAGGACACCTTGCAGGT
This sequence comes from Gammaproteobacteria bacterium, assembly GCA_030645995.1. Classification (GTDB taxonomy): domain Bacteria; phylum Pseudomonadota; class Gammaproteobacteria; order Pseudomonadales; family Pseudohongiellaceae; genus UBA5078. Next base: position 4,722 of record JAUSMU010000066.1, on the reverse strand, counting down.
GCTGGCCGAAGAGCTGCCTGCCAACCCTGCCCCCGAGCTTGCGAAAAGAATCCTCGTGCTGCAGGACACTCTGAGCACGCTCACTGCAGGCGGCCCACCGCCGACGCTGGCTGCCGTCGCCGACGCCCTGCAGGAGATCCACCGCGTCGGTGGGGAGCTGGTTGCCTGGCTGCCTCAGAATATCGATATCGAAGGCGAGCTGGCTTACTGGACACGGGCCTTCGACGCGCAGTTCCAGGCTCTTCGGGAGGAGCTGGCCGACGCGCATTCGGCAGGCGTGCGGGTCCAGCTCGGCGTCATCGACGATCTGCTGCAGCGTTGCCACGCATTGGCCGAGATGGATTTTGATTTTCTCTATGACGCCACCAGCGGGCTTCTCACCATCGGCTACGACGTCAGTGAACGGCGCCGCGATACGTCCTGCTACGATCTGCTGGCATCGGAAGCGCGTCTGGCCAGCTTTCTGCTCATCGCGCAGGGACAAGTCCCGCAGACGCACTGGTTCGCGCTCGGCCGTCTGCTCACCAGTCATGGCAGCAACATCAGCCTGATTTCGTGGAGCGGCTCGATGTTCGAGTACCTGATGCCGCAGCTGATCATGCCGAGCTACGCGAACACCCTGCTGGAGCAGACCTGCAAGGCTGCAGTGTCGCGCCAGATCGAATACGGCAGGCAACGCGGGGTGCCCTGGGGCATTTCCGAATCCTGCTACAACGCCACCGACATCAATCAGGTCTATCAATACCGCGCGTTCGGCGTGCCGGGCCTTGGCTTCAAGCGCGGACTGGGTGACGATCTGGTCATCGCCCCCTATGCAACCGCGCTGGCGCTGACGGTAATGCCGCAAGAAGCATGTCGCAACTTGCAGAGGCTGGCCGATCTCGGCTTCCTCGGCAGCCACGGTTTCTACGAGGCGATCGATTACACGTCCACGCGAGTGCCGCGCGGCAAGCCGTACGCCATCGTGCGCTCATTCATGGCGCATCACCAAGGCATGAGCCTGCTGGCTTTTGCGCATGTCCTGCTGGACCAGCCGATGCAGCGCCGCTTCATGTCCGACCCGCTCGTGCGGGCGACCGAATTGCTGTTGCAGGAACGGGTGCCGAAGAAGGGTGCGACGCTGCACCCGCACGCCGCCGAAGTGAACGCCGCCGCCCGCCCACCCAGCGCTGAAACCGGCGCCATCATGCGCGTGTTTACCGAACCGAACACGCAGCTCCCCGAAGTTCATCTGTTGTCGAATGGTCGCTACCATGTGATGGCGACCCATGCCGGCGGTAGCTACAGCCGCTGGCGCGACTTCGCCGTCACCCGTTGGCGCGAGGATGCCACAGCCGATAACTGGGGCACTTTCATCTACCTGCGCGACCGTGACAGTGGGCGCTACTGGTCGGCCGCGCATCAACCGACCCTGCGCCGTGCCGATCGCTACGAGGCGATTTTCGTCCAGGCGCGGGCCGAGTACCGGCGGCGCGATCAAGCGATCGAAGCACACACCGAGATCAGCGTGTCCCCGGAAGACGACGTCGAGATCCGTCGCGTCACGCTAACCAACCATTCGTCGCGGCGCCGCCGCATCGAGGTCACGAGCTACGCCGAAGTAGTGTTGGCGCCATTGAATGCCGACCTGGCGCATCGCACCTTCAGCAACCTGTTCGTACAAACTGAAATCCTGCCCGAACTCCAAGCAATTCTCTGTACCCGACGTCCCCGCACACCGGGCGAACAAGTGCCGTGGATGTTTCACCTGCTGGCCGCACCCGGCGCGGTGGCCGACACGCCATCCTACGAGACCGACCGCGCGCAATTCATCGGGCGCGGTCGCACGGTGGCCAACCCTCAGGTGCTGGATGGCAGCGACAGCCCGTCGACCCTGTCGAACACTGAGGGCTCCGTGCTCGATCCCATCGTGGCAATCCGCCGCACTCTGACCCTGTCGCCCGACGAATCGGCGTGCGTGCAGATCATCTCCGGGGTCGCGGACACGCGCGAGGCCGCCTTGGCCCTGCTCGAGAAATATTGCGACCGCCACTTCGTCGAGCGCGCGTTTGAAATGGCCTGGTTCCAGAGCCAGGAGGTGCTGCGCCACCTTAACGCCACCGAGGCCGATGCCCTGGTCTTCAGCCGCCTGGCCAGTTCCGTCATTTACGGCAACGCCCTGCGCCGTGCCGCGCCCGGCATCATCGCCCGTAACCACCTGGGGCAGTCCGGGCTGTGGCGCTTTGGCATCTCGGGCGATCTGCCGATCGTGTTGCTGCTGATCGGCGATATCAACCGTATCGATCTGGTCAAGCAGGTGCTGCAGGCTCATGCCTATTGGCGCATGAAGGGCCTGGCTGCGGACCTGGTAATCGTCAACGAGGATTTTTCAGGCTACCGCGCGGCGCTGCAGGAACAGATCATGGGGCTGATCAACGGAGGGCCCGAAGCACAGTTGATCGACAAGCCGGGCGGGGTCTTCGTGCGACGCTCTGAAGAACTGAGCGAAGGGGAGCGAGTGCTGCTGCAGACGGTCGCGCACATCGTCTTCAACGATACGGGCGAGACCCTGATCGAGCAGGTAGAGCGCCGCGTGCCTGTCGAGCGGGCGGCGGACCGGTTGGAACCCTCGCAGAAGGCAGGCTCCGAACCGGTTTATCCGCTGGCGCCGCGCGAGCGCATTTTCAACAACGGACTAGGCGGTTTCACCCCTGACGGGCACGAATACATCATCACCCTCGAACCTGGCCAGACCACGCCAGCACCCTGGGTCAACGTGATCGCCAGCCCGCATATCGGCACGGTCGTCAGCGAGAGCGGCGGCGCGTATACCTGGGTGGAAAATGCGCATGAGTTCCGGCTCACCCCCTGGCACAACGATCCGCTTTCGGACAGCAGCGGCGAGGCGCTCTACATTCGCGATGAGGAAACCGGGGTGTTCTGGTCGCCGACGCCACTGCCAGCGCGCGGCCGCTCCGGCTACGTGTGTCGACACGGCTTCGGCTACAGCGTGTTCGAGCACTACGAGGCCGGCATCGCCTCGGAGCTTTTCACCTACGTCGCCATGGACGCCCCGGTGAAGTTCCTGGTGGTCAAGCTAAGCAACCAGTCGAATCGCGCACGCAGCCTTTCGCTCACCGGGTATTGGGAACTGGTACTTGGCGAGTGGCGGCATGCCAATCTGATGCACATCGTGACCGAAACCGATCCGCACAGCGGGGCGCTATTTGCACGCAACGCCTACGGCCGCGAGTGCGCCAACCGGGTGGTTTTTGCCCACGTCAGCGAGCGCGAGCGGTCGGTGAGCGGAAACCGTACCGAGTTCATCGGCCGCAACGGCACGCTGTCCAGCCCGGCGGCGATGCGCAGAAAGCGCCTGTCGGGCAGGACCGGGGCTGGCCTGGATCCGTGCGCCGCGATCCAGGCTCGGATCGAACTGGCCGCAGGGCAGGAGCGCGAGATCGTGTTTGTCTTCGGCGCGGCGCGCGATGCCGACCAGGCACGGCATTTCACTCGGCAATACGGTGGACCTGCGGGCGCGCGCCAGGCTTTGGAGGCCGTGTGGGAACACTGGAATCGCACCCTGGGCGCGGTGAATGTGGACACGCCGGACCCTGCACTGAACGTGTTGGCCAACGGCTGGCTGGTCTATCAAACCCTGTCCTGCAGGGTGTGGGGACGCAGCGGCTATTACCAGTCCGGCGGCGCCTACGGCTTCCGCGATCAATTGCAGGACACCATGGCGCTGATCCATGCGACACCGTGGCTCGCCCGCGAGCAGTTGCTGCGTTGCGCCGGGCGCCAGTACCTCAAGGGCGACGTGCAACATTGGTGGCATCCGCCCAACGGGCAGGGCGTGCGTACCCATTTCTCCGACGACTATCTATGGTTGCCGTATGCAGCCTGCCGCTATGTGCGGATGACCGGCGATACGGGCGTGCTCGATGAGTCCATTCATTTCCTGGAGGGGCGCGAACTGTACGAGGAAGAGGAGGCCTACTACGACCAACCGCAGCGCTCGCCCGAGGCGGCCAGCCTGTATGAGCACTGCATGCTTGCGCTCAAGCATGGCCTGCGTTTTGGCGCTCATCAATTGCCGTTGATGGGCTGCGGCGACTGGAACGATGGCATGAATCTCGTTGGCAAAGATGGGAAGGGCGAAAGCGTGTGGCTGGCTTGGTTCCTGGTCGAGAATCTCGAGCTGTTTGCCGGTCTGGCACGTGACCGCAACGACGCGGCCTTTGCGGAGGAGTGCAGCGCCCAGGCCGCGCGGCTGCGCAGCAACATTGAGGCTCAGGCCTGGGACGGTGGCTGGTACCGGCGCGCCTGGTTCGACGATGGCACGCCTCTCGGCTCGTCCAGCAACGATGAATGCCAGATCGATTCGATCAGCCAGAGCTGGGCGGTTATCTCGAAGGGCGGCGATCCGCTGCGGGCTCGCCAGGCGATGGCGGCTGTGGACAAGCACTTGGTGCGACGCGACCGGCAGATCATCCAGCTGCTGGACCCGCCCTTCGATAGTTCAGACCTGGAGCCCGGCTACATCAAGGGCTACATACCCGGTGTGCGCGAGAATGGCGGACAATATACCCATGCCGCGATCTGGACGACGATGGCATTCGCCATGATGGGCGACACGGAGCGTGCGTGGGAATTGTTCGCCATGCTCAATCCTGTCCATCACGGCAGCACGCCCGAGGCCATCGAACGCTACAAGGTCGAGCCCTACGTCATGTGCGCGGA
>JAUSMU010000060.1 GCA_030645995.1 Gammaproteobacteria bacterium | reverse complement strand
GCTACCACATACCCCCTCTGCGCGAGATCCTGTCCCACGCCGCCCTGAACATCTCTGGCTATTCCCTCTTCTCCAGAGCCGCCACCCATCAGAATCACCAGTGGGTGTGAGGTATTCGCCTGAGGTTCTGGATACAGCAGGTAGACACCCAGTGTGCTGCCATCACTCAGCGCCACTTCCACACGTTCGGCGTGGCTGAGTGTGGTAGCGAACAGCAGGCAAAGGGCTATCGATTGCAGAATCAGTCGTTGCATGGGGTTCTCCAAGCGCCTGAGAGGCGATTACGGGCTGTGTCGCAGGGCCGCCCGTGGAAGTATTGCAGGCCTGCACCGGTCTTGTCACCGATTCCGGTATTAAGGTGGCGTACAGCTTGCATGGTTCATACTGCAGTAACAATGGTATGGCAAGTTGAAACGATGGCAAGTGCGCAAGGGCAGGAAGTGGTGAATGCTGACTGTAAATTACAGAATCATGACGGTTCAATTACAGTGCGGCTGGACTGGATTTGGACATTTTTGGTGCGAAAAAATTGCCCCTTTATGCTGAAAAAAGTCGTGCCATTTCAAGTCGTTTCGCAAACTATATTTTTCTTTGTCGAGCTATTGACGGCACCAGGACGCCACCCTATGATGCGCGCCGTTCCCACCCCCCCTTCCAACTATTCTGATACCCATATATGCGTATTTCGAGTTTGCTTGTAGCCCTGTTGTTTGCAGCGGTCACGTTTTCATTGTGGGCGTTGATTAACCGCCCTACAGAAGTCGTGCCCTGGCCTGAACAGATCAGCGGCTTCGCTTTCTCCCCGTTCCGCGCCAATCAGAACGGTATCCTCAATATCATGCCCAGCTCGGAAGAAATCCGCGAGGATGTCGAGTTGCTGTCCGGCAAGGCTCAGGCACTGCGTACCTACTCCAGTCTGCGCAGTCTGGCGGAAATCCCCGCGATTGCCGATCAGCATGATCTCGATATCACGCTCGGCATCTGGCTGGGTACCGATGACGAGACCGATCAGCAGGAAATCGAGGCGGGCATCGCGCTGGCCAATACCTATGACAACATCACCCGGGTGATGGTAGGTAACGAAACTACCTTGCGTGGTGAATTCTCCATGGAAGAAATGGCGGCGATGCTGGAACGCGTCAAGAGCCAGGTAACCCAGCCGGTCAGCACCGCAGAGCCGTGGCATGTCTGGTTGAGCCATCCTGAGCTGGCGGAACATGTCGACTTCCTGACCGTGCACATGCTGCCGTACTGGGAAGGCATTGATGTGGATCTGGCCGAAGAGTACATCGTCGACAAGATGAAGCAGCTGGAAGAAGCCTTCCCCGGCAAGCCCATTCTGATCGGCGAAGTAGGCTGGCCGTCAGATGGCCGTACCCGCGAGGCAGCAGTTGCCAGCGAAGCCAACGAGGCGTTGTTCCTGCGTCGTTTCCTGCACCGTGCGGCACAGGAAAATTATGAATACTTCCTGATGGAGGCTTTCGATCAGCCCTGGAAGGCTCAGAACGAAGGCGGAGTTGGAGCGTACTGGGGTGTTTACGACGTCGAGCGCAATCCCAAATTTTCGTTCGCCGAACCGATCGTCCGCGTTCCGGACTGGCGTGTGCTGGCGGTTATCTCCATTCTCAGCTCGGTCATCATGCTGGGTTTTTTCTTCGTCAACAGTCAAACCCTGCGCACCAAGGGCCACGGCCTGATGGCGCTGGTGGCTTCCGGTGCAGCGACAGTGCTGGTCTGGATCATCTATGACTACTCGCAACAATATCTGACCGTGACGTCATTTATCGTCGGCGTGTTGCTGGTCATCGGCATGCTGGGTGTCATTACCATTCTGCTGACAGAGGCTCACGAGTGGGCAGAGGCGCATTGGTACACCACCCGTCGTCGTCAGATCAAGCCGACGCAACTGAATCTGTCACGGGTTCCGAAAGTATCGATCCACGTGCCTGCCTACAATGAACCGGCCGACATGATGATCGAGACACTGGATGCACTGGCGCGTCTCGATTACCCGGATTTCGAAGTATTGGTCATCGACAACAATACCCGTGACGAGGCTGTCTGGCGTCCCGTTGAAGCGCATTGTGCCAAGCTCGGAGAACGTTTCCGCTTCTTCCACGTGGCCCCGCTGGCAGGCTTCAAGGCAGGCGCACTGAATTTTGCACTGGAGCGCACTCACAAAGATGTGGAAGTGATCGCCGCCATCGACAGCGACTATCAGGTAGAGCCGAACTGGTTGAGTGATCTGGTCGGTGCTTTCGAGAATCCAAAAATCGCGATCGTGCAATCACCACAGGATTACCGCGACCACGACGACAATGCCTTCAAATCGATGTGCTTCGCGGAATACCGTGGCTTCTTCGAGATTGGCATGATCACGCGCAACGAGCGCAACGCCATCATTCAGCATGGCACCATGACGCTGGTGCGTCGTGCAGTGCTGGACGAACTGGGCGGCTGGGGCGAGTGGTGCATCACTGAAGATGCGGAGCTTGGCCTGCGCATCTTCGAAGCGGGTTATGAGGCCATGTATCTTTCTTACAGCTACGGCCGTGGTCTGATGCCTGATACCTTCATCGACTACAAGAAGCAGCGTTTCCGCTGGGCCTATGGCGCGATGCAGATTCTGCGTCGTCACACGGCAGAGTTGTTCAGCACCAAGAAGTCCGCACTGACCATGGGCCAGCGCTATCACTTCCTGGCTGGCTGGTTGCCCTGGGTCGCTGACGGATTCAACCTGATCTTCAACATGGCGGCGATTGCCTGGTCCATCGCGATGATCGTCTCTCCGACGCAGATTGATGCGCCGCTGGTGATGTTCTCGGTGCTGCCGCTGTCGTTGTTCGCGTTCAAGCTCTCGAAGATGGTGTATCTGTACCGTTCGAGAGTGAAAGCGAATCTGCGTCAGACTTTTGCTGCCGCAGTTGCCGGACTCGCACTGTCACACACAGTCGGACTCGCGACGCTGAAAGGGCTGTTCACCGATGATATGCCGTTTGTACGGACGCCCAAGTGCGCCCGTCCATCTGCTGTGTTGCAGGCGCTGACGGCCGTGCGTGAAGAGTTGCTGATGCTGGTAAGTCTGTGTCTGGCGGTGTTCGCCCTCAGCCTGGTGCCGCGCGAATATGGCAGCCCCGATCTGCGTGTCTGGAGCATTGTGCTGACGATTCAAGCGATTCCCTACGGAGCTGCTGTGCTGGTGTCTTTTGTCAGCTCGTTCCGTTGGCCTGCTCGTCTACTCGGCGGTGGTATCAAGCGCAATCTCTTCCCGGGAATCCCGAGCGGGGTGTGATGCACAACGGTTCAAGTTTTACGTGTAATTGCAGCAAGGTAAGGTTTAAGCCCGGTTCTCCGGGTTCTTCAGGGTCGCCGTTTGGCGACCCTTTTTTTTTCTGGCATGTTTTTGTGGGCCTGTTCAGGTAGTCTTTTCTGATGAATACAGCTGCTCCCTCACGCTTGCACTTGTTTACCAATCCCTGGTTCCAGATTCATTTCTGTGTCCTGCTTTGGGGATTCACTGCCATCCTCGGTAAGCTCATCAGCATGCCGGCATTGCCGCTGGTGATGTGGCGCATGCTCATGGTCGCTGCCGCGTTGATGCTGCTGCCAGCAGTCTGGCGCGGGGTGCTGGCCATGTCTTCGCGACATCGGCTTGGATTCATGGTGGTGGGTGTGCTGGTGGCATTGCACTGGCTGACCTTCTATGGCGCTGTGAAGCTGGCCAATGCGTCGGTGGCGGCAACATGTATGGCACTGGTGCCGATCTTTCTGTGCGTCATGGAGCCTTTGCTCACGGGCAGTCAATTCAAACGCAGTGAGCTGGCACTTGGTGTGTTGGTCCTGCCTGGCATTGCTCTCGTCGTAGGTGGCACGCCGGAGACCATGAATGCAGGGATTGGTGTTGGCGTACTCTCGGCGTTTCTGGTGGCGCTCTTCAGCGCGCTCAACAAGCGTTTGATTGCCCATGCTGACGCGTTGAGTGTGACGGCATTGGAAATGATCAGCGGGGGTGGATTTCTGGTGCTGGTTTCCGTGCTCCTGAACTACTGGCCATTGGCTGGCTCGTCAGGAGCATTGCTGCCCGCGCCGGATGAACTGTTCGCAGTTCCCGATGGTGACGACATCGTGTATCTGCTGATACTGGCGTTCGGTTGCACACTGTTGCCATTCGCATTGTCGCTGAAGGCGTTGCGGCAGCTTTCTGCCTATGCGAGTGCGTTGGCGGTGAACCTGGAACCGATCTACGCGATCCTCCTTGCCATGCTCATTCTTGGTGAGCAGCGCGAACTGCATCTCGGTTTCTATGTGGGCGCCCTGGTTATTCTGGGAGTTGTCTTCATATACTCGTTGCAAAGGCGCCGCTGAATCGTTACAAACAGGTTTCAGGAACACGACTGATGGAAGATGACCCGCAAATGGAAACCTACAACTGGAGAGACAGGTGACATTACCCGATATGAAAGAAGAAATACTCGCTGTCAATCTTGAAGAGGAGGCTTCGGTTCTTGAGACATTCAAGGAGCTGACACGGCGTTGCCCCGATGAGGACAGCGAAGTGCTGCGCGCATGGCTCAAGTCGCGGTTGGCAGATGCGGCGACGGAAGGTGAGATCGGCTTCTACCTGGATGAATTCGGTGCGCGTGATGTTAGAGAGATTCCAGCCAGCGAGGCTTTGCTGATGTTGAATCAACCTCTGGTCTGGTCAGAGCAGAGCGAAGTGATGTTGCACGCCTACCTGATGACGCATGCCGGTTGAGGCCTGCTGTCACGCATTGCCAACTCCCCCGCAGCTGAACAAGATCAGAGCCCATGAATATCGATAACGCTTTACTGACCGAACTGGGCGCCGCACTGGTAGCTGGCAACCTTACCGACAAGTCACTGCTGGCACAGACCGGCGCTACGCCGAATCTGCACATCCTGCCCAATGCCAACGTTATCAAGATCGGTGGGCAGAGTTTCATCGACCGAGGGCGCTCTGCCGTCTACCCGCTGATCGAAGAGATCAAGCAGAACCTTCCCCAGCACCAGATGATCATCGGCACCGGCGCAGGTACTCGCGCTCGTCACGCCTACAGCGTCGGCATCGAACTGGGGATGCCCACCGGCGTGTTGAGCGTACTGGGCACCTTCGTCAGCATGCAGAATGCGCGCATGTTGCACTATCTGCTTGCCGATGCGGGCATCCCGTTTATTGAACCCGCGCAGTTTCCGCAATTGCCGCTGTATCTCGCCGAACGGCGCGCCGCGATTTTCTTCGGCATGCCACCCTATACCTTCTGGCAGCGCAATCCGGCGGTGGGGCGCATTCCTCCGCACCGCACGGACACGGGCGCCTATCTGGTCAGCGAGACCTTTGGTACGCGCTCGATGATCTATGTGAAGGACGAAGACGGACTCTATACGGCCGATCCCAAGAAAGATCGCCACGCGAAATTCATTCCGCAGATTACGGTCGCGGAACTGAAAGCGCTGGACCTTCAGGACATAGTGGTCGAGCACAGCGTGCTGGACATGATGGAGAACGCCCGCAATCGCCGTTCCATTCAGATCATCAACGGCCTCGTGAAGGGCAACCTGACCCGCGCCCTGAACGGTGAGCACGTCGGCACCATCATTTCGGCCGACTGACAACGCCGCCTGCCTACAGCATCAGCCCGGATACCAACATGAGCGAAAAATACAGCACCGACCACCGCCACCACATGCAGTCATTGCTCTCCAGAGAGAGCCTGCTGGACAAAGACGTGATGGCCAGTACTGAGACCCCCGTGATGCGCATGTTGCCGACAGTGCATGTGGTGAAGATTGGGGGCAGTTCCATCCTTGAGGCCGGTCGCCATGTGGTGATGCCTGTCGTCGATGTTCTTGGCGAAATACTGCAGACCGAGAAACTGATCCTCGGCGTCGGTGCCGGAGCGCGCAGCCGTCATGTGTTCTCGATTGGTCTGGACCTCGGGCTGCCGACAGGTGTGCTGGCGCAAATATCGGTGGCCGATGCACTGGGCAATGCCCATATTCTCGGTACATTGCTGGCCCCGCATGGAGTGACTGCGATTCCGCCGGAGATCTTTGGACATCTGCTGCCGCTGTTCATGCGCGCAGTGCCGGGGGTGATCTTCAACGGCGTGCCGCCTTACTCTTTGTGGGAACACCCGCCTGCCATCGGCAAGATCCCACCTCATCGTACCGATGCCGGGTGCTTGATTCTGGCCGAGTGTTTTGGATGCCGCTCCGTGACCTTGGTGAAGGATGTCGATGGTCTTTATGCCGAAGACCCGAAGAAAAATCCTGCCGCGCAGTTCTTCGACAGGATCAGCGTCGCAGAATTGCGCGAGCTTAACCTGGAGACACTGCCCTTCGACGAGGCGCTGCTGGATGTGCTGAGCACCGCTCGGCTGGTCAAGGAGTTCCAATTGATCAACGGTCGCCAGCCCGACCTGATTCGCCGGGCCTTGCTCGGGGAGCATGTTGGGACCATTGTGCATGCCTAGCATTACAGGCGGCATATCCG
>JAUSMU010000052.1 GCA_030645995.1 Gammaproteobacteria bacterium | reverse complement strand
GCGCGGCTATTCTAACAAAGCTCGTGCTGCTATACTCAGCCGCAAATTTTGGCGCCAGCGCAGGCGCTCAACCTCAAGCCCGCTGTCGTTACAAGGAAATAACATGACCACTGCCTCGACGATTATCTACACCATTACTGACGAAGCTCCTGCACTGGCGACCTACTCACTGCTGCCCATCATCAGAACCTTTACCGCGCCGGCCGGTATCAACGTCGACACCAAAGATATCTCCCTGGCAGGCCGAATCATCGCCAACTTTCCTGACAATCTGACTCCCGCACAGCGTCAGTCCGATGCGCTCGCCGAACTTGGCGAGCTGGCGCAGACACCTGACGCCAATATCATCAAGCTGCCAAACGTCAGCGCCTCCATTCCTCAGTTGCATGTCGCTATCAAGGAGCTCCAGGCGCATGGATATGCCGTGCCGGATTACCCGGAAGACGCCCGTACCGAAGTCGAGAAAGAGATCAAGTTGCGCTATGCCAAGGTGCTCGGCAGTGCCGTGAACCCGGTTTTGCGTGAGGGTAACTCGGATCGACGCGTGGCGGCTCCAGTCAAGGAATACGCCCGCAAGAATCCCCACTCCATGGGCAAGTGGTCAGCGGACTCCAGGTCGCACGTTGTACATATGGACGATGGTGATTTCTATTCCAGCGAGGAGTCTGCCGTGTCAGCTTCAGCTGGCGGTGTGCGCATCGAGTTCGTGGCACTGGACGGTACCGTCAAGGTATTGAAGGAGAAGACCGCATTGCTGGCAGGTGAAGTGTTCGATGCTTCCGTGATGCGTTGTGGTGCGTTGCGGGAGTTCTACAAAGCGCAGATTGACGACGCGAAGCAATCTGGCGTGCTGCTGTCTCTGCATCTGAAGGCGACCATGATGAAAGTGTCCGACCCGATCATGTTCGGCCATGCCGTGACCGTGTATTTCAGTGATGTTTTCAACAAACACGCCGCTGTATTCAAGGAACTGGGTGTTGATGCAGCCAACGGTCTGGGAGATGTCTACGAGAAGATCAAGCGTCTGCCACAGGGGCAGCGCGAACAGATCGAGGCTGACATTCAGGCGGTATATCAGACGCGTCCGGCTATCGCCATGGTGGACTCCGACAAAGGCATCACCAACCTGCATGTGCCGAGCGACGTGATTGTCGACGCCTCCATGCCTGCCGCCATTCGCTCCTCCGGTCAGATGTGGGGTGCCGATGGCAAGCTGCACGATACCAAGTTCATGATTCCGGATCGCTGCTATGCCGGCATCTATCAGGAGACCATCGAGTTCTGCAAGAAGCATGGGGCGTTTGACGTCAGTACGATGGGCAGTGTTGCGAACGTCGGTCTGATGGCGCAGAAGGCAGAGGAATATGGTTCACACGACAAGACCTTCAAGGTGCCAGGCACAGGCAAGGTCCGCGTGGTGGATGCCAGCGGCGCGACGGTGTTCGAGCACAGCGTGGAGGAGGGGGATATCTGGCGTATGTGTCAGACCAAGGACCTGGCCATTCAGGACTGGGTGAAACTAGCGGTTATCCGTGCTCGGGCGACTTCCACGCCTGCCGTGTTCTGGCTGGACGAGAACCGCGCGCACGACGTGCAATTGATCAAGAAGGTTAAACAGTATCTGCAGAATCACGATACCAAAGGGCTGGAGATATTGATCATGTCGCCCGTGGAAGCCATTCGTTTCTCGCTGGATCGGATCAGGGCGGGGCAAGACACGATCTCCGTGACTGGCAACGTGCTGCGTGATTATCTGACCGATCTTTTCCCCATCCTTGAGCTCGGCACCAGTGCCAAGATGCTCTCCATTGTGCCGTTGCTGGCCGGAGGCGGGCTGTTCGAAACCGGTGCCGGCGGTTCCGCGCCCAAACACGTGCAGCAGTTCATGGAGGAAGGGCATCTGCGCTGGGACTCGCTCGGCGAGTTCCTGGCTCTGGCGGTATCTCTTGAGGATCTGGCCGCCAAGACCGGCAATGCCAAGGCGCAGGTACTGGCGGATACGCTGAACACCGCGACCGGTCAGTTCCTGGATAATGACAAATCACCGACCCGTCGAGTCGGTCAGCTGGACAACCGTGGCAGTCATTTCTATCTGGCTCTGTACTGGGCGCAGGCTCTGGCCGCACAAACACAGGATCAACAGTTGCAGGCACACTTTGCCAATCTGGCGAAGGCGCTGACTGAGAAGGAAGCAGTAATAGTTGCAGAATTGAATGGCGTGCAAGGCAAGCCAGTTGATATCGGTGGTTACTATCAGCCCGACACCGCAAAGCTCGAGCGCGCCATGCGTCCAAGCGCAACCTTCAACGCGGCCCTCGCCAACGGCTGAGGTGCTGTGTCAATGCGGTCTGGCGTAGTTTTAGCTAGGCCGTACCTGAACCGGCAGTGCTCCGCCAGCGGATTTGGCCGCATGACGGGGCAACCGGTATCAGGTAAATGCTCCTACTGCTCTGAATCATCCTGGTTCAGAGGGCGAATATTCGCGGCATGCAGCCCCTTGGGGCCTTCTATCGTCTCAAACGTGACGGTCTGTCCCGCCTTGAGTGTCTTGTAGCCTTCCATCCCAATGGCCGAGTAGTGCGCAAATAGATCGTCGCCGCCATTGTCCGGGAGAATGAAACCGAACCCTTTTGCATTATTGAACCACTTCACTTGCCCTGTACTCATGGCAATACTCCTGTGTTACGTGTTGTTGTAATTTTTATACGTTTGTTCGCGTGCCTCTGCGAGCAAAGACACATGCATGTCTCGTATAGCCCACGCAATTCTGTCTGTCAATCTGAAGAGGCTGCGCTTCCCTGCCGATTTGCAACATTCTGCAACATGAATTGCACAAAAAGCAAACAATCCCGCCCCGTTCGACGGTCAGAATTTTCTTTTCGTCTCGGCTATTTTCCGGCGTATCATAGGCTCGTGATTATCTAAGCTGGTTCATAAAAAGGTCGAAAATGCTGGAGCAAGTCAATTCAGGGTGGATGCCGACGGCACCGGAAACAGCCATGGCGCACCGGGAATTTGGAGGTGATGAGAATCAGGATGGCAGCCTTGCAACGGCCGCCACGCGCCCCAAGGTTACGCAACCACCACTCTATAAAGTCGTTCTTCTCAATGATGACTATACACCGATGGATTTCGTGGTGGATGTACTGTGTTCGTTCTTCGGAATGAACGTAGAGAAGGCCACACAGATAATGCTGAAAGTGCACACCGAGGGAAAGGCTGTGTGCGGCGTGTTCAGCAAGGATGTTGCAGAAACCAAAGCACAACAGGTGAATGATTACTCGCGCGAATGCGAGCAACCGCTTCTTTGTAATGTAGAAGTCGACAGATAAACGGAAGGCATGACTATGTTGAGCAAAGATCTTGAAGTCACGTTGAACAGCGCCTTTTCTGGAGCCAAACGGAAGCGTCATGAGTACATGACGGTCGAGCATCTTCTGCTGGCTTTGCTGGACAATGATATTGCGGCTGATGTGCTGCTGGCCTGCGGCGCCGATCTGGCGCGGTTGCGGGGCGAGCTGGCGGAGTTTGTCGATGCCACCACCCCACTCATAGCTGATCAGGATGCGGACCGGGAGACTCAGCCAACGCTTGGTTTCCAGCGTGTTCTGCAGCGCGCCGTGTTTCACGTGCAATCCTCTGGCAAACGTGAGGTGACGGGCGCCAATGTACTGGTCGCCATCTTCAGCGAGCAGGAGAGCCAGGCCGTCTTTCTGCTTCGCCAACAGGATATTGCCAGGATCGATGTCGTCAATTACATCACGCATGGCACACCGAAGGTGCATGGCCACAGCGGCCAGCCCGAGCAGTCCCCGTCTCAGCAGAACGAGGAGGAGGGTGTCGAGCACGCAGCCAATGCGCTGGAGAGCTTCGCCACCAATCTCAATCAGCAGGCACTGATGGGCAAGATCGATCCACTGATCGGGCGCGAGAGTGAGATCACCCGCGTGATTCAGGTGCTGTCGCGGCGCCGCAAGAACAATCCCTTGCTGGTTGGAGAGTCTGGAGTCGGCAAGACAGCGGTGGTTGAGGGGCTCGCCCTGATGATCGTCGAGAACAATGTGCCCGACATTCTCAAGGACAACGTCATCTATTCCCTCGACCTCGGTTCGCTGCTGGCTGGCACCAAGTACAGAGGTGATTTTGAGAAGCGTTTCAAGGCGTTACTGGCTGAACTTAAGAAAAATCCTAAGGCAATTCTGTTCATTGACGAGATCCATACCATCATTGGAGCGGGTGCCGCATCCGGTGGCGTGATGGATGCCTCGAACCTGCTGAAGCCCATCCTGACCTCTGGGGACTTGCGTTGTGTTGGCTCCACGACCTATCAGGAATACAGAGGCATTTTCGAGAAGGACAGAGCGTTGTCGCGGCGCTTCCAGAAGATCGATGTCGACGAACCGGATGTCGAGACCACTTACCGCATCCTCAAAGGTCTCAAGTCGCGGTTTGAAGAGCACCACGAGCTGCGTTACAGCGACAGTGCCTTGCGTGCGGCATCGGAGCTGGCCGGGCGTTACATCAACGATCGCTTTATGCCGGACAAGGCCATCGACGTCATCGACGAAGCCGGGGCCTACCAGCGCCTGCAGCCGTTGAGCAAACGCAAGAAGCTGATTCAGGTGCAGGACATGGAGAGGGTGGTGGCGGCCATCGCCCGAATTCCTCCGAAACATGTGTCCACCAACGATGTGCAGGCGCTTAAGAATCTCGAGGACAACCTGCGCATGGTGGTGTTCGGGCAGAACGAGGCCATCAACAATCTGGCCTCAGCCATCAAGCTGTCTAGGGCAGGGCTGAATCATCCGGACAAGCCGATCGGATCCTATCTGTTTTCGGGGCCGACGGGCGTGGGCAAGACCGAGGTCAGCCGCCAGCTGGCGAAGATTCTCGGTATCGAGCTGGTGCGTTTCGATATGTCCGAATACATGGAGCGGCATACCGTCTCACGCCTCATCGGCGCACCACCCGGTTATGTGGGATTCGATCAGGGCGGACTGCTGACAGAGGCGATCACGAAGAATCCGCACTGCGTGCTGTTGCTCGACGAGATCGAGAAAGCACATCCGGATGTCTTCAACCTGTTGCTGCAGGTCATGGACCACGGCACCCTGACGGACAACAACGGTCGCAAGGCAGACTTCCGCAATGTGATTCTGATCATGACTACCAATGCGGGTGCGCAGGAAATGTCGCGTGCCTCCATAGGTTTCAGTGTGCAGAATCACACCACCGATGGCATGGAAGCAATCAAAAAGGTCTTCAGTCCGGAGTTCCGCAACCGTCTGGACGCCATCGTGCAATTCGGCGCGCTGAGCGCCGAGACGATCAAGACCGTCGTCGACAAGTTCCTCGTGGAGTTGCAGGTGCAGCTCGACGACAAGAAGGTCACGTTGCATGTGGACGAGAGCGCCCGCAACTGGTTCGTCGAGCACGGCTACAGCGAGTCCATGGGCGCACGCCCGATGGGCAGGCTGATCCAGGAGAAGCTCAAGAAGGCGCTTGCCGAGGAGATTCTCTTTGGCGAGCTGACAGATGGTGGTGAGGTGCAGGTGTCGATCGTCAACAACGAGGTAAAGTTGACTATTACCGGGCGCAAGAGCGCGGAGGGTAGGGAATTGAGCAGAAGCGAGGGCTGAGCCCTCGCAGTCTGCTGCTGATCAGCGGGCGCGGTAGGTGATGCGGCCCTTGCTCAAATCGTAGGGTGTCAGCTCAACCTTGACCTGATCGCCGGTCAGAATACGGATGTAGTTCTTTCTCATTTTGCCGGAAATGTGTGCGGTCACGATGTGGCCGTTTTCCAGCTTTACACGAAACATGGTGTTAGGGAGTGTATCGACTACCTCACCATCCATTTCGATCTGATCTTCTTTTGCCATTAACAATCAATCCTGATTCAGGTAAACAAGCATAAATAACCGCGGACGGTCAAAATCGTGCGCGCATTTTGCCTCATTTCCTATGGATAAGCAAAACTGCTTTGCTGTCAATGGGGTGGCTCACTGTTGGCTGGCAACCTTCAAGTCAACAGCGTCCAGCGGTTGGCGATCAGCAGCTCCAGGGGCCGGTACTCCGTCTTGTAGCGCATCTTGTCACAGTCCTTGATCCAGTACCCCAGATACAGGTAAGGCAGGTTGAGCCGCCGCGCCTTCTCGATTTGCCAGAGGATGACATAGACCCCAAGGGAACGCTCGGGCAGCTCCGGCTCGAAGAACGTGTACATTGCCGACAACCCGTGATCCAGCTTGTCCAGAATGCATACCGCGAGCAGCTGCTGTTGCAAATAGAAGGCATGGAAGTGCGAGGTGGGTGTGCTGGCTTGAATGAACGAAGCGAATTGCTCTCGGGAGGGCGGATACATGTCGCCATCGGCGTGACGCAAGGTGATGTAGCGAGCATAGAGATCGTAAAACTCCGGGCTGTCGAGCGCGTCCGCTGACAGCTCACGAGCCACAACGTCCAGGTTGCGACGCCAGATGCGCTTGAAGCGCTTGCCCGGAATGAACTCGCGAACGCGGACGCGACAGGAGATGCAGGCCTGGCAGTCTGCGCAGGCCGGACGATAGAGGTGGGTGCCACTGCGTCGAAATCCTGCGGTGATGAGACTGCTGTAGAGCGTTGTCGTCAGCGGTTGTTCGGGGTCCATGAACACCGTTGCAGCCTGCTGCCCCTCCAGATAGCTGCAGTCATGCGCGGTGGTCTGATAGAAACGCAATGTCGTCAGGTCCTCAGAGCTCACCAGGATTGATCTCCAGAGTCCATTTTCCGGTTTTGCCGGGCGCCTGCTGATATTCGGCAAGCAGCGCCAGAAACGCCTTTCGCGGCATTTCCTTTGCTCCCAGGCTGCGCAGGTGCTCGCTCGGCACCTGACAGTCGATCAGTCGATAACCCCATTGCTGCAGTTGTCGGGCCAGCACGATCAGCGCGGCCTTGGAGGCGTTGTCGCGCAGGCTGAACATCGATTCCCCGAAGAACAACTGCCCCATCGCGATGCCGTAGAGACCGCCGACGAGCGTGTCGTGCTCCCAGACTTCGACCGAGTGAGCGATGTGTTGTGCATGCAACTCGCAATAGGCCTCCTGCATCTCTGTCGTGATCCACGTGCCCGGACCTGCTTCGCGCACCGAGGCACATTGACCGATGACCTGGCGGAAAGCCGTGTCGAAGCTGATGCGAAACTGTTGGTTGTGCAGCACCTTGCGCATGCTGCGGGAGATATGCAGCTCTTCAGGTGCCAAGACCATCCGGATGGAAGGAGACCACCACAGGATGGGTTGATCGTCGGAATACCAGGGAAAGATTCCCTGTTCATAGGCGCGACGCAGGCGCTCCGGGCGCAGGTCGCCCCCAACGGCGAGCAGGCCGTCGGGGTCTCGCAGTGCTCTGGAGACGGGAGGGAAATCGAGGCTCGTCTCGCTCAGCCAGTGGAGTTTGAGCATGTTGCCTCGTCTCGCAAGTCGGTACCGCCGTGCATGCCGGGTTTACTTGTCCAGGAACTTCTCGGCATCCAGTGCCGCCATGCAGCCGAATCCGGCAGAGGTGATGGCTTGCCGATAGACGTGATCGGCAATGTCGCCAGCGGCGAAGACGCCTGGCACGCTGGTCTGGGTGGCATTGCCATTGGTGCCGCTGTGAATTTTCACGTAACCGTTGTGCAGATCAAGTTGTCCCTGGAAAATGTCGGAATTGGGTTTGTGGCCAATAGCGATGAAGACGCCATCAACGGCGATGTCCTTGGTCTGGCCGCCTTCGGTACTGGCGATACGCAGCCCGGTGACGCCCATGTCATCTCCCAGCACTTCGTCCAGACTGTGATTCCATTCAATGCTGATCAGGCCAGCCTTCTGCTTTTCGAAGAGTTTATCCTGCATGATCTTCTCGGCCTTGAGGGAGTTGCGGCGATGGACCAGCGTCACGTGCGACGCGATATTGGAGAGGTACAGCGCTTCCTCGACAGCGGTGTTGCCGCCGCCGATCACGGCGACCGGCTTATTGCGGTAGAAGAAACCATCACACGTCGCGCAGGCGCTGACGCCCTTGCCCATGAAAGTCTCTTCGGATGGCAGGCCAAGGTACTGCGCTGATGCGCCAGTGGCGATGATCAGGGCATCGCAGGTGTAGATCGCAGAGTCGCCCCACAACGTGAATGGGCGCTTGGTCAGATCAGTCTTGTTGATGTGGTCGAAGACGATATTGGCGTCGAAGCGTTCCGCGTGCAGACGCATCCTTTCCATCAGTGCCGGGCCCTGCAGGCCTTCCACGTCGCCCGGCCAGTTGTCCACTTCAGTGGTGGTGGTCAGCTGTCCACCCTGCTGCATGCCAGTGATGATGACGGGTTTGAGGTTGGCGCGTGCGGCATAAACGGCGGCGGTATAGCCAGCGGGGCCGGAGCCGAGGATGATCAGTCTGTGGTGTTGTACTTCGCTCATGAAAGAAGGATTCCTGTTTGCAGTCCTGGTTTTGTTACTGATGGCCGGTATTCTAGTTGATCCGTTTGTTTTCCTCATACAAATTCTTGGCCGCCTTTGTTTCTGCCGTGTAATACTCCTCAGCGTGCCGTTTCTGTTATTTGCGGCACTGACAAAATTGATTATGATAGCGCCCATCAAAATCTAGAATCAGATAGAAAACATAAATGCAGGTCTCTGAAAAGTTTGAAAAATAAATCAAATAGGAAAGTCAATAAAGGAACGCGGGGCAATTCGGACACGCAAGTGGCGGGGACAATGAGTCGGGTGGTCAACCGTGTCGTGCGCGAAGCCACGCTCATTCTGTGTTTCCTCAGCGGCGTGTTCCTCCTTATCGCCTTGCTGACCTACTCGCCAGCGGACCCGGGCTTCTTCACCACCGGCTCGGGCGGCGACGTTGACAATGCTGTGGGCCAGCTCGGGGCTTGGATTGCCGACCTGCTGCTGCATCTGTTTGGCTTGTTTGCCTACCTGTTTCCGCTGGCGCTGGGGCTCAAGGTCGTCGCTATGCTGCGCCATTCCGATGAACCCGGCGAGGAGTTCTCCTGGGGAATGTTCGGGCTCAAGGCAACTGGGGTGATCCTGCTGGCGGTAGGCGCCTGTGCACTTGCTACCATGCACTTCGAGATCGACCAGAGTGTGCCGTGGCTGGCTGGTGGTGTGGTGGGTTCATTGATGGTGGACGTCACGGTGCCGGTGTTTGCCGTGGTCGGCAGCACCATCCTGTATTTCGCCATCTTCCTGCTGGGGCTGACTATTTCCGTGGAGATTTCCTGGCTTCGCCTCATCGACAGCATTGGCTACTGGACCTTGACCATTTCAGGCAACGTTGGGCAGGGGCTGCGTGGCTGGCTGCAGAGCAGGAAGGAAGAGCAGGATACCAAGCAGATTCTGGAGTCGCGCAAGCGTAACCTCGATATATACATCGAAAAGGAAAAGAAGCGCGTGCCGCCGACCATCACTCCCGTGGTCAAGGCGCCCGTGCAGAAGAGCGAACGCGTCGAAAAAGAGCGGCAGGGAAGACTGTTCGCCGCCCCCAACCCCGGCGATCTTCCCGCGATTTCGTTGCTGGATGAATGGAAGGGCAGTGCCAAGGCCGGTTTCTCCAAGGACTCACTGGAGGCGATGTCGCGATTGCTGGAGCTCAAGCTCAAGGACTTCGGCATCGAGATTGAGGTGACCGCCGTCAACCCCGGACCGGTGATTACCCGTTTCGAGGTGCAACCCGCCCCCGGCATCAAAGCCAGCCGCATCACGGGGCTGGGGAAAGATCTGGCACGCTCGCTGGCGCTGGTCAGTGTGCGCGTTGTGGAGGTGATTCCCGGCAAGACTGTCATCGGCATCGAGATCCCGAACGAGCACCGCGAGATGATCATGCTCAGTCAGGTCCTGGCGTCTCCGGATTTCGACAAGTCCCATTCTCCCGTCAGCATGGCGCTTGGCCATGACATCGTAGGCAACCCGGTGATCGTGGATCTGGCGAAGATGCCGCACCTGCTGGTGGCCGGTACCACCGGCTCGGGCAAGTCTGTTGGTGTGAATGCCATGATCCTCAGCCTCCTGTTCAAATCCACGCCGCAGGAAGTGCGGATGATCATGATCGATCCCAAGATGCTGGAGCTGTCGGTCTACGATGGCATTCCGCATCTGCTGACGCCGGTGATCACCGACATGAAGGATGCCGCCAACGGTCTGCGCTGGTGCGTGGCCGAGATGGAGCGTCGCTACAAGCTGATGTCGGCTCTGGGGGTACGCAATCTCGCTGGCTATAACAAGAAGGTGACCGATGCGCAGACGGCCGGCCAGCCGATCGTCGATCCGCTGTGGCGGCCCGACCCCATGCAGCTGTTCGAGGAGCAGTCAGCGCCCATGCTGGAATCCTTGCCGGTGATCGTGGTAGTCGTCGACGAACTCGCCGACATGATGATGGTGGTGGGCAAGAAGGTC
Organism: Gammaproteobacteria bacterium; assembly: GCA_030645995.1. Classification (GTDB taxonomy): domain Bacteria; phylum Pseudomonadota; class Gammaproteobacteria; order Pseudomonadales; family Pseudohongiellaceae; genus UBA5078. Next base: position 9,747 of record JAUSMU010000052.1, on the reverse strand, counting down.
GAAGAGTTGATTGCCCGTATCGCCCAGAAGGCGCGAGCGGCCGGTATTCATCTGATTCTGGCGACTCAGCGTCCATCGGTCGACGTCCTCACCGGTCTGATCAAGGCCAACATTCCGACCCGTCTCTCGTTCATGGTGCAGTCGAAGATCGATTCGCGCACGATTCTGGGTGAGGGCGGTGCCGAACAACTGCTGGGCAATGGCGACATGCTGTTCCTGCCCCCGGGCGGCGGTGTCGCCACGCGTGTGCATGGAGCCTTCGTCAGCGACGACGAGGTCCATCGCGTCGTGGCAGACTGGAAGACACGCGGTGAACCGGTCTATATCGAAGAGATCACACAAGGTGCGGACGAGCGCGACTACGGTGGCTTCGGCGACGGCGGTGATGAGGAAGGCGGTGGTGAGGAAGACGATGCCCTCTATGACGAGGCAGTGGCCTTCGTGACAGAATCGCGCAAAGCCTCCATCTCGGCGGTACAGAGGAAGTTGCGGATCGGCTACAATCGCGCCGCACGCATGATCGATGCCATGGAGTCAGCTGGAGTTGTCTCCTCCATGGGCAGTAATGGCAGCCGCGAGGTCATCGCGCCGCCCCCCCCTCGCTAGTTCAGGAAGTCCGCCCTATGCAGCTCTCGATTCTCAAGTCCGTTTGCAAGGTCATTGCGGCTGCGCTGGTCCTTCCACTGCTGACGTTGAGCAGCTTGACGGCTATTGCTCAGCAGGAGCCAGCGGACAAGCTGGAGGAGTTGCTTGGCAGCATCGACACCATACAGGCCGATGTGCGGCAACTTATCATGGAGTCCACCGGTGGCATCCTCGAAGAGAGTGAGATCAAGTTCAAACTCAAACGCCCGGATGGCTTCTACTGGGAGACGATTCTTCCTTATCCTGAATTGATCGTCACGGATGGCGTGACGCTCTGGAACTATCAGCCTGATCTGCTGCAGGTGACCATTGAGCCGTGGGATGCCGCACGCTCGGAGCTCGCCGCTCAATTGCTGAATGGACGCATGGACGAGATTCGCACCGATTACACGATTACCGGTGGCGCTGTCCGTGACGGTGGGGCCTGGGAATTCTTCCTGGAGCCACTCGACGACGCCAGTCTCTACCGACGGGTCACGCTGTATTTCACGAACACGCAGTTGACGTCGATCCATGTCGATAACGGCAATGGCCAGCGCACCTTCTGGGAGTTCTTCAACCACGAGGTCAATCTGCCACTCGACGATGCACTGTTTGTGTTCATCCCGCCGGAAGATATCGACGTCATCGACAATTCCGCGCAGTGAAGGTCTGCTGCCATGACTGACAACGTGTCCCAGTCCTTGTTCCCTGAAGACGACAAACTTGCTTTGGAGACGTCCGCCGCGTCTCAGCCGCTGGCGTCGCGTATGCGTCCCCGGCAGCTGGAGGACTTCATTGGTCAGGAACATTTGCTGGGGGATGGCAAGTCACTGGGCGAAGCGATCCGCAAGGGCCTGCCGCATTCCATGATTCTGTGGGGCCCGCCTGGAGTCGGCAAGACGACGCTGGCGAGGCTGGTGGCCGAGACCAGTGGCGGGCAGTTCGAGAGCCTCTCGGCGGTACTCTCCGGGGTCAAAGACATTCGTGCTGCGGTCGAGCGGGCGCAGGCTCTGCGCAAGGTCAACGGCCGCTCCACCATTCTGTTCGTGGACGAGGTGCACCGCTTCAACAAGAGCCAGCAGGACGCCTTTCTCCCGCACGTCGAGGATGGCACGTTGATCTTCATTGGCGCCACTACCGAAAATCCCTCCTTTGAGTTGAACAATGCCCTGTTGTCACGGGCACGGGTCTACGTCCTCAAATCGCTTGACGATGATGCCCTGGTGAGCGTGATCGATGCGGCACTGAGCGACACGCGGCGCGGACTCGGCAGGCGCCGCATTGCACTCGCCGAACCGGAGAAGCGGCGTCTGGCGATGGCAGCCGATGGTGATGCCCGCAAGGTGCTCAATCTGCTGGAGATCGCCGTCGATCTGGGCGCTGAACGCGATGGTGTGCTGCACATCGACACGCAGGTTATCGAACAGGTGCTGCAGGGCAGTGCGCGTCGCTTCGACAAGGGCGGCGACTCCTTTTACGAACAGATATCAGCCCTTCACAAGGCAGTGCGTGGCTCCAGCCCCGACGGGGCACTGTATTGGCTGGTGCGGATGCTGGACGGCGGTTGTGATCCGCTCTATGTCGCGCGTCGGCTGGTACGCATGGCCAGTGAGGATGTCGGCAACGCCGATCCACGTGCGTTGCAGATAGCGCTCTCGGCCTGGGACGCGCAGACCCGGCTGGGCAGTCCGGAGGGTGAACTGGTGATCGCCCAGGCCGTCATCTACCTGGCTTGCGCTCCGAAGAGCAATGCCGTGTACAACGCCTATAATCAGGCGCGTGCGGACGTGCAGGGTGGCGCTTCGCTGGAGGTGCCAGCGCACCTGCGCAATGCGCCGACAGCGCTGATGAAGTCCTTGGATTATGGCGCCGAGTACCGCTACAGTCATGACGAACCAGGAGCCTATTCGGCAGGCGAGAATTATTTTCCCCCGCAGCTGCAGGATACCCGGTATTATTTCCCGACCGAAAACGGGCTTGAACAGAAGATCCGCGAAAAGCTGGAATATCTGCGTGAGCGTGATCGTAACAGCCCCCGGCAGCGGTATCCTGCCAAGGGTAGCAACACTAAAGAGCAAGGACAGACCGGACGATGATCTACTCCCTGGCAGTCGCTTTCGGTGGGGCTCTCGGCGCCTTGTCACGTTACTGGTTGATCAGCGCATTGGGAGCCAGCCGGTTTCCCTGGGGCACCTTCACGGTCAACGTGCTGGGCTCCTGCCTGATCGGCGTGCTGTATGTGCTGATCAGTGAAAAGGCTGTCCTCTCCGAGCAATGGCGCTCGTTGCTGATGGTCGGCTATCTCGGGGCATTCACGACCTTCTCCAGCTTTTCGCTGGATGCCCTGCTGCTGTTGCAGGAAGGCCGCGTGTTGCAGGCGGCGTTATATGTAGTGGGCAGCGTTGCGCTGTGTCTGGCCGGAGCCTGGCTGGGCATCGTGCTGATGCGGGCCTTGTAGAAGAACAATTTGATTGTGGAAAAGAACCTGACTTGAGGAAGTATTGACTCCATGCTGGATCCGAAATGGTTGCGCTCAGAACCCGAAAAACTGGCGGCACTGCTGAAGAAGAAGAATTTCACCCTCGATACCGCGCTGGTCAACAGGCTGGACGTGAAGCGTCGCGAACTGCAGCAGGAAACCGAGAAGCTGCAGAACGAGCGCAATGTGCGCTCCAAGCTGATCGGGCAGGCCAAGGCGTCCGGTCAGGACGTGGCACCGCTGCTAGCTGAAGTCGCCAATCTGGGCTCCTCGCTGGAGGAGAACAAGAAGGCACTGGCGGTGGTGCAGGACGAGTTCAACGATCTGCTCATGCGCATCCCCAATGTGCCGCAGGAATGCGTGCCGGAAGGGCGCGACGAGCACGGCAATCTGGAGCTGCGCAAGTGGGGCACGCCCCGTGTTTTCGATTTCACTGTCAAGGACCACGTCGCCATTGGCGAGGCCAGTGAGCAGATGGATTTCCCCACGGCCACCAAACTGACCGGCTCGCGCTTTGTCGTGCTGCACGGCGGTACGGCGCGACTGCATCGGGCGTTGATCCAGTTCATGCTCGACCAGCACACAACGGCGCATGGCTATGAAGAGGTCTACGTTCCTTACATCGTGAACCGGGATTCGCTGCTGGGCACCGGACAGCTGCCCAAGTTCGCCGAGGACCTTTTCCGTCTGGAAGGGGAAGACGAGTACTACCTGATCCCGACCGCCGAAGTGCCAGTCACCAATCTCGTGCGCGATACCATCGTGCCCGCCGAGAAGATGCCACTGAAATACGTCTGCCACACGCCCTGTTTCCGCAGTGAGGCGGGCAGTTACGGACGCGATACCCGCGGCATGATCCGCCAGCATCAGTTCGAGAAAGTGGAACTGGTACAAATGGTGAAGCCCCAGGATTCCGATGCGGCACTCGAGGAGCTGACCGGCCATGCTGAGAAGATTCTCCAGCTTCTGAAGCTGCCGTACCGCGCCATGCTCTTGTGTGGCGGAGACATGGGTGCCAGTGCCGCGCGCACCATCGATCTCGAGGTCTGGTTACCGTCTCAGGACTGCTATCGGGAGATCTCGTCCTGCAGCACCTTCGAGGACTTCCAGGCCCGCCGCATGCAGGCGCGCTGGCGCAATCCCGAGACTGGCAAGCCCGAGCTGCTGCACACACTAAACGGTTCCGGGCTGGCTATTGGCCGCACGCTGGTCGCTATCCTGGAAAATTTCCAGAATGCCGACGGCTCGGTCATGATTCCCGACGTATTGCGTCCCTACATGGGCGGCAAGGAAGTGCTCGCCTGAGAACCTTGCTGTGGGCCATGTTCTGGCCGACAGCTGGCGCTCAGGCTCAAGGAGTGGATATATGCAGTACCTTCCGATCTTTCTGAATGTCCGCGCGCAGAACTGCCTCATCGTCGGTGGCGGTGAAGTGGCTTATCGCAAGGCCGTGCTGCTGGACAAATCCGGGGCTCGCCTCCGGGTGGTCGCGCCCGACATCAACGAAACGCTGCAAACGCTGGTGATCACTGGCGCGGGCGAGCTGCATCGACGCCCCTTTGTCGAGGCCGATCTGGACGGCGTCTTTCTGGTGGTCGCCGCGACGGACGATGAGGAAGTGAATACCGCCGTGTCCATTGCCGCCAAGGCGCGCGGTCTGCCCGTCAATGTCGTCGACAAGCCATCGCTCTGCAGCTTCATCGTACCCTCCATCGTGGACCGTTCGCCCGTCGTCATCGCCATCTCCAGTGGCGGCACCTCACCGGTGCTGACGCGTAAGCTCAAGGAAAAGATCGAAGTGCTGGTGCCAGCCGCCTATGGCCGACTGGCCCTTTTGCTTGGCAAGTATCGCGGCCGGGTTAAGAGCGTGATCGCGGAGGGCAAACGCCGCACCCGCTTCTGGGAGGCACTGCTGTCGGGGCCTTTGTCGGAGATGGTATTCGCGGGCAAGGAAGAGGATGGCAAGCGTTACATCGAGCAGCATCTCGCGCTCGCCGATTACCTCGATGTGCGCGGCGAAGTCTATCTGGTCGGTGCCGGACCGGGTGATCCCGATCTGCTCACCCTCAAGGCCTTGCGACTGATGCATGAGGCCGATGTGGTGCTCTACGATCGTCTCGTGTCCAAGGAGATCATGGCGCGCGTGCGCCCGGACGCGGAGAAGATCAACGTGGGCAAGGAGCGCTCCAACCACCTCGTGCCGCAGGAAGAGATCAACGACATGTTGGTGCGCCTCGCCTTGGAGGGCAAGAGAGTGCTGCGCCTGAAAGGTGGCGACCCCTTCATCTTCGGGCGTGGCGGTGAGGAGATTGATCGGCTGGCCGAGGCCAGGATTCCTTTCCAGGTTATTCCCGGCATCACGGCCGCCTCAGGCTGCGCCTGTTACGCGGGCATTCCGTTGACTCATCGTGACTACTCACAGTCCGTGCGCTTTGTGACCGGGCATTTGAAGAACGACACCATCGACCTCGACTGGCCAACGCTGGCTTACGAGAACCAGACGGTGGTGTTCTATATGGGGCTGATCGGGTTGGAGGTGATCTGCGCGCAACTGATCGCCCACGGCATGGCGGCCGACATGCCGATCGCGCTGGTGCAACAGGGCACCACGGCGAATCAGAAGGTCTTGACGGGCACGCTGGAGTCTATGCCAGCCCTGGTTGCGGCGAATGAGATACAGGCGCCGACGATCATTATCGTCGGGCGCGTGGTGAAGCTACGGCCACGGTATTCGTGGTTTGGTGGCTAAGGCCAGCTCCCACAGTTTTCTCTTAGATGATCAGGTCGAATTCAGCGGAGAGGATATCCAGAATCTCCTGCTTCGGGTTATCAGACAGCGCAATCTTCTTGCCGACGATCTGTTCGGCGATTCCCAGATAGGTGCGTGACACCTGCATCAGCATGTCTTCCGGCAGGGCATTGTCGCGAGCCAGTGCGGCGCGCTCCGGCATGCGGTCTTTGTTCAGCAGGATGTCCGGATCCGGAAAGTAGCTCAGCAGTTGCTGACGGAATTCCTCTTTCGATTTCTCGATGACCTGGCCCTTGCGGTAGGACGCACCATCCCAGATGCGTGACGAATCCGGTGTGCCCACCTCGTCCATATAGATCAGTTTTTCCTGGCCGTTCTTGTCGGTGACATAGCCGAACTCAAACTTGGTATCGACAAAGACCTGATCAATTTTCTCCAGCTCTTTGCTGATGACGTTGAAGCCTTCCTTGAGCAGCTTCTCGTAAAAATCGATGTCGGCCGGTTTGCGGAAATTGAAGGCCGCGTAGTTGCGCTCAATGTCGGCACGGGTGATGTTGACGTCATCCGCTTCCGGCACGCCCGGAATCCCTTTCAGGATGCCCTTGGTGGACGGCGTGATGAGTAACTCGGGCAGACGCTGATCCTTCTTCAAACCTTCTGGCAACAGGATGCCGCAGAAATCGCGCTCACCCTTGGTATAGGAGCGCCACATGGAGCCTGTGATGTATTGACGGCAGATGGCTTCGATCATGACCGGGCGCGCCTTCTGCACGATCCAGACGAAAGGATGAGGAATCTCCAGAATGTGGCTGTCGGCCAGACCCTGTTCGCGGAACAACCGGAACCAGTGGTTGGAGATAGTGTTCAACGCCGCGCCCTTGCCGGGCACGCCATTCAGCCCACCTTCGCCATGCCAGATGCAGTCAAAGGCGGAGATGCGGTCGCTGATCACCATGATCGCCAGTGGCGCGTCGGCGGCCACATCGTAACCGCGTTCCCTGATCAAGCGTTTGCTGTCGGCCTCGGTCAGCCAATAAACAGAGCGTACCTTGCCACTGTGGACAGGTTTATCCGTGCGGATGGGCAGATCGTTGTTGACGGCAAGTACGCGTTCGGCGAGCTTCATGAGGTGTTTCCTGTGTCGGTTCCAGCGAGCGCGCATGATAGCAGAATTCACTTCCTCCGCCAGCCGCGTGCTCTCCGTCGAGCAGGTTAAAAGCAGTTGGTGGGGCGCGGCAGTCCGGCGATCTTGCTGGCCAGCAGGGCGGGATTGCCGGGGAACAGTTTCATCAGGTAGATACTGCGTCCCTTGTCGGCGCCCAGCTCGCGCGCCACCAGTTTGACCAGCGGTCGCATGGCCGGGGACAATTCGTGAGTCTTGTAAAACGCCCGCAATACCGTGATTACCTCCCAGTGCGCCGGGGTCAATTGCACCGCTGCGGCGGCGGCCAGCTTCTCGGCCACTTCTTCATTCCAGTCCTCCAGCGAACGCAGATAGCCATCCTTGTCGAGGGGAATTCTGCGGTGGTTGGGAAGAGTCAGGCTGTTCATCTCGGGGCGACCTCGGGTTCGATTCAGAACCAGCTCACTGTCCTGCGGTGGGTGCAGACCAGAGCGACGAAGTCTTTGTAGGCAATGGGCTCGACGTGCGCGGGCAGTTGCTCTGCAGCGATGCCGCGAGCCTGCAGATCCTCTCGTAACGCGTAAATCCTGACTCCCCCAGAACCCCCTGTGGGAGCGTACCCGAGGGCATAAAGGCCCGCCCGCGATTGATTCTCTGCCAATATATCGCGGGCGAGGCCCGCTCCCACAAGGGCTGAGGCATCGACGGCGTTATAGACCCCGTCCTCCAGCAACAGAATGGCATCTCCGGAACGTGCCACGCGCAGGCAGGAAGCCAACGCATCCGAACCGTAGGCGGATTTGTTGACTGTGTGCAGAGTGCTCAATGTCGGGCTCATAGATTGAAAACCACATCGGATTGGCGGATCAGCTCGGCAATCTTGTCAGCGTCGCAGACCTGGGTGTCGATCACCAGTTGGTCCGGCGTCAGGCCGCGTAGCTGCAGGGATTCCGCGTCCACAAAAATATTGCTGACATCGTAGAGGGGCAGGGCAGAGAACGCGGCGCTAAGGTTCTTCGCATCGATTGCTGCGGGTTCCTGACCGCGCCGCAACTGCTGGACGCCGTCGTCCATGAACACATAGTTCACTTGTTGATCGAAGACGGCGGCGGAGAGCACCATGTCCAGCATGGCCTTCGCGCTTCCTTGCCCATAGGGCGCGCGGCGGCTGATAAAGGTCAATACCTTGCGGGTGGGTAGAGCAGAATTCTCTGTCATCTCACGCTCCAAAGCTCACTACCCTGTCCGACGCCAGTGTCGCATCCACCAGTTGCCCGAGTCCGGACAAGGTCGTGCCTGCAGCCAGACTGGCACCAGCACGCTCGTAGCGTGCGGCTTCCTGAGTATCGATGATGCCGCGTTTGAGTGCCGAAGACACGCAGCTGATGGCATCAAGTTCATGCTCCGCAATCAGCGTCTGCCAGGCTCGGATCAGGTCAAATTCTCCCTGGGGCGCCACGCTCAGTGCGCTGCTGTTGAGCACCCCATCGCCATAGAAAAACAGGCGATAGATCTCGTGCCCGGCCTCCAGTGCCGTACGCGTGAACTGGTAGGCACTCCAAGCGGACTGGGAGGAGGGAGCAGAGTAGATGACAACAGTGAGTTTCACCGGGACAAACCTTTACTGTGATCCGGGTTGATGATTCAAGGATGGCTCTGCAAACAAAAAGCCCCGATCAGGACCGGGGCTCGAGTTCTCGACGCTGCAAATATCAACAGCGCCTGCGGACGGTGACTTATTCGTCGCCGCCGGAGAATGCCATCAGCAGGTGAACCAGACTCATGAACAGATTGTAGATAGACACGAACAGGGTAATGGTTGCCAGGATGTAATTGGTCTCGCCGCCTCGCACAATCTCACCTGTCTGACGCAGGATTATCGCGCTGGAGAACAGCATGAAGCCTACGGAAATGGCCAGTTGCAGCGCTGGAATTTTGAAGAAGATGCCCATGATCATCGCTGCGAGCAGTACGAAACAGCCTGCCGTGATGAAACCGTTCAGGAAGGAGAAGTCCTTGCGTGATACCAGCGCATAACCGGACAGTCCGAAGAAGATGAATGCCGTGCCGCCCAAGGCTGTAGTCACGACTTCACTGCCGGCGCTGGTGGACATCAGGGCGCCGATCATCGGGCCGGTGCCGTAGCCGATAAAGCCGGCGAAGGCGAATATTGTCAGCAGACCCCAGGCGCTACGTGCGAGTGCCTGGGTGGCAAACAGCAGACCATACAGGCCGATGATGTAGACCCACATGTTCATGGGGGCAGCATTGGTGCTCAGTGTCGCCATGAAGGCGCTGAAGGCCAGTGTCATGCCAAGCAGCAGATAGGTATTTTTCAGTACTTTGTTAACAGCAACGACCGATCCACGGGTTTGCCCAACATCCAATACATCAAACTGACTCATAGTGATCTCCGTAGTAACGCATTATCAAGTGCATACAAACAAGGTGCTGACATAGACCGGGGCAGGCATTTCGCTATTTCATGCAGAGCCAGTCGTACCAGCCCTGCTTTCATGCCTGATATATGGGGGTAAAGTGTCAATAATTCAATCGCCGACGGGGGCAATCATACCGTGCGACCCTTTAAAAGCAATCCTTTCCGCCGAGGCTGCAATTTCCGGGCATTCTGAGGTTGACTGAATTCGAAAAATCAGTAAGATTGGCCCCCGTTGCGGAGGGGTGGCAGAGCGGTTGAATGCACCGGTCTTGAAAACCGGCGAGGATGAAAGTCCTTCGAGAGTTCGAATCTCTCCCCCTCCGCCAACT
>JAUSMU010000051.1 GCA_030645995.1 Gammaproteobacteria bacterium | reverse complement strand
CACCGGCGCGAAGGCGGAGATGATCAAGGACAGAGGCGCCGTGTTGCTGTGGCGCTCGCCATCCTGCTGCCAGACGGTACGCATGGACATGGAGTCCTTGCCCACTGGTACGCAGATACCGAGCGCTGGGCATAACTCCATGCCGACGGCCTGCACCGCCGCATAGAGACGCGCATCCTCGCCGGGATGTCCCGCCGCCACCATCCAGTTGGCCGAGAGCTTGATGTCGCCAATCGCTCCAATCGCCGCGCTGGCAATGTTGGTCACCGCTTCGGCAACTGCCATGCGGGCCGACGCCGGGGCATCCAGCAAGGCAATGGGTGTGCGCTCGCCCATCGCCATCGCTTCGCCACGATAACTAGTGAAGGATGCTGCGGTCACAGCGGCATCGGCCACCGGCACCTGCCAGGGGCCCACCATCTGATCGCGACTGACCAGACCGGTGATAGAGCGGTCGCCGATGGTAATAAGGAAACTCTTGCTCGCCACGGTGGGCAGACTCAGTACGCGCTGCACCGCCTCGGCCAGCTCGATCTGAGCGGTGTCCAGTTCATTGGCGCGCGCAGTCAGCGTGCGTGCTTCGCGGTGCATGCGCGGCGGCTTGCCGAACAGCACACTCATGGGCAGATCGATAGGCTTGTTGTTGAAATGGGTATCCGTCAGCTCGATGACTTCCTCGCGAGTGGTCTCTCCCACCACGGCATAGGGGCAACGCTCACGGGCACACAGGCTCTTGAACAAGGGCAGATCCTTGAAGCTGACCGCCAGCACATAGCGCTCCTGCGCCTCGTTGCACCAGATCTCCAGCGGCGACATCTGCGGTTCGAGGTTCAGGATGTCGCGCAACGAGAAGCGACCGCCCCTGCCACCATCCTTGACCAGTTCGGGCAGCGCATTGGAAAGACCACCCGCGCCGACGTCGTGAATGAAGATAATCGGATTACGCTCGCCCAGCTGCCAGCACTGGTCGATGACTTCCTGGCAACGGCGTTCCATCTCGGGGTTGTCGCGCTGCACGGAGGCGAAATCGAGGTCGCTGCTGCTGGTGCCGGAGGTCATGGACGACGCCGCGCCTCCACCCAGGCCGATCAGCATGGCCGGGCCGCCGAGCACAATCAGCTTGGCGCCGACCGGGATCTCACCCTTCTCGATGTGCGGCTCGCGGATATTGCCGATACCGCCAGCGATCATGATGGGCTTGTGGTAACCGCGCACTTCCGCACCATTGCCACTGTCGACACGCTCTTCATAAGTGCGGAAGTAGCCGCACAGATTGGGACGGCCGAACTCGTTGTTGAAGGCCGCCGCACCGATGGGGCCTTCGATCATGATGTCCAGCGCCGAGGCGATGTGTGCAGGTTTGCCGAAATCCTCTTCCCAGGGCTGTGGCAGAGCGGGCAGACGCAGATTGGAGACACTGAAGCCCGCCAGACCGGCCTTGGGCTTCGAGCCACGCCCAGTCGCGCCCTCGTCGCGGATCTCGCCGCCGCTGCCAGTGGCCGCGCCGGGAAATGGTGCAATCGCGGTCGGATGGTTGTGGGTCTCGACCTTCATGAGGATGGCGATGGGCTCTTCCGTGTAGCCGTATTGCTTGGTGGCTGCATCGGGGAAGAAGCGTCCTGCCACACTGCCACTCATCACGGCAGCATTGTCCTTGTAGGCGGAGAGCACGTTGGCCGGAGCCAGCTTATGGGTGTTGCGGATCATGCCGAACAGCGAATGCGGCTGATCCTGCCCGTCGACGGTCCAGCTGGCATTGAAAATTTTGTGGCGACAATGCTCGGAGTTGGCCTGCGCAAACATCATCAGTTCGATGTCGTTGGGGTTGCGATTCAGATGGTTGAAGCTCTCGTAGAGGTAGTCGATCTCATCGACGGCCAGCGCCAGCCCCATGGTCTGATTAGCCTCAGTCAGCGCCTCCTTGCCACGCCCGAGAATATCCACTGAACGCAGTGGTCGCGGCTCGGCGCGTTGAAACAGGCTCTCGGCCCCCTCGACAGCGGGCAACACCGCCTGGGTCATGCGGTCGTGGAGGAGGGTGTCCAGCGCGGCGATGTCTGTCTCGCTCAGGGGCTGGTCGGCGTCGGCGCGATAGGCGATACCGCGCTCGATGCGAGTAACCTTGCGCAGCCCGCAGTTCTGCATGATATCTGTCGCCTTGCTGGACCACGGCGAGATCGTTCCCGGCCGGGGCACCACGACACGCAGCAATGCGTCAGAAGCGTTTGGTTCGATGATCGCCTGTGCCGCCGTGCCGTAATCCAGCAGCGCTTTGAGCACCTCCATCTCGCTCGCACTCAACGCGCCATCGACATCAACGAAGTGCACAAAGCGGGCGGTCAGGGTGCGGACAGCAGGAAGTCGGGATTGAAGTGCGGAGAGTAACTTGGCTTTTTTGAAGGCTGAAAGAGCCGATACACCTGGCAGAACTAGCATCGTAAGCAAGGGCCTTGAGTAGGATTGGGAGCGGGTTCAGAGGCTCGCAATAATACGCGATGCGGGGTGAAAAAGCAGATTAATTTACCTCGGAATCCCCGGATGCCGGGCGGTAACGTCCCTCCTCCTTGCTCAACACGACACGGCCCCGATCGTCCTCCACCCAGAAATCCACGTAGGCCAGTGCCGTAATATCACTGGGGTTGCCATTGAATACAGGCTCTGCCTTCACCGAATAAGTCCTGCCGGCCTCGGCGTTCAGACTCAGCGTGCGACTGACGGAGTCGCGGTGCGCCGCATAGCTCACCAGTGCAGGTGCCAGGCCGATGCGCGCCCCCATGTCCCAGGAGTAATACACCTCCAGCTCGCGCTGACCCGGGCTCAGCAGTATTTCTTCATGGGCACGGCTGTTCTCCACTTCCCGACCGTCGACACTGAGAAAGCGCACTGCATCGGCGTAGCTATTCAACCAATCCTGACGATAGAAATAATCACCCTTCACCAGCGCCAGTTCTGTGGCCGGGCGCGCCTCGCCCCTATACCCTTTGTAAGGCGGCATGGTGAGTGCACAATTTGAAAAAAGTAGAAAAGAACACACAAGAAGGACGGTGCGCAAGCGCGCAGATTTCAGACGGTCTGCCAGCACAGCCAGCAGGAAAGAGGAGCGTTTCAGCATGTATCGGTATTCTTCTGCTCGATATCGTTATTGTTGCCCCGGGCTCTTGTCCACGGGCTGTGCCTGTGGCCCAAAGGTACTTGTATTGCCAGCTAAACTCAACCCTTGTTTATGGCGCCAATTCTCGTCAACGCCTGCTGCGGAAAAACTCGCGCATGATCTCCCCGCAGCGCTCCGCCAGCACTCCGCCCTGATGTGTCATACGGTGATTGAACTCACCCTCGTCCAGCAATCGACGCCCACTCACCACTGCCCCGAAACGCGGCTCAGGCGCCCCATAGACCAGATGGCCAATGCGCGCGTGGACCATCGCTCCCACACACATGGTGCAGGGCTCAATCGTCACATAAAGCGTGCAATCGGGTAAGCGATAATTGTCGATCTGAGCGGCGGCAGCTCGCAGTGCCATGACCTCAGCGTGCGCGGTCGGATCCTTGCCGCCAATAGGCTGATTGTAGCCACTGCCCAGCAATTGCCCTTCCGGCGACACCACCACTGCACCAACAGGCACTTCACCGGCAGCGGCGGCCAGTGCGGCCTGCTCCAGCGCCAATTGCATCCAGTGTTCGTGAGAGTGTTCGTGAGAGAGAGACATTTAGGTATACAGCTCGAATTCATTCCACCTGAAACAACACAGCCCGACTTGCCTCAAGGGGCCGACCGGGCTGCGCTGCTCTCTTTTGAAACCAAGTGCTGAAACCAAGCCTGCGATCAGGGAGAGCCGACACTAGTCCTGACGCGGAGAGTCTGCCCAACCTGCAGCAGGTCGTCCGACAAGCCATTCTGTCGGCTCAGATCATTGACAGGAATTCCGTAACGGTTCGCAATTCGCCAAAGCGTCTCGCCGCGCTTCACACGGTGGGTAATCTCGGTCACCGCAGCGACTTCGTTGGAATTACGCGGCGCCGCTGCCACCATCGCTGACGTTGAGGTCGGCACTTGCAGCTTCTGGCCTATCTGCAGCAGATCGCCACGCAGGCCGTTGGCAGAGCGCAGCTGAGCAATGCTGGCGCCTGTTTTGGTCGCGATTTCGGAGAGCGTATCACCGCGACGCACGACGTACTCACGGTTGGTCTCGACCTCTGCGGTAGAGGTGATCATGACTGCTGGTGTCACGGTGGCTGTTAAAGTCTGGGCAGCAACCAGTGTCGCTTCAGGCCTGGCCGATACACCGGCAACATAGCGCTCGTAAGACTGCGGGAAAACGGCCACATGGTAATGCGGGGGATTACGCTCGCGGGTAACGTCGAGAACATCGGTGCCTTCGAGTTCGAGCAGAGTTTTTTCCAGCCAGGAGCGACACTTGCCCACTTGAGGAATGCGAAAGTCGACAGCCATACCGGTGGGATGAACAGAATCCTGGGCAGCGTTTGCTGGCTGCTTGTCGATAGGGCGGGTCAGACTCGTGACAGTCATCTTCTCGCCACAGGCCGCGAAATATTGCGAGCCGAGCCGCTCGATGAATGTCTTCACCGCCGGGCGGGCATAAGGATAAGAAACACTATTCAGTTCGAAATGACCGTTGCCGTTTACCTTCACCAGATAGCCGGAATCAACGAAATTCGTTACCGCACTGGAGGTCTTCATGAAGGTGTAGCCAAGATTGACGGCTTCTTGATACTGCCGCTCCATGGAGGCGCGAGATCCTTTCAGAGTCTGTGCTTCCCCCAGGCTTCCGAAGGTCAAACAGACTGTTGCCACCAATGCCAAAGTCGTCTTCTGCATATTGTCTGCCCTGCAAAAAGCTGTTTTTGTTGTTCAACTTTAAGTCGAAATCTATTAAACCCGAGTATAACCTTGATTTCGCTAAAGAAAATACCCCTATTAAAAAAAAGACATTTTTAGGGCGAAATCATGACAATCAAGAGCGTTCAGTTCCCGACCTGAACTTTCGCGAACTTCTGCACCCGGCGGTTGATGACATCCGGGATGTACGCATTGCCTGCGGCATCCATCGTCAAGGCATGGGCCTCGCCGAATTGGCCGTTGCCCGTGCCAGGGCTGCCGATGGCACCGAGCACGTTGCCATCCATGTCGACCCTGGCGAACTCGCCGTCGAAGCCGGTGGTGATATACATGAAGCCATCGTCGTGCAGGAAGATGGCGCAGACCATCGCATCGAACTTCCACTCGCGCAGCAGATTGCCACTGGTATCGAAGCGCTGTATCCGCATGTTTTCTCGATCCGCCACGTACAGCACGTCATCCGCATCGATCTCGATGGCGTGCGCCGCCACGAACTGGCCCGCCCCATAACCACGGCTGCCCCACTGCATAATGAACTCGCCAGCCGGGCTGAATTTCAGCACCTTCGGCATGTTCCCGCCGTGCCCCTGGGCGACATAAATATTCCCTTGGGAATCCAGCGCCACATCGTTGGGCTCATTGAACAACTGCGCGCCTGCGGCCTGGTTCCACTCCCCCGCCTCGCCTTTGGTACCAATCGTCATCAAGACATTGGCATCCTTGTCCAGCTTCATCACCACATGGTCAGCGACATCGGTCACCCACATATTGCCGCTCGCGTCGATGGCCATGCCATGCGCGCGGCGCAGCAAATCGTCGGCGCCGAAGCCACGCACGAACTGGCCCTGCGGATCAAACTCCAGAAACGGGGGAGCACTGCGACTGAGGACGATGAGATTGCCCTCAAGAGTCGTCGCCACTCCGGCATAGGAGGCAGCCTCCATCGTGGCAGGCAGGGCAAGCGCCTCGCGGAAATCCACCGGCGCGTAATCCTGCAGAGTGTAGGCCCGCAACGGCAGCAGCGGACGGATGGGGCGTTGGGCATTGGCGAGCGATGGGATAAGGACGAGTAGAAGGCAGATCAGGCTTGTTATTTTCATTGTGAATCTCCTGTTTTTGGAGAATCTACACTGAACGTTGATCGCTTAGAAGCCTTCACTTGGGCGGAACGCACCAATTTCAAAGTCGGCGTGACCTGGGGTCCTATCGACAACCTGAAATTCTCAAGTAAGTGGGTTACGATGACCCGAGTTTCTCGGCCTTCGGAACCTGACGCACCAGGACTACTAATAACAAGATTTTTTAAATGAGAAAGAAATGAACGTATTTGAATACATTATGGTCTTGATGACCTTGGTATTAGGCCTTGGCATTACGGAAAATCTGAAATCCATTGCCAATTTAAATTTGCTTAATCCGTCTGAGGAGCCATTTACCTTTCTGGGCTATTTTGTATCCATCATTATTCTGCAGTTGGACTACTGGCATACGATATGGCTCATATCGGACAGAACATCGTGGGTTCTGCTTGATATCCTGATCTGGTTTTTCTTGCCGGTAGCACTGTATCTATCAGGTGCATTTCTTAGTAAGGCATTGTCAATGCGAGATGCTCAACGAGATAACGCCGTCCGCATCGCGATGTTTGTGCTCTTCACCTGGGTAGCTGCCATGTGGATCACAGGGCTTTTGTATTTCGATATAGAGCTACTTGAGATCCAGTTGTTTGGACCACTTTTATTCTTGGTAGTCTGTTTGTCTATACGATTTTTTCGCATCAGTCCGAAACTGTACCCGCTGTCCAGTTTCGGCACACTGATATTCAGTTTGTACTTTCTCATCATGATCGGCGCTAATGAAATCCAATAGCAGCCCAAGGCACCCTTGCCAGGAGGGGCAGGCCGTATAGACCTCCCCTCCTCCTGGTTCAGGTGGTTATCATGGCCTTACGTTCACAGTCAGATACTCATCGCTATAGAGCCCGCCATCGTCGGCTCGACCCCAAAGCAGATAGGTGCCGGGTTCATCGAAGCTCACAGTCACTTCAACCACGCCATCCGCAGGCAGCGGTTGAGGTACCCACAGCCAACTCCAGGGCGAATTCGCCGACGGGCGGGTATCCTCCCAGGGTTTAACCTGGGGCGGATCGAAATGCACGACATCTTGCGCGCCGGTCATGGATTCCGGTGCCCGGTATACATTCCAGGACAGGTACAGGCCATTGTTTTTGGCCACAGTGGGCTTGGGCGGTGGCATCATCATCATTCTCTGGCGAACTGTTTCAGGAGTTGCGAGAGCCGCAGCAGCACCTCCCAAGCGCCTGATTCGCTCCATGGGATTGAAAGGCTTCGGTACGCCATCGTCGCTTACCCGTGTCTGGAAACGTAGTGGCTGACCTACGCTCACTGTGCGTATCTCGTCTCCGATCAAGGCCACACTCGGCGGTATATTGGCCCTGATTTCCGGATCGGATGATCCTGCGCCCAAAGAGCCGGTCTCGGACATGATGATGACGTTATCTATCTTGTAGTCTTCTCGCAGCGTGCCGTACGCTTTGCGCGTCAGTCCGTTGGGAGAAGTCACTTCCCAGACCAGTTCTTTATCTCCAAAGTCTCCAGGAACAACAACCTCGAAGGTGAAGCGGTTGCGCCGTGGCAGGAAATGCGTAGGCTGACCGAGGTCGGCCTGACCGGGTGAGAAGAAGTTATTTTCACCGATCGGGATATCCAGCTCTTCTTCCCAGTTATGGTTGAAGTAGCCGAACGTGAGCGAAATGGTACCGTCCTCATTCTCGCGCCAGCCTTCATAGGCAACTTCGGTGTGCTGCCCGCTGGAGTAAGTGTTTCTGGCGTAAGAATAGGGTTGCTCTGCCGTCGCAATGGTAGAAACCAACGCAAGCGACATTGTGACCAATACGACAATGCTATTCAGGAATTTATCTGTTTTCATTTCATACCTTCTCTGGAATATCACATTTCTACATGTTTGTTTGCTGAATATTGACGGGCTGGGCTAGTCACTGGCGGATTCATCCCCAATAGGCCATACCAAAGGCGCCAGACACAGCGGGCATCCGATAACGTGATCGTTCGGTCCCAGATTGAGCACCTTGCGCCGATTTTCCATTTCTTCCATAAATTGCTCATCGGTCATGCTCACCCGGCTGCCAAGATCGATAAACATATTGGTGACTGAGCGGTTACCTGAACCCTGCCAATTGCGCTCATCGGGCACGTTCGGATTGGCTTTGGTGTTATCAAAGTAGCCCGTAATATGAAGAACAGTGCCTTTGGGCAACAAGGGCGTGTAGTCATCTGCATAGGGATAACCTCTCACCCAGTTGTGGTCATAGCCCACACAGGAAAGTGTCTCTGTCGAGTAACCCCAGATTGCCTCAAGACACATACGATCACCGGGTGCGTGCAAGTGCGGTTCGAAAGTGATGACCTTGGTGTTCTCAGTCAGCACCTGATAGGCATGCACCTCCTGATCCTTGGCATCGCCCTCCACGCTGAGGTCTACACCATTGCCCAGAACGCTGATCTGGGTTTTGTACTTCGGTGTATAGCCTACGGGGTGGAAGGTGAAGCCCAACTGGAGATGTCCGGTGGTGTCGCGTCCGTTGGAGTGCATGTGTACCGAGTCGGTAAAGAATGCTGAATTGGCCTTGAGCACGGGACCCGCGTCCGGATCGAAGATGTCACCGTTACGGCCTACCTCGTGTACCGGCCAGTTGATTGCCTGACCAGGAACCACCTCACCATTCTCGTCCAGCACTTCGGTGCGCCAGATCATGTGGTGGAAGATGAACAGGCCACCGACGGTATCGGAGGTATCGGCACCAACACCCACGTCGTTGACCTCCACGATTTCAACTGACTTCACATAGCGGTCTTCTTTCAACCCCGTGGGGACGATTGGGAGCTCGCCCCACCAGTCAGGTCGGCCAGCCTCCATGAAGAAGTCTTCAAGATTCACAATCAGATCCGGTTCGCCCAGCTTCCACTTGGTGCTGTCGTCGAAGACCAGCGGCTTTGGCGCGTCTGCCGCAGCTCCCTCGGGTGCTCCGGAGCGGGCCCAGACAGAAATCGCCGCAACTTCGGCATCGTTGAGCGAGGGGTCATCCTTGAAGTGTTGAATCCCGATATCCTTCTCGGCATACCAGGGCGGCATGGCACCGGCGCGGTCACGCAGGCCTGTCTTGTACTCCATAAGCCCGGCAAACGGGGCTACCTGCTCATAAGTAATCAGCGGCATGGGCGCCACTCCGCCGGGGCGGTGACAATTCTGGCAGCTGCGCTGCAAGATCGGCTCTATATCCTTGTGGAAGGTAACCTCCTGAGCCATGAGCCCAGGTGACAACAACACTGCTGGAACGGAAAGCCAAAAGACTTTGCCGATATTGGTCATAAATCGCATGTGAATCTCCTCTTCATCGCTGGGATAGTGAACGCTGGCCATTCTTTCGGACAACGGCGACCGTCGCCCGAAATAGTGTGGCGATTAGGGACGTTTTACGGCGAGATTTCTTCCTGATATCTGGAGAGAGCTGATTGATTTCTTTGAATCAGGGATTAGTTTGATCTAGAACAAACAATTCAGAGGGGAATCTGGGTTTTGTTTGGGCTATGTGCGGGTATCCATGGACCGTCGGGATGATGGCGACCCATTGTGTTTCACTTCGCCTGCGCGCCCTGCGCCTGAGCGACGCGATCTGCTACCATGGGCAATCCTTCACAACAGAATCCGCAGGTAAAGTGTGAGCATCCAATCCGACGAGAAGCTCGACGCTGTGGCGTTCGACAGCCAGGAAGCATTGATGGGCGCCGAACGCACGCTGCGCACGGCGCTGGCGCGCATGCGCGAGCAGATGCAGGTCGTGGCTGAAATCAGCCAGGCGAAGGAAATACTCGCGGGCGATGTCGAGAACCTCGCACATATCATCACCGAACGCGCCGCTGCAACCGTGGGCTGCGAGCGCGTCAATGTCTGGCTTTTCGATGAGACCGAGACGAGCTTGAAGTGCATTGACGCCTTTGCGGCGGGCGAGAAGTCACATACGTCCGGCGCAGTGTTGACCGAGGCGCAGTACCGCAACGAATTCCGGGCTCTGAAGGAAAGCCGGTACGTTGCCGCCGACGATCCACTGTCCGACCCCAGAACCATCGGATACATCGACAGCTATCTCAAGCCGCTCGGTATCACGTCGATGCTCGACGCGGTCATTCAGATATCGGGCAAGCACCTTGGACTTTTGTGTTTCGAACACGTGGGCAAACCGCACCACTGGGAACATGACGAAATCGCTTTCGCGGAACAACTGGCGGATAAACTGGGGTTGGCCTTGGTTAGCCGGGCGCGCCACGCCGTCGAAACGCAACTGCGCGCAAGCGTAGCGCGGTTTCGCGTGCTATTGGACCAAGCGCCGGATGCCATTCTCGTATATGACTACGATCAAGGCCGTTTCACCGACGCCAATGAGAGCGCCGAACTGCTATTCGGCAGTTCGCGGAAGGAACTCATCGCTGCCGGCCCCGAGCGCCTCTATTCCTCCGCAGAAGGAGATTCACAGACGATCCGCGCTAGTGTGGATAGTCGCAACCTGCGCGCGCTGGCAGGTGAAAAGCTCACCTTCGACTGCAAGATTCGCAACACCCGAGGGGAGGAACTCGTGTGCGAGGTGCGCATGGCGCTGCTTCCGAGCGCAAAAGGGGAACGGCTGATTCGGTCCAGCTTCCTCGACGTCACGGAGCAACGCTTGTCCGAAGAGCGGCTGGAGTTTGCAAACACGCTCCTTGCGAGCGAGATCGAGAGCGCGCCGGACGGTGTACTGGTTATCGATACCGGCACAGGGCTGGCATCCTGGAACGCGAGATTCGAGAGGATGTGGAATCTGTCGCCCGCGACCGTAGCTTCCCGGAATCCCGACGCCGTACTGCCGGAAGTCCTGTCGCAGGTGCAGCGGCCGGACGAATTCAAGGCCGATGTCATACGCTTCAGGGCCGATCCGACCTCCACAATCCACCGCGAACTCGATTTGCTCGACGGCCGGGCAATCGAATGCCATGCGGGTACCCTGCTGGCACCATCGGGCAAAAGCCTCGGTCGGATCAACTTTTTTCGTGACATCACTGCACGAAAACAGGCCGAGGAAGAATTGCGAGTGTCGCATCAGCTCCTGGAAGGAATTCTCAATGCGATTCCGGTAAGAGTGTTCTGGAAAGACCGGGAACTGGTTTATCTTGGTTGCAACCTGCCGTTCGCGCAGGACGCGGGCTTCCTTCACCCCACACAGCTCATCGGCAAGAACGACTTCGATATGGCCTGGCACGACCAGGCAGAACTCTACCGGGCGGATGATCGCCAAGTCATTGAATCGGGGAAGCCAAAACTCCTCATCGAAGAGCCGGAAACCCTGTCTGACGGCAGCACATCTTATATGCTCACCAACAAGATCCCGCTGCGTGACGCACTTGGCAATGTCGAAGGCTTGCTCGGCACTTCCATGGACATTTCCGAACGCAAACAGGCCGAAAAACATATACGCCATCTGGCGCAGCATGACGCACTGACTGGTCTGGCCAATCGACGGGTGTTCGTAGAAGCATTGGGCGATGCGATTGCGCGCGCGCAACGCGGTGGCGCGCCGTTCGCCGTACTGTACCTCGATCTTGATCACTTCAAGGACATCAACGACACGCTCGGCCATCCTGTTGGCGACCTGGTACTGCAGGAAATAGCGAGGCGGCTTCTGTCAGTGGCACGCGCGACGGATACCGTAGCCCGGTTCGGAGGCGACGAGTTTGCCATTCTGCAGACTGACCTGTCGGACCCTGCTGACGCCGCTGCGTTCGCCAATCGCATACTTGTGAGTATCGCGGTGCCGTTCGATGTCGGTGGCAACGAAATCCGGACGGGGGCCAGCATTGGAATATCGTTCCACGACGAGGCCGACGGCGATGCCGAGAAGCTGCTTTCCCAGGCCGATGTAGCGCTCTATCGTGCCAAGTCCGAAGGCCGTGGCACATTCCGGTACTTCACCGAAGCCATGGATGTAGAAGTTCGCACACGCGTCCGGTTGGGTATGGAGCTGCGTCAGGCACTGGTCACGAACCAGCTCTTCGTGCAGTACCAGCCACAGGTTGAGATCCAAACCGGCCGCATCGTCGGCGTCGAAGCCCTGTTGCGGTGGCAACATCCCGAGCGCGGATTGATCAGCCCGACAGTCTTCGTGCCAATTGCCGAGAAGACTGGGCTTATGGTGGCGCTCGGCCAATGGATCCTGCAGGAAGCCTGCAGGCAAGCCCGCAGCTGGCTTGACGCTGGAATCCCGCCGATACTCATCGCAATCAATCTTTCCGGCCTCCAATTCAAGAGCCCGCACGAGCTGGAAATCCAAATCTCCAACATCCTCGCGGAGACTGGCCTGCCACGTCAGCACCTGGAACTTGAGCTGACGGAGAGCATGCTGATGGAGGCATCCCAGGAGCACAACGATGTGCTGCTGCGTCTGCGCGCGAGCGGCCTGCGCCTGGCCATAGACGATTTCGGGACAGGCTACTCGTCATTGGACTACCTGCGCCGCTTTCCCGTCGACCGTATCAAGATCGCGCAGAACTTCATCGCTGACCTGACCAGCAATAGTGGTGATGTCGCCATCGTGAAAGCAGCGCTCAGTCTGGCCCGCGAACTCGGCATTCCTTCGATTGTGGAGGGAGTGGAAACGGCGGAGCAGTTGGAGCTGTTGAAAATGTGGGGCTGCCGCGAGGTGCAGGGCTACTACTATTCGAAACCGCTGCTCGCGGCCGACATCGCACCGCTGCTGCGTGCGGGCGTCATCGCGCCCGCCCAAGACTTTCGCGGTTGAACGCCAACCGGCCATCGTCTGAGAGACTTCTTTCCAGATAGCTTCTGCCTGTTCCGCGCCCAACTTGAAGTATGAGGCGCCCTCCATCAACATCTGCAACGCCGTGCCAGGGTGGCCATCCTCCATGCGCCTGATGGTACTGACAGATGCCCCGGCACGCTGAGCCAGATCTTCCTGGCTGAGCCGCCGCGTACGGCGTGCGGCTGAAATATCCTGACCCAGGATGCGCAATGCACGCTCCACAGGGCGTGGTAATACGGTTGGAGGAGCCGGGGGCTTTCTGTCAGGGGCGGGCATGAGAACCTCATCAGATATGAGCGGCGATGCATCATAAGCGTTCGTATATGAGCATTTAAAATTTGAAAAAGGCGTAACGACGTCAACCAACATCCAGACCCAGTTCTTCAGGCGCATCGACCAGCCTCGCACTCTCCTTCCGCAGATTCATCCAGAGCGCCACCTGCGCAACCTCCATCAACTCCTGCGAGACCAGATAACCTCCCCTCTCCCGTAGCCACGCGAGTACATCGAGCAGATGCCAGAGCGAAGTCGTGCCTTCGTGTACGGGCACCGGAAACGTGGAGGCATGATTCAACATCAACTTGCGCATGTTCTGCCGCGAGACTCCCACTTTGTCTGCGACATCCGTCAAGCCAACCAGATCGGGGGAAACTTCGATCAACTGCGACGAGGGTAAGGCGCGCTTCACATCTGCCAGCGCACTGCTGAGCGCGGCGATGGCACTGTCGGCATCTCGGGTGAACTCCAGTGCGATGCGGCCCGGGAGACCGATGCCAATCAGGGCGTCATCGCAGCCAGCGGCACCGAGACGTTCAATGGCGTCGTCGATGTTGGTGGTTTCGTCGGGTAAATGGAATTTGAGGGTGAAGGTGTATTCCATTGAGTGCTTCTCATGTTGAGTCTACTAACTACGCAGGATGCAATTGTCGATGACCCGCCGCAGTGCCCGAGCATGGTTTTCAGGATTACGCGGAGTGCTCCAGATACTGGTAATGCAGAATTCACCGCAACGACAGATATCGGCATTGTAAGGGCAATACATCTTGCCCCATGCGTGACTGCCACCAGTGACAATGCGCCAACCATTAACTTCGGCATGGCGCAATGCGGCTTCCACTTCCTTGTTTGGGTGCTTTAGTCGAGCCATCCGTTGCTCTGAAGAGTAGTTGCCTAGCGAA
>JAUSMU010000037.1 GCA_030645995.1 Gammaproteobacteria bacterium | reverse complement strand
TTCAGCAATACCATCAGCAGCACCGCGTTTTGCAGTGTGGTGTTGCTGTCGGTGGCATTGGCAGGCGTCATGGTATTGGTCATGAAAATCAGAACAGTATCACCGAACGGATACTCTTGCCCTCATGCATCAGGTCGAAGGCTTTGTTGATGTCCTTGAGCGGCATGGTGTGGGTGATCAGCGGATCGATGCGGATCTTGCCGTTCATGTACCAGTCCACGATCTTCGGCACGTCGGTGCGGCCGCGTGCGCCACCGAAGGCACTGCCGCGCCAGGAGCGCCCGGTCACCAGCTGGAAGGGACGGGTGGAGATCTCCTGTCCGGCGCCTGCCACCCCGATGATGAAGGACTGGCCCCAGCCCTTGTGCGTGCACTCCAGCGCCTGGCGCATGGTCTTCACATTGCCGATGCACTCGAAGCTGTAGTCCACGCCACCCTTGGTCATGTTGATGATCTCGGCGGTGACGTCGTCTACCTCCAGCGCATTGACGAAATCGGTCATGCCGAATTCGCGTGCCAGTGCCACTTTGGAGGGGTTGATGTCGACGCCGATGATGCGGTCGGCACCGACCATGCGCGCGCCTTGAATCACGTTGAGGCCGATACCGCCCAGACCGAACACCGCCACGGTGCTGCCGGGCTCCACTTTGGCCTGAAACACCACGGCGCCGATGCCGGTGGTGACGCCGCAGCCGATGTAGCAGACCTTGTCGAAGGGCGCATCACTGCGGATCTTCGCCACGGCGATCTCCGGCAGCACGGTGAAATTGGAGAAGGTCGAGCAGCCCATGTAATGCAGGATAGGTTTGCCGTCGAGCGAGAAGCGGCTGCTGCCGTCGGGCATCACACCACGGCCCTGGGTCGGGCGGATGGCCTGGCACAGGTTGGTCTTCGGGTGCAGGCAGTATTCGCACTCGCGACACTCCGGGGTGTAGAGCGGAATCACAGTGTCACCCACCTTCAGCGATTTCACGCCCGGGCCGACCTCGACGACGACGCCTGCACCCTCGTGGCCGAGAATGGCAGGGAAGGCGCCCTCGGGATCATCACCGGACAGCGTGAAGGCATCGGTGTGGCAGACGCCGGTGGCCTTGATCTCGATCATGACCTCGCCTGCCTTGGGGCCGTCGAGATCGACCTCGACAACTTCCAACGGTTTGCCAGCGGCAAAGGCGACAGCGGCGCGTGTTTTCATGATCGGTTCCTGTAGCGGGTGAGTGAGCAGCGATTGTAATTAGCGCGGTCCGGTGAGGCAAATAGTGATAATATTTCGCCGCCCGCGCACCCCGGCGTGCCAATTTAAGCAGACCATCCGTGCCGACTACCTGTGAAGAACGACGCTTATGAACAAGTCCGAACGTAAAAAATTTGTACTGACCGTATCCTGCCCCGAAGCCAACGGTATTGTCCGAGCCGTCAGTGATTTTCTGTTTCAACGTGGCGCCACCATCAGCGATGCGGCCCAGCACCGCGACCCGGTGCTCGACCGCTTCTTCATGCGCGTAGAGTTCGAGGAGGCGGAGGCCGACCTGCCGGGAACCGAGAAGCTCGACGAAGACTTCACCGAGATCGGCTCACACTTCGCCATGCAGTGGAGCTTTTACGATCTGGCGGTCAAGCCCAAGGTGTTGATGGCCGTCTCCAAACATGGGCACTGCCTGAACGACATCCTGCATCGCTGGAGCAGCGGTGTGTTGCCTGCCGATATCGTCGGCGTGGTCTCGAATCACGAAGACCTGCGCGGCATCACCGAATGGTACGGCATCGATTATCACTACCTGCCCGTGGGCGAGAACAACAAGGACACACAGGAAGACGAGGTGCTGCGGATCATTGCCACCAAGAAAGTGGATCTCCTGGCGCTGGCGCGTTATATGCAGATTCTGTCGCCGAAAATGTGTGAGGTCATGGCCGGTCGTGCCATCAATATCCATCATTCGTTCCTGCCCGGTTTCAAGGGTGCCAACCCTTATCGCCAGGCTTACATGCGTGGCGTGAAGATCATCGGCGCGACGGCGCATTATGTGACGACGGATCTGGACGAAGGCCCGATCATCGAACAGGCTGTGGAGAAGATC
>JAUSMU010000024.1 GCA_030645995.1 Gammaproteobacteria bacterium | reverse complement strand
ACCGGCCGTGATGCCGCGCACAAGCGCATGATAGAGATGTTTGCCCGGGGTGAATCACTGCCAGAGGGCGTGGATCTGCGGGGCAGGTTCATTTATTACGTCGGCCCTGTCGACCCGGTGCGTGACGAGGTGATAGGGCCAGCCGGTCCGACTACCGCGACGCGCATGGACAAGTTCACCGAGACACTGCTCGACAAGACCGGCCTGCTGGGCATGATCGGCAAGGCCGAGCGCGGGCAGGTGGCGATCGATGCGATCAAGAAGCACAAGGCGGTGTATCTGATGGCGGTGGGCGGTGCGGCCTATCTCGTGTCGAAAGCGATCCGCAAGGCGAAGATTGTCGCGTTCCACGATCTGGGCATGGAGGCGATCCACGAGTTCGAGGTAGAGGATATGCCGGTGACGGTGGCCGTGGATGTCAATGGCACGTCCGTGCACAAGAGCGGTCCGGTGGAGTGGCAGGCGAAGATCGCCCAGAAGCTGGTTGTGAGGTAACGACGTATACGCTCGTGTGGGAGCGGGCCTTCAGTCACACATATCCGAGTAATAATTCGGCACCTGCAGATCAATCGCCTTTTGCGCGCCCTTGATCTGCAGCTCTGTCTGGGACATCTCAAGTCCGTCGCCATCCAGCACGTTATGGTCGAAGCGGTAGATCGGCCTGATCTCACCCGCCGTCGCCGCCGCATCGTAGCGTCGTGAATTCTCCTGCACCACCTCGTTGCGCTGCGCGTAAGCCTTCATCCTGTCCTTGCCGTGTTTCTTCTCCAGCATCTTCTGCGTGATATGCGGCGCCAGAATCGAGGCCGTGGCGTTGTTGCCGCCGAAGCCCTTTGAATTGAGCAGCACAGCATCCATGCCGGTCGTGCCGACGTCGCGGTGCTGCAGCAGGAAGTCCAGGTTGTTCTGATAGACGTCGTCAGCCACGCGCTCTGTGCTGAGGATGCCGGGGATGATGCCGTACTGCCACAGGCCCAGGCTGCAGGCCAGTTGGTCGCCTGCGGAGCTGGCCAGGGAGTGGCCGATGTAGGACTTCAGTGCCGCCACGGGCCAGCGCGGAATCTTCCAGTTGGCGGCTATGGTGCTCAAGATGTGGGATTCGGTGACGCGGTTCTGCGGGGTGCCAGTGCCGTGAGCCTGCACGTAGCTGCGGTGCTGCAGGCCAGCCTCGCCGATGACGTTGCGCGTTGCCGCAGCGGCCTTGGCCATGGTGATGTAGTTGCCGACGCCGGGGCTGGCGATGGACTTCTTGTAGCCGTCGGCATTCACGAATACATCGTTCACCGCGCCGAGAATATTGGCTCCCAGCTCCAGCGCCAGCTCGTCGTCGCACAGCACCACATACTGGGCTGACTCGGCCAGCGTGAAGCCGATGTTGTCACCGAACGGGCGGCACGCACGGGCATGGTCGGGGCGCGACAGATTCTTGTGCTGATCCAGTGCGAGCAGCGCCGCATCGTCGGCCAGTGCGCCCATGGTGGCATAACCTTCGATGACTTCGGGGGTAATCGGCGCCTCGCTGGTGCCGACAATGACGATGCGATGGGTGCCGGCCTGAACGTCGCGGATACCCTGACGCAGGTTGTAGAGGAAGGTGGCGCAGGCCGCGACATTAGTGCCAGTGGTGCCCAGATTGCCAAGAATATAGGCGTTGATGAAGTCGGCCGGCATCTCCGCGAAACCCAGTGGCAGCTGCTTGGAACTGACCTTCTTGCCCAGCAGTCTGGCTTGCAGCATGCCGCCGTTACCGTTGTAATCGAGCTGAGTCATGCAGCTGCCGGCGTAGACGCTGATCTGGTCGGGCGCAACATGGCCGAGGATGGTGTTCCAGTCAATGCCGAGGGACTGAATAGCGTCGCTGGCGCCGTAAATGGTCATCTGCAGGCCGCGCGGATGGTTGCGCGAAGGATAGAGTTCCTTGGGGTCAAACCCGGTGGGTAACTGTCCCGCGCTGTTGACCGCAGAGCACATGTAGTTCTCGGTCAGCACCTCCATGGCGCCGGGTACTTCGACACGTACCTGTCCGGGGCCGTGATCACTGATCTGCCAGTCCAGCGGAATCTCGTCTGGCAGCTGCTGTTTGCGGATCACGAAGCTGAGGGGCTTGTCGGCCTCGGCGTTGAGCGTGGCGCGTTTGTGGAACAGCACTCGCTCCGGATTGAACAGGTTGTCTTCCAGGCGGCGGATCAGGGTGCCGGATTTCAGTATGGGGTCGAGGGTTGGCAGCCAGCTGTCGAGCTGGATGATCTGGCCCTGCGCATCACGCCATGCGCCTTCGGATTTTTTGAGCAGGCCCATGATGCTGGCCAGGCTGGCACGGGTCTCCAGTGCATCCTGTGGTTTGAGGGAGTCGAGCACCAGTCTTCGGTAACCATGGTGGGATGATGTCCGCCCGGCCGGGTTGATCCCCCCCATTCCGATGATGACTGGCAATTTCGACATGACACTCTCCTGTAGGCTGGCTTCTCAAAATTTGCACGTAATACTAAGCATTCGTGTCCGTACGAACTAGGTCATATTGGACATTGTAAGTGGCATTCTGGCCATTGCCGTGCCGGGTAGTGCCAGCTTCGACAACCTCCGGTACTATTTGCGCAAGCGCCGATATCCAACGAGCCTCGCATGACAGATCATCGCTTTACCGAACGTGTGCAACAGATTCACCGGGAGCTGGGAATTCCGGAGGATTACGCTCGGAGCACGCCCCTGACTCTGCAACCGGAGCCGCCGGAGCTAGCTCTGTGTGAACCCGATTATTACGGTCGCGAGCAACGTCTTGCTCCGTCGGCACTGGCTGCGTGGCACGCGATGCGAGACAGGGCAGGGGCGGATGGCGTCACACTGTTCCTGATTTCGGCATTTCGCAGCGCGGACTATCAGGCCCAGCTGATTAGCCGGAAGATTGAGGCGGGGCGGACCATCGCCGAGATACTGTGCGTGAACACCGCCCCTGGTTACAGCGAGCACCACAC
>JAUSMU010000012.1 GCA_030645995.1 Gammaproteobacteria bacterium | reverse complement strand
AGTTAATCTCCTTTAAGTAAAGATGAAGTATTTCTTCTCCTTTTTTATAAGAAGTCAGTTCAAAATATTCGACTATTATCTCGGGTAATAATAACTTGAGAAGCTCTCCAAATGAATCTTGCATTTTTGTATAATTTTGAAATACAAAAATCGACTTTTTATTATTTCCCCACAACTTTTAGGATTGATCCTTTTGTATAAATGTTCAAAAAAACACAAAGTAAGCTAATCGAATAATAGATTGTTTGGTAGTGATTGATTATCGTTCGGGATATTGTATTGAATGACTTGAAACCGGATTGGCTTACTTTTTCGTGCCATTTGGCCAGTTTGGCAAAACCTATTATTTTATCAGTTGTTTTTTCAAAGATATTGCGCAAGTCTTGGGTTAGATTGTATGCTCTTTGAATGTCGGGATACAATTCAAACAATAAATTGGCACGTTCTATTTGGTTTGGTGACCATTTTGATTTGTTTTTGTACAAGAAATAACGACTTCTGGCCAATAATTGTTTAAGTGTATCTCCATTGGCCAAGACTTCGGCGTCGAACCTTTTCTTGCTTTTCTTGGCTTTTTCTATAGCCTCGTTTTCCTGGTCCATGGCTTGCCAGCGGTATTTGATCCTGATTTCCTGCAAGGCTTCCGTGGCTAGTTTTTGAACGTGAAAACGATCGGTGACACGAGTTGCATTTGCGAAACATTTCTTGGCAATGAGTCCCATATTTCCTGCCATATCAAGGGTGATTTCCGTGACCAGGTTTCGTTGCTTAAGAGGGATTTTTTCTATGATTGCAATTACCGTTTCAGCTTTGGTTCCAGCTACCATTGCCACTATAGCTCCTTTTCTGCCTTTGGCGGCCTTGTTTGTTAAAATTGTGTAGAGTTCACCGTTGGATAAGGAGGTTTCGTCTATTGACAAACGTTTGCCGATGTTTTTGGAGAAAAGCAGCCAATCTTTTGCGTGTTTTATTTGATCCCAAATTTTAAAATCGCTCAAGAAATCCTTGTATTGATATTGTAGATTTTTACCGCTTACGCCATAGAACGAGGCGATGGCATTACAATCATTTGGCTTGGAATCTATTGATTTCTTTTAAAAAAGACGCGAACTCCTGTGTTACCCGAGTTCCGTCTGCCACTAAATTCCAATCTCTAAAAACCACTTTTCCAGTGTCTTCATTGAGCCACCTTCTGCGGGTGATATGCAGATATACTTGGTGTCCACGAATTGGAAAATCTTGAACGGTTATCTCTTCAAAGAATCCTTTTGAACTTAATTTGCATTGCCGATATTCTTTGGGAATCGAGTTAATCTCCTTTAAGTAAAGATGAAGTATTTCTTCTCCTTTTTTATAAGAAGTCAGTTCAAAATATTCGACTATTATCTCGGGTAATAATAACTTGAGAAGCTCTCCAAAAGAATCTTGCATTTTTGTATAATTTTGAAATACAAAAATCGACTTTTTATTATTTCCCCACAACTTTTAGGATTGATCCATAAATATTGGTTAGTCTAAAAAGGAAGAATTCTATATTTCTCACACCCCTGAATTGTGCTCTAAAAGCTTTTATTTTTGCATTGAAAGATTCTGCCGAAGCATTGGTGCTCCTGTTGTCAAAATAGTTCAATATGGTTTGGTAATGATTGATTATGGTTCGAGATATTGTATTGAATGACTTGAATCCAGATTGGCTTACTTTTTCGTGCCATTTGGCCAATTTGGCGAATCCAATTATTTTATCGGTTGTCTTTTCAAAGATGTTTCGCAAGTCTTGAGTTAGACCGTACGCTTTTAGGATGTCAGGATATAATCCAAATAACAGATTGGCGCGTTCTATTTGACTTGGCGACCATTTTGATTTGTTTTTGTACAAGAAATAACGACTTCTGGCCAATAATTGTTTAAGTGTATCTCCATTGGCCAAGACTTCGGCGCCGAACCTTTTTTTGTTCTTTTTTGCTTTTTCTATAGCCTCGTTTTCCTGGTCTATGGCTTGCCATCGGTATTTGATCCTGATTTCCTGCAAGGCTTCCGTGGCTAGTTTTTGAACGTGGAATCTATCGGTGACACGAGTTGCATTTGGAAAACATTTCTTGGCAATCAATCCCATATTTCCTGCCATGTCCAGTGTGATTTCCGTGACCAGGTTTCTTTGTTTTAAAGGGATTTTTTCGATAATTGCAATTACCGTTTCAGCTTTGGTTCCAGCTACCATTGCCACTATAGCTCCTTTTCTGCCTTTGGCGGCCTTGTTTGTTAAAATTGTGTAGAGTTCACCGTTGGATAAGGAGGTTTCGTCTATTGACAAACGTTCGCCGATGTTTTTGGAGAAAAGCAGCCAATCTTTTGCGTGTTTTATTTGATCCCAAATTTTAAAATCGTTCAAGAAATCCTTGTATTGATATTGTAGATTTTTACCGCTTACGCCATAGAACGAGGCGATGGCATTACAATCATTTGGCTTGGAATCTATTGATTTCTTTTAAAAAAGACGCGAACTCCTGTGTTACCCGAGTTCCGTC
>JAUSMU010000491.1 GCA_030645995.1 Gammaproteobacteria bacterium | reverse complement strand
ATTACTGACTACATGATCATCGTGACCGGAACCTCCACCACGCATCTGCGTTCCATGGCGGATGAGCTGAGCAAGCAGGTGAAAGCGAGTGGTCAGCGCGTGGTGGGTGAAGAGGGGCGCGAGCAGGCCGAGTGGATTCTGGTCGATCTCGGTGGGGTGGTGGCGCATATCATGCTGGCACGTACTCGTGCGCTCTACAGCCTGGAGGATTTGTGGAATTTCGATTCCACTCTCCCTGAAGCTGTCGAGCGCAAGCCCAGAGTAAAGGCGTCTGATAAGATCCAGGGCAAAAGCCCAGAGTAATAGAGAGGATCAGGGATGAAGATCAATCTCGTCACTGTCGGTACGCGCATGCCCTCCTGGGTGGAGGAAGGCATCGCCGAGTACAGCAAGCGTTTGCCTGCGGAATTCGCGCTCACTGTGACAGAAGTCCCGCTGGGCAAACGCGGCAAGGGGCTGGATATCGCACAGGCGATGCGCAAGGAGAGTGATGCGCTGCTGGCCAGGGTGCGTCCCGGCGATCACGTCATTGCACTGGATGTGGAGGGGAAGACACTGAGCACCGAGGCGATGGCGAAGCGTGTGGATGCCATTCGCATGGAGGGACACAATATTGTGCTCTTCGTCGGTGGACCCGATGGACTGGATGCTGCGTGTCTGCAGCGCGCGGATGAAAAATGGTCGCTCTCGGCGTTAACATTGCCGCACCCATTGGTTAGAATCCTCGTCGCTGAACAGATCTACCGGATATGGAGTATTCTCAATGCGCATCCCTATCACCGAGCGTGAGATTGCCAGTCATTGTCCGGCATTAAACTAATGCAGATTTTGATTGTCATAGAATGAAGTCATCAGCGATCTGAAGGTAGTCTGAAGGAAGTATGGCCGAAAAGTTCAAGCTGAATGCTCACGAGACCGAGACCCTGATCTTCAGCAGGCGCATGATCGTCGCCGGTGTCTTCATCTTCGCCCTGCTGAGCATTCTCATCGCCTGGATGGTGTACCTGCAGATTTTCCGTTACGACTACTTCGCCGCTCGCTCTGATGGCAATCGTCTGCATTCTCAATATGTGTCGCCGAACCGTGGCTTGATCTACGATCGTAACGGCGAACTGATGGCGGACAATCGCCCCATCTTCAACCTGACCGTGGTGCGTGAGACAGCGGCCGATCTCAATGCCTCTCTGGAAATGTTGCGCTCGGTCATCAACCTGAGCGACGACGATATCGAGCAGTATCGAACCCGGCAGAGTCGTCGCGCCGTCCCCCATACTTCTGTCCCTGTGCGTTACCAGCTCACTGAGGAAGAAATCGCGAGCATCGCCGTGAATCAGCATCTGTTGCCCGGCTTCGCGGTCGAGGCGCAACTGGTTCGCCACTATCCGTATCGCGAGATCGCCGCGCATGCGCTGGGTTATGTCTCCGAGATCAACAAGGAAGAACTGGTAGAGATGTCCGAGGAGCAAGCCAGTAATTATCGCGGCACCAATCAGATCGGCAAGACCGGGATCGAGAAGACCTATGAGGACCTGCTGCACGGTCGTGTCGGCTACGAGACGGTGGAGAAAAACAATCGGGGTCAGGTCATGCGCGTGTTGGATCGCACCGACCCGGTGCCGGGCCGTGACATTGTGCTGCATATGGACAGCTATCTGCAGGCCGTTGCGGAGAGCGCACTCGGCGAGCATCGTGGTGCAGTGGTGGCCATCGACCCTGCGACCGGCGGTGTGCTCGCCATGGTCAGCAAGCCCGGCTATGACCCTAATCTGTTCGTCACCGGCATCAGTCGGGCGCAGCTATCCGAACTCAACAAGACTGGCCACACGCCTCTGTTCAACCGCGCCATCGCCTCGCGCGTTCCGGGCTCCACGATTAAACCCTTCATCGGGCTGGGCGGGCTCTACCATGGGGTCATTACGCCAGAGACAGTGATCATTGATCCGGGTTACTACCGTCTGCCCGGTCGCTCCCGCCCCTATTACGACTGGACCTGGTGGGTGGACAAGAGTGGTCATGGCGCCATCGATCTGCGCCGCGCTATCTACCAGTCCTGCAATACCTACTTCTACGGTCTTGCCGTGGAGATGGGCATCGACAGAATTCACGACTATCTGCTGACCTTTGGATTCGGTGCCAACGACGCCATCGACATTCCGGAGGCCAGTGCCGGCATCGTGCCATCGACGGCCTGGAAGCAGGAGAATCGTGGGGAGGTATGGTACGCGGGGGAGACTCCCTATGAGGGGATCGGGAATGGCATCTTCCAGGCAACCACGTTGCAGATGGCCGCTGCGGCCGCCGCTATCGCCAACCATGGTGTGCTCAAGCAGCCGCGCATGCTGCGCGGCACCATCGGCAATGACGGTGAAATCACCGATGTGATCTTCGAAGACACCGCTGCCTCCAAACAATTGCTACCCTCGCCGGAGCAGGTCGAGCTGGTGCGCAACGCCATGGTGGAGGTGATCAACAAGCCGTATGACCCCGAGCATCGTCGTCACGAAGGCTCTGCCTATCCGACGTTGCGTGACAGCGGCAGGCCGCTGGAATATCCGATGGCTGGCAAGTCCGGGACCGCGCAGGTGGTGCAGTTCCAGGTTGACAGCGCAGGTAATCGCGATGAATCCGAAGTTCCGGAGGAGTTTCGTACCCATGCCATGTTCATTGCGTTTGATGCATCGGCGCAGTCCCGCATCGCGGTGGCGGTGTTTGTCGAGAATGGTGGCGGTGGTGGTTCGGTAGCCTTCCCGGTGGCCAGAGCCGTGCTCGACGCTTATTTGTTGCCCCGCACAGAGACCTTCGACGAGGTTTCTGCGCTCGGCTCCAACGCTCAGTGAGGACACCGGCATGGCTACTATCAGTCGTCAGTTGAGCAACAATTTCTACCGACTTTCCAATGGCCCCGGAGCGATCTGGCAGTCGTTCCGTGTCGATACGCCGCTGGTGTTTTTCTTGTTTTGCCTCGCCAGCTTCGGGTTGATGGTGCTGTTCAGTGCCAGTGGCGAAAACATCAGCGATGTGCGGAGTCAGGCTGCAGCCATCGTCGTGGCCTTTGTTGTGATGCTGGTGGTGGCGCAGTTGGATGTACACTTTTTCCGTCGTGGAGCGCCGCTGATGTTCGCTGGCGGGTGCGGCCTGATGATCGTCGTGCTGTTCTTCGGTGCGGAGACCAATGGCGCCAAGGCCTGGCTGGATCTGCCCGGTTTGCCGAGATTTCAACCAGCGGAGATCGAGAAGTTTCTGGTACCGATGCTGCTGGCCTGGTATCTGTCCACCCGCTCTCTACCGCCACGTTTCAAAGATCTGCTGATCTGCGGCGTGATCATCGCATTGCCGGTCGGCCTGATTCTCATGCAGAACGACACCGGCACGGCCCTCATGGTGATGATGTCGGGCGTGTTCGTGATCCTGCTGGCGGGAATCAGCTGGCGCATCGTGATAGCCGGGGTGGCGGCGCTGGCGATGGCCTCTCCAGCCTGGTGGATATTCGTGGCTCAGCCACACCAGAAGAACCGCATCCTGACCTTCTTCGATCCCTACCGCGACCCGACCGGCGCAGGTTACAACATCATTCAGTCGCAGATTGCCATCGGTTCAGGCGGAGTGCAGGGCAAGGGCTGGCTCAATGGCGCGCAGTCACAGCTGGATTTCATCCCCGAGAGCAATACCGACTTCATTCTCGCGGTACTCGCCGAGGAGTTCGGGCTGCTAGGGGTGTTGTTCCTGATAGCCCTGTATGTGGCAGTGATCGGTCGTGGCTTCTTCATTGCGTTGACGGCCCAGGATACTTTCAGCCGTCTGCTGGCTGGCAGCATCGTGCTGACCTTCTTCTTTTATGCGTTTGTAAACATGGCCATGGTGTCGGGGCTCATGCCTGTGGTGGGCTTGCCATTGCCCTTGGTGAGCAAGGGTGGGACGTCAATTGTGACGCTGATGCTTGGCTTTGGCATATTAATGTCAATTCAAACCCATAAGCGGGTGTTGCCGAGATAACATATTGATTATAATGCCTATTAGTAACAACTCTGAGAGTGAGCCAGCCGATGTATGAATTCCGCATGCTAAAGGCAGCGTCGCTTGCTGCCATTGCGCTTGTGCTTGCGGCGTGTGCCAGTTCGCCCTCCGAACAGAGTTCCGACGGAACTGCGATGTCCGCCTCGGATGCCTACCAGGCCAGCCGTTACAATATTCAGCAGGACCGTGGCCCCTCGCGTCAGATCGACCCGTCGCAGGTTCGTGAAATCATTCCGATGATCGAGCCGCGCACGCTGGCCGGAAACAAGAGTCCCTATACCGTGAACGGACTCACCTACCGGGTGATGCCTTCGGAAGAGGGCTATCGCGAACGTGGATTTGCGTCGTGGTACGGGGAGAAGTTTCATGGCCACAAGACGTCGAACGGTGAGATCTACGACATGTATCAGATCTCCGCAGCGCACAAGACCATGCCGATTCCCGGGTTCCTGCGGGTGACGAATCTGGAGAATGAACGCAGCATCATCGTCAGGGTCAATGATCGCGGGCCGTTCCACAGTGATCGCGTGATTGACCTCTCGTATGCCGCGGCCTACATGCTGGGTTTCGACAACAAGGGTACCGCGATGGTGGAAGTGGAGGCCATCGTGCCAACGCTGGCGGGGCCGGGCTCTCGTCCTGCCGGTCCTGCTGGTGGTGCCGTGGCGACTTCCGCCGCCCGCACTGCTGCCGCTCCTGTCCGTGCGGCCATCGTTGAAGGCAGTGGCACTGGCAATGACAATGGCACCGGCAGTGCGGGCGGTAGTGGAGCACAAGAACAATATCTGCAGGTGGGAGCTTTCTCCGATCTGCGTGCCGCAGAACAATTGTCGGCGAAGCTGCGTGACCTGACATCAAGGCCGGTATTTATCCGGTCTGTTGAGTCAGGCGCCGCGAATCAAGCATTGCACCGCGTGCGCGTCGGGCCGATTCCGGATGCTGCCGAGGCGGCTCGCATAGCAGATACCGTGGTTGCCGCTGATTTGGGAAGACCCTACACTGTCCGCGACTGATGATCAGATGCGTGGCGGACACTATTTTTTATCGCTGAGGATGGAAACAACGAATATGCAACAGAACTCTAGACAGCTCCCGGATATCCACTTCAGCGAAGGAGTGCTCCAGCGAATGGCGAACTCCAGTCGAGCAATCGCACTGGCAGTGACGACCTTGTTTGCTCCCGCTGGCCTGGTGTCAGCACAGCCCACGCCGACGTTGAACGTGACGCCTGCAGCCGATACTCAGGCCATCGTTCCGCGTCCGCCGCAGATAGCCGCCAGCAGCTATATCCTGCTGGATGCCAGGACCGGCAAGGTCATCATGGAAGAGAATGCCGATGTGCAGCTGCCGCCAGCCAGTCTCACCAAGATCATGACGGCGTATATCGCCGAGGTGGAGATCGACAGTGGCAACATGAGCCTGGACGATGAGGTTCATATCAGCGAGAAGGCCTGGGCGACTCAGGGCTCCAAGATGTTCGTGGACGTCAACAGCAAGGTGCGCGTCGAGGATATTCTGCGCGGCATCATCATCCAGTCCGGTAACGACGCCAGCGTCGCGATGGCCGAGCATCTGGCGGGCAGCGAAGAGGCCTTTGCCGACATGATGAACCAGCACGCCGCGCGTCTGGGTATGACCAACACCCACTTCATGAATGCCAGCGGTCTGGACACCGAAGAAGCCTTCAATATCATGTCCGCCCGCGATCTGTCGACGCTGGCCAGGGCCACCATCAACGAACACCCTGATCATTACGGCATCTATTCCGAGCGTGAGTTCAGCTACAACGGCATCACTCAGCCCAATCGCAATACGCTGCTGTTTCGTGACACCACCATCGACGGCATGAAGACGGGCTGGACTACTGCTGCCGGTTATTGCCTGGTCGCCTCGGGAGAGCGTGATGGCATGCGCCTGATTTCGGTGGTGATGGGGACTGCAAGCGAGGATGCCCGTGCCGCTGAGAGCGCCAAGCTGATGACCTATGGCTTCCGCTTCTTCGAGACGCTCAAGTTGTACGATGCCAGCCAGGTGCTCGGCACCGCCAAGGTCTGGTCAGGCAAGGAAAATGCTGTAGATATCGGTATGACGGAAGAGCTTTACATGACCATTCCGCGTGGCCGGGCTGCGGATTTGCAGGCGAGTCTGAGCCTGCAGGAAACCATCACTGCCCCGATCACACCGGGCCAGGTGCTGGGCACTGTCGATATCACGCTCGATGGTGAAACGCTGTATCACGGCGACGCCATGGCGGTGCAGGCGGTTGAGAGAGCGGGATTGCTGAAGCGCCTGATCGATTTTCTCACGATGTTC
>JAUSMU010000486.1 GCA_030645995.1 Gammaproteobacteria bacterium | reverse complement strand
CGTAATCAGCGCCGGACTGCGGGCGGCGGGTGACGCACTGACTCCCGTGTATGTGGTCGCCGTTGGCAACATCGTCAACATCATTCTCGCCTACGTGTTGGTGTACGGGGCTTATGGTTCACCGCAGTTTGGCGTCATGGGTGCAGCCTATGCGGCAGGCATCTCCTACCTGCTGGTCTCCGTGGTGTTCATGGTGCTGTGGCGCAGCCAGCGGCTGATCCTGAAACCAACGCCGCAGACCTTCTATAGCCGTGAACGGATCAGACATCTGGTGCGCATTGCCGTGCCAGCAGGCATCGAGCAGGCCTTCTTCAACATCTCGATCATCGGCTTCATGTGGGTGGTGTCGCTGTACGGCACCGAGGCCTTCACTGCTTATGGCATCGGCGTGAACATCCTCTCGCTCTCCATCGTCATCGGCATGGGCTTCTCCATCGCCACAGCGACCATGGTCGGCCAACAGCTCGGCGCCAGACATCCGCAGGAAGCAGAGCGTGCCGCCTGGCGTAACCTGCGCATCGCGTTCGGCATCATGTTGGTGATCGCCGTGCTGCTGGGCAGCAATGCCCGCACCATCGGCGGCTTCTTCATCGACAGCCCGGCAATCCTCGATTACTTGGTGGCGCTGACCATCATGGTCGCCATCGTGCAGCCAATGATGTCGATCGAATTTACCTTGGGCGGCGCGCTGCGGGGTGCTGGCGACACACGCTCACCGGCGCGAATCATGGCCACGGGGATACTATTCGGCCGCGTCGTGCTGACCGCGATTTTCTACTTTGCTAACTTGAGTGTGTACTGGATCTATGCGGCGCTGATTGCGGACTACGTGATCAAGTCACTGATGTATCTGTATATCTTCAAGCAAGGGCACTGGAAGACGGCGTTCGACCGCACCTGATGTGGGAGCGTAATTAAAGATCAGAGCGGGCGATGACCCGCTCGCACATGCTGTGCAGGCTGTGGATCTTGTCGATCATCGCGGCGAAACGCTGATCGCGGGTGAGCCCGTGATGGTAGCGGTAGTAAATCTGCTGGCCGATGGCGGCGAGGCGGAACATGCCGAAGCAGAAGTAGAAATCGAAGCGCTCCACCGCGAGTCCGGTGCGTTCTCTGAAGCGGGCCACGATCTCGGCGCGGGTCGGTGCACCGGGCACATCGCTGGGCATGGCGCGAAATTTTCGGTATTCGGCCGGGTCCGTCGCCTCCACCCAATAGCCGAGCGTGCAACCGAGATCCATCAGCGGGTCACCC
Source organism: Gammaproteobacteria bacterium (assembly GCA_030645995.1). Classification (GTDB taxonomy): domain Bacteria; phylum Pseudomonadota; class Gammaproteobacteria; order Pseudomonadales; family Pseudohongiellaceae; genus UBA5078. The sequence continues at coordinate 2,611 of JAUSMU010000486.1, read as the reverse complement.
ACCGTGGCCATTTCCCAGTCCAGCACTCCCACTATCCTCAGCGGATCGTTTGCCGACCAGATGACATTGTCGAGTTTGTAATCGTTGTGAATGATGCGGGCCAGTCCACTGTCAGCAGGCATGCGGTCGTGTAGCCACTGCATGACGGGGCCGAAGTCCGGCGCATCTGGCGTGCGCGCGTCGTGGTAACGCTTGCTCCAGCCCTCCACTTGCCTGTGCACGTAACCCTCGGGCTTGCCGAAACTCTCCAGTCCGGCCCTCTTGAGATCGATGGAATGCAGTTCGCCCAGCACATCGAAGAGCATGAAGAACTGCTGGCGAGTCTGTGCTGGCGTCAGCACCATGCGCGGCGGATAGTCCTTGCGGATGATGATGCCTTCGATGCAGGACATCAGGTAGAAGTCACAGCCGAGGACCTCCTGATCGGTGCAAAAATGGATGGGTCTGGGGGCATATGGGAAGATGTTTTCGAGGGCCGAGAGAATGCGGAACTCACGCCCCATGTCGTGAGCCGATTTGACCTTGTTGCCGAAAGGTGGGCGGCGCAGCACGAACTTTTCCGGGCCGACAGTCAGCAGATAGGTGAGATTGGAGAAGCCGCCGGGGAATTGGCTGACTTTCCATGACGAGAGGGGGGATGCAGTCAGAGGTCCTGACGACAATGACTCGGAAGGCTGCGCGAGCACCGGAGCCAGATACTCGCGCAGGCGCGCGATGTCGAGTTCCTCACCAGCCCGGACGGCAGTCGGCCGATCCCGCAGGTCGTCTTGAGTTTCGTCCGCCGTCACCATGTTGTTCGCACGCCCTCACTCGTCTCTTGTATTTCATATTTCGCATTTCGTGTCAGCGATAGGTAATCAGCTCGCGCAGCTGCGGTTTTTCCAGATGCGGAAGCCCGTTGAACAGTGTGAGGGAGACCCGCCCCCTACCGTAGCGCAAACGCGTGATCGAACTGTTGTTGACCATCCAGTTCGCAGCGATCACCTGCGCATCGGGCAGCCCGAGCACACGCTGCAACGCCAGCGCAATCACCCCGCCCGAGGTGGAGACCAGCACACGACTGCCATCGGTATGCCGCGCCATCAGTTCGTCGATGACCCCGTGCACGCGCCTCTGGAATGCCGGCCAGGCCTCAAAATTGTGATCGTCGGCGCCCGGCACCAGCTCGTCGTTGATCCATTTCGCGGTGGTCGCCTCGAACACCCGCTGAAACAGTTTGCGGTCCAGAATCGGCAACGTCTGTTGTACGGGATGGTGATCGCGCAGATAAATATCGATCAGCGGCGCGCCGTCGTATTCATTGAGACCGGGATGCACTGCAATCTGAGCGGCAGAAGAGTCGATCAGCGGCAGCAACTCGGTGGCAGTCTCGCGCTGCCGCAGCAACTCACCGGCATAGAGATGGTCGAAGCATTCACCATTATCCTGCCAGTGCTGCGCCAGCAGACGTACCTGTTGCACGCCCAGGGGGCTTAATTTGTCGTAAGACTCTGCGCCGAAGGAAGCCTGCCCGTGGCGCACAAAAATCAATTCACTCAAATAATGTTACTCACAGATAGCACCCTACTGACGGGCAAAGCGCGCCGTGTGGAAATCGGTGTTGCCGTACAATGTCTCGATGGCCGTCACGCGCTTGAACAGATGCCCGACATCCAGCTCATCGGTAATGCCGATGCCGCCGTGCAACTGCACCGCTTCCTGCCCGACCTTGCGGATGGCTTTGCCCACGCGGCTCTTAGCAGCCGAGACGGCGCGCATTTTATCCGCGTCGGGGGCATCGCTGTCCAGTCGCATTGCAGCCATCATCACGATCGAGCGGGCCAGCTGACACTCGATGAACATGTCTGCCATGCGATGTTGCAGGGCCTGAAAGCTGCCAATCGCAGCACCGAACTGCTTGCGAGTCTTGCTGTATTCCACAGTCTTTGCGAGCAGGCTGCCCAGCGCGCCAACCGCTTCCGCGCAAACGGCCAGCGTGGCGCGGTCAACCATCCTCTCCAGCCCCGCATATGCCTCATCGGCAGCACCCAGCAGACGCTCGGCAGGCACTTTGACTCTGGTGAAGGTGATCTCAGCGGCGCGATGACCGTCGACATTGGTGTAGCTGTGTTTACGGATGCCCGGGTTGTTCGCGTCGATGAGCAACACGGAGATGCCGTGGACATCCCGATCGGCACCCGCAGTCCGCACGGATACCAGCAACTGGTCGGCGTCTGGGCCATTGAGCACGAGTATTTTGCTGCCATCGACGATGAAGCTGTCACCCTGCACGACAGCGGTCGTGGTGACGCTGGCGAGGTTGTAGCGGCTGTCCGGCTCGGCCAGTGCACAGGCCAGCTGCAGACTGCCGCTCATGAGCTGAGGCAGCCACGCTGACTTCTGCTGCGCACTGCCCAGCTCGCTGATCAGCCCGCCGCCGAGCACCGCTGAGGCGACAAAAGGCTCAACCACCATGACCTTGCCGAATTCCTCCATGATCACCATGAGGTCGGTCGCGAATCCGCCGAAGCCATCGTCTTCGATCTTGAACGGCACGGTCAGCCAGCCCAGCTTCGCGAACAATTGCCAGTTCTCCGCACTGAAGCCTCTCGGGCTCGCCAGAATCGCCTTG
>JAUSMU010000484.1 GCA_030645995.1 Gammaproteobacteria bacterium | reverse complement strand
GTCAGCGTTGGGGTCATGCGGGCAATATACGGAGGGGGGTGGCGATGGTCAACCGCCGCCTCCCACCGGGTGGCGCTTGAATTGACAGGCTGCTGGTGGCAGTCCATATTCAGCACAACTTTTACAGGCCGCTGTGCAGGTATTCGGCAGTGGTTTTTACGCGGATTTTCATGCAGCGCTTAAATGGAGTAGGTAAATGTCTCTGAGCAGACGCGATTTCTTCAAGGTCGGCGGCGTCGGTGCACTGGCCGCGACTGTGGCACCCGGCACGTTGGCCCAGTCCGCAGCTGTGCCTTCCAGCGGCGCCGTGTTGAGTCATCCGATCACGCTGGTGGCCGAGGTTGGCAGTCTGCGGGACAACCAGCCCGTGTCTTTCAACTATCCAGACAGCAGTTCGCCGTGTCAGTTGCTGAAAATGGGACGTCAGGTGCCGGGCGGTGTCGGGCCAGAGGCAGACATCGTCGCCTATAGCATTCTCTGCCCGCACATGGGTTGCCCGACGCAGTATGACGGCGAGGCGCGCAGCTTCAAATGTGGTTGTCACTTCAGTGTGTTTGATCCGGAGATGGAGGGGCAGCAGGTCTGTGGTCAGGCGACTCAGAACATGCCGCGCATCGAGCTGAACTTTGATGCCGCGCGCGGCACCGTCGAGGCGGTGGGCGTGCATGGTCTTATCTATGGTCGGCAGGCGAACACCCTCTAGCACCCAACAGAATTCTCAGGAGCCACCCGCATGTCGCGTATCAATGATCGCATCCCCCTGCCGCCGGCCAGCGCGCAGACCACCAACCTGACCTGCCACTTCTGCATCGTCGGCTGTGGTTACAAGGTTCACAAATGGCCTGAACATCAGGAGGGCGGCCGTGCGCCGCAGGACAACGCGCTGGGGCTGGACTTCACCCGCCAGCTCGCGCCGCTGCAGGCCTGCCTCTCGCCGGGCATGGTCAATACCATTCAGGATAACGATGGCAGCCGCCACCACATCATGATTGTTCCTGACAAGGAGTGTGTGGTGAATCAGGGCCAGGCCTCCACGCGTGGCGGCATGCTCGGGCACCTCATGTACAACGGCAAAGGCCCTTCGGCCAGCCGCCTGACGCAGCCGCTGCTGTATCGCGGCGCCAACTGGCGCGAGAGCCCTTGGGAACAGGCGCTGGCGCTCTATGCAGGGCTCACCAAGAAGATTCTCGACGAGGATGGCCCGGACGAGATCTATTTCAACCTCTTCGACCACGGCGGCGCCGGCGGTGGCTATGAAAATACCTGGGGCACCGGCAAGCTGATCTTTACCGGCCTGCAGACGCAGAAGGTGCGCATTCATAACCGCCCGGCCTATAACTCCGAGTGTCACGCCACCCGCGACATGGGCATCAACGAGCTGAACAACAGCTACGAAGATGCGGAAGTGGCCGACGTGCTCTGGTCCATCGGCAACAACCCCTACGAGACGCAAACGAACTATTTCCTTGTGCACTGGATTCCCAACCTGCAGGGCGGCACTGTCAGCAAGAAACAGCAGTGGTTCCCCGGCGAGACCGTCGGCCGTGGCCGCGCGATCTTCGTCGACCCGCGTCGCACGACATCGATTGCCATCGCCGAACAGGCGGCGGGTACCGAGAACGTCCTGCATCTGGCGATCAACCCCGGCACCGACACCGCGCTGTTCAATGGACTGCTGACTTATGTGGCCGAGCAAGGCTGGCTGGACAGCGAGTTCATCGCCCAGCGCACCAATGGCTACGAGCAGGCCCTGAGTGCCAATCGCCTCAGTCTCGAAGATTGCAGCGAACTGACCGGCGTGCCGGTCGCGCAACTGATTCAGGCCGCCGAGTGGTCATACAAACCCAAGGCCTCCGGTCACATGCCTCGCACCATGCATGCTTATGAGAAGGGCATCATCTGGGGCAACGACAATTACCGCATTCAGTCCGCGCTGGTGAATCTGGTGCTCGCTACCGGCAATGTCGGTGGGCGACGTGGCGCCGGTGTCGTGCGCATGGGTGGCCATCAGGAAGGCTATGTGCGTCCGCCGTTCCCCGGTGGCCGTCCCGCACCCTACGTCGATGGCGAGATCATCGCTGGGCGCGGCAAGATCCTCACCACCTGGGCCTGCGACGCTTTCCGCAGCACCCACAACGCGCAGAATTATCGGGCTGCGGTGATCCGCCGCGCCAACATCGTTCGCGAGGCCATCGACCAGGCGCGTGGTGCCAGCACCGCCGAGCTGATCGACATCATCTATGACGCGGTCACCACCAAGGGCGGCCTGTTCGTGGTATCCATCGACATCTATCCGAAGCCCTTCGGCGAGGCTGGCCACATGATGTTGCCCGCCACCGTGCCCGGCGAGATGAACCTGACCTCGATGAATGGCGAGCGCCGTATGCGCCTCTCCGAAAAATTCATGGACGCGCCCGGCAGCGCGAAGCCGGACTGCCTGATCGCCGCGGCCATCGCCAACGCGCTCAAGGCGCTCTATGAACAGGACGGCAACAGCACCATGGCTGCGCGCTTCGCGGGCTTCGACTGGCGCAGCGAGGAAGACGCCTTCATGGACGGCTTCAACAACAACGACAGCGAGCTGGTGACCTACGAGCGCCTGCGTGCCCTCGGTAACAACGGCGTGCAACTGCCGGTCACTGGTTTGGAGAATGGTCTTCTGGTCGGCACCGAGGTGACGTATACCGAGCGTTTCGACTCCGAGGATGGCCGCGCGAAATTCCAGCCCTCGCCGTGGAACGGCCTGCTGCCCGAGGCGCAGCAGCAGAAAGACAAATATCCCTTCTGGGTCAACAACGGTCGCGTCAACGAACTGTGGCAGACGCTCTACAACGACGAACACGTCGAGTTCCGCACCAGCCGCTGGCCGATGACGCTGGTGGAGATCGGCAGCGAGGACGCGCAACGTCTGGGCATCAACAGCGGCGACGTGGTGGAACTGTTCAACGACTACGGCGCGACGCAAGGCATGGCGCACGTGGAGCCGACCATCAAACCGGGTCAGGTGTTCATGCAGGCGATGGGCCGCAACGGTGTGATGGGCGACCTGGCCACCACGGCGGTGGATCAGAATATCCTGCCGTATTACAAGGGCACCTGGGCGGACGTTCGACGCATCGGTGACATGGGGCTGAGCAGGACGGTGACGTCCAAGCGGCGGCATTTCGTTTAAATTGAATATCAATAACAAAACAACCAACAAGGCGGAACTGCTCATGCGTCACTATCGATATCTGTTGTCAACGCTGCTCCTGAT
>JAUSMU010000482.1 GCA_030645995.1 Gammaproteobacteria bacterium | reverse complement strand
AAGTTGATCAATTTAAGGTAATCGGCTATTCTCCGATGCATGACAACTGATTCGCCGATAGGGCAGCGATGGAAGGTGATGCAATCGGCACTTAACGAGCGTCAGCGACGACTACTTGTCGCGGCAGAAGCCAAGGTGCTGGGGCGTGGTGGGGTGTCAGCGGTGTCGCTTGCAACAGGCGTCTCGCGCGCCACCATCAAAGCCGGGCTTGATGAGCTTGGGTTGGTTGCCGGGCAACTCAACCAGGCTCCAAATTACACATTCACGCCGACACCCCGTACGCGCCGCGTTGGTGGCGGGCGCAAGAAACTGGCAGCCGCGGATGAAACATTGCTGTCAGACTTGCTGGCACTGGTGGAGCCAACCACCCGGGGTGATCCACAATCGCCGCTGCGCTGGACGTGCAAGAGTCTGCGCAACCTGGCCGAGGAACTCAAGGCGCAAGGCCACACGGTCAGTCATGTCGTGGTGGGTCGACTTCTCAAAGATCAAGACTACAGCCTACAAGCCAATGCCAAGGTGATCGAAGGCAATCAAAGCCCAGACCGTAATGCCCAATTCGAACAGATCAATGCGACGGTGGCAGCAGCCTTGCAGGCCAACCAGCCCGTGATTTCGGTGGACACGAAAAAGAAGGAATTGGTGGGTGCGTACAAGAATGCCGGGCAGGAATGGCAGCCCAGTGGAGAGCCTGTACAGGTCAAGGTTCACGACTTCATCGATCCAGAACTCGGACGGGCCAATCCCTATGGGGTTTATGACATCGGTGCCGACGATGCCTGGGTGAGCGTAGGGACAGACCATGACACGGCTGCATTCGCGGTGCAAACCATCCGGCGATGGTGGTTTAGCATGGGCTGCCAGCGTTATCCACAAGCCAAACAGCTGTTCATCACTGCGGACGGTGGTGGCAGCAATGGGCATCGCGTACGCTTGTGGAAACTCGAACTGAGTCGACTCGCTCAAGAGACAGGCTTGGACATTCAGGTTTGTCACTTTCCCCCAGGCACCAGCAAGTGGAACAAGATAGAACACCGCTTGTTCTCGTTCATTACGATGAACTGGCGTGGACGTCCACTGATCAGTCATGAGGTCATTGTCAACCTCATCGCCAGCACCAAAACGCGCTCAGGTTTGAGTGTTCGCGCTGAACTCGACAATGCCAACTACCCCAAGGGCGTGGTTGTATCTGATAAAGAATTTGAGGCCATCAACATCGAACGAAACAAGTTCCATGGCGATTGGAACTACTGCATTCGCCCTAGCAAGGAATGACTAATTTATACGTTTACAGGCCCTAAG
>JAUSMU010000478.1 GCA_030645995.1 Gammaproteobacteria bacterium | reverse complement strand
CACCTCAAGGCCGTCGTAGGATTGGTAGGGGATGAGGTTGACAACGCCAGCCACTGCGTCGGAACCATACAGAGCTGCGGCGCCGTCTGTAACGACTTCGATGCGCTGCAGTGCTGAGGCGGGAAGCATGGATTGCACATTGCTGGTCGGAGCGCGTTTGCCGTCGATCAGTGTCAGAGTGGCACGTGGGCCAAGGCCACGCAGGTTGAAGTTCGTGGTAGTGTTGACAACGCCCTGAATAGAGTTGGTGACAGCAGTACCGTTATTAAATGTCAGGTTTTGCACTACTTGCGCCATGTTGACAGTGCCTTGGGCCTCCAGATCTTCTGCACTCAATTGTGTCAGTGGCGATGCGGCAACAATGCCTTCTGAGCGCCGAATAAACGACCCGGTCACTACAACCTCTTCAACTTCAGGTGCTTGTGCCAGAGTTTGTCCAGCGCCACCCAGAAGCGCTAGAGCAATGGCGGAATGTAGAACCTTGACGGTAAAGCTGTGCTGCTGGGTTTGGCGAATTTTTCTCATTGTTTACCTCGATATTAATTGTTATTTTTTTGTCACGTCACTAACACCGCCGCTCTCACGGCAAAATACGCAACCCATTGCGATCGGTGCGCCCTGATCTGGTTAGCAACAAGCAGCGCACACAAACCTCAATTCTTGCCAATCAGTACGTGACAGTCACTGTCACGTACTGATCGTGATATAGCGCTCCGTCATCTGCGCACGCCCCTAGAACGTATGTGCCAGGACAGGAACAGACCGTTGATCTTGCCAGCTGTCACTCGCACGCGCAGGTCGATGGACATTTTGATTCGGGGGATACAGAAATGATTGACGAGGTGCTGCTTTGCGCCGGGAACCAGAGCGCCTGCAGACAGGAGTGGCAAAAATGCCGCTGAAAAGGCATATTTTGCCTGGCTCAGAAATTTGCCGATTTTTTGGCCAATTCCGAAGTTGAGTGGAAACGCTGGGCTTAACATACGCAAAGCGAACCTCTTTATTATCGTTTGTTATGAGTCGATGCAATGAATCTGCGTGCTGTAATCCCCTACAGGCGCAGACAGTGGATCATGCGACAGCCCCTGAGTCTCCCGCAAATCAAAATAATTCTGACGAATTATTGAATGCCGGGCATTTCATTTTCAACAATCCCGGCCAGAAATGAACTTATTGACGAAATACAGAGAAACACCTGAGCGAATTGATCATGCGCACCCAAATATCGACACATCCGTGACAGGAGCCAAAAGCGCGCCAGATTTCCCATCAGGGCACCTCCTCAAATTAGCCGATTCCTGCAAACTATCGAAAAATCGTTGCACACGCGGGATGAGAACCCGACCTTCATTACCAAAGCCCTGAACCGCAGCAGTGGTCAGTGCGCTGCTACCTACCCGGCCCCGCCTGGCCACGCTTTGTCGCGGGCGCGTCGACGGCAGGCCCTTCTCTTGCACCATTGCATCTGATGCATTAGCATCACGTCATCTGCTGCAAAGGAGATATATCTTGCGTACCACATTAGACATTGAAGACTCGGTTCTGAGCGCAGTGAAGGAACTCGCACAGCGTCAGGGAAAGACTGCGGGCGAAGTCATATCGACGCTGGCACGTCAGGCCTTGTTGCAGGGTGCCGGGACATCTGACCGCCAACCGGGCAATGTGGTGAGCGAACCGCCAGCCAGCTATGGTTTCCGCCCGCTATCCGCCAATGGTGACACTTTGGTCAGTAATGCCTTGGTGGACAAGCTGCGCGACGAACTGGGGGTATGATGCGAGCCTTGCTGGATGTCAATGTGCTCATCGCGTTGCTGGACAGCGCGCACATCCATCACTCCCAGGCGATGAACTGGTTAAGTGCCAACATCGCGGAGGGCTGGGCGTCATGCCCCATTACCCAGAATGGTTGTATCCGCATCATGTCGCAGCCAGCGTACCCCAACTCCCGTTCGCCCATTGAAATCGCCTCACGTCTGCGCGAGGCCACACTCTCAGCCCAGCATCAGTTCTGGGCAGATGATGCGTCATTGCTGGATGCCGAGCTCTTTGACTGGCAACACCTTTTCAATGCCCGTCAGCTCACTGATGCTTATCTGCTCGCGCTTGCGACGCAGCACTCGGGGGTCTTTGTCACATTTGAGCACGCTGTCCCTTTGCGAGCGGTCGCGGGTGCCGGAATGGAACACGTGATCCTGATCTGATGACAGCCAAATGATACTCACTGAAATCGCTTACAACTCTCCTGAGTACCAGAAGACCCTCGCTCTCAGGGAGCGCGTGTTACGCATCCCACTCGGCCTCAAATTGTCCGACATCGATACCGCTGACGAGGATCAGCAACTGCATTTCGCGGTCTTTGACGAACGGACTCTGGTGGCAAGTGTAGTGGCCAAACCGCTTGGCAATGGCGCTGTCAAACTGCGGCAGATGGCGGTTTGTCCACAACAGCAGAGGAAGGGGGTAGGCCGACAGTTGCTCAGGCTTGTCGAGAACACCCTCTGGCAGAGAGGTTTCCAGCGGATCGAGATGTCCGCACGACAATCAGCCATCGGCTTCTATGAAAAACTTGGCTATCGAACTTCGGGTGAATCCTACATTGAACAGGGAATTCCCCACATCAAAATGCAGAGATAGCTGAGTTGGGCTCGTGCAACAAGCTGGCCCAATCCTCGGTCTTTGTGTCAGCATGTCACACCCAACGATCACTACTGACGGGCAACTCTGCCCGGGGAATGGAACACTCATGCAAATTTCAACATGGATACTTGCGAGGACTCTCTTCAACACTTTCCTCACCGGGCTGGTACTGATGGGTGCGCTGTTGCATGCCACCCCTTCGCTGGCCGCTGATGCTGCTTTCGACAGTGCCACAGGCGTACTGACTCTGCCAGTAGTCGATGTACCCGGCACTGGAGTCGTCAACGCCGGGCTGCGGCTGAGCAAGGACAATCCCATCGAATTCACCCTGCAGTCGGCGCAGATTTACACTACACCGGTAACGCTGAACGACAAATCTGCCCGTGTGCGGGATGGCGGTGTCCTCTACATTCCGAGCCTGCCGGTAGGCAGCCAGCTCTATGAGCTGAACATGACGCTGATCAAGCCGGACCCGATTACCTTCGGCAACTTGCAGGTGCTGGGCGTCACCAATGTGACCCCGCCCACACCGGATCCGCTGCAGCTGAGTATCACTGCCGGGGAAAGCCGTTATTCGGAGCTGTGCGCCAGTTGCCACGGCAACAATGGCGAAGGTGCTCTGCTGGGGCCGAGCCTGGTCAGCAGTGGCTTCAATACGGTCAACACTCTGCGGGTGAAGATCAACACCACCATGCCGCAGAACAATTCCTCGGCCTGCGTCGACAACGGCAGCTCCACCTGCGCCACCGACATCGCCAATTTCATCTTCAATCGTCTGCAGCGGTGACGGCATGAGCTTTCCCGATATGACAGCACGGCGCATGATAGCCGTCGCTTGCGTGCTGATGCTCTCTGCCCCGGCAGTGCTGGCGCAGGAGGTATTGCGCGACTACGAGCGCGAGACCTTCGACAGCCCGGAAGGCTGGGCCATGGCCCACACCCTGTCATCTTCGCTGAATCTGGGGGCGCTGCCGCCGGAAGCGCTGGCGCCCTGGCGCTGGAGTGTGTCGGCAGAAATGGGCTCCATCCCCCATCTCACCCGCGAGGAGCAGCGAGTGGGCTTCGGCGGATACAAGCTGGAGGACATGAACAAGTCGCCGGTGTTCGGCAGAGGCCGGGTGCTTCTCGGGCTGCCTGGCGACGTCAGCATCGAGGCATCCTGGACGCCCCCTGTGCAGGTCGACGGCGCGCGCCCCGAAGGCATCTACGGTCTGGCGCTGGAGAAGTCATTATTTGACGAAGGTGGCTGGCAACTGGGCCTGCGCCTGTTCGCCGTGCGCGGCGAAGCCTCTGGGGACACGACGTGCAGCCGCTCCGTGGCCTCTGCCGCACCGGGTTCCGCCGCCAATCCCTTTGGCTGCCGGGAACCCTCCAATGACCGACTGCAGCTGGACCATGAGGGCGTCGAACTGATGGCCTCGCACCGCATTCCCACTACCCGCTGGCAACCGTTCATTGCGATGGCGAAGACCCACGCCAATCCCTATGTGAGGGTCAATGCCAGAGTCTTCGACAGCCTGGACCGCTCCGAACTGGAGACCAACGGATCACTCGCGACGCTGTCGGTCGGGACTGTCTATCACGCCACGCCGGACTGGCGAGTGACGGCGGCATTCTCCTATACCCCGCTGGATGTGCGCCGACCACCGCTGCGGCAGAGTCGCGATGCCAATTTCTGGAGCGTGCGGCTCGGGCTGGCGTGGATGAACCCGGGCCGGTGACGACGGCCCAACTCCTCACATCTTCTTCTATATTCAAAATTTATCGAATTGTACAAAAATCATCCTAAAGTTTTTCCCGCCAAGGTCGCTACCCGTACTGAATGGCCAGAAGGGAGTCTTGGTTTGAACAAGCAGTAAACCAATCCGCCAACAACTCAACACCCTCCGACCAGCAAAGCCTGCATCATAAAAGGTGTGGATAGAAGGAATATCGCCCATAAAAACGTAAGGAGAATGTCCATGCAACACTCAACTCCCCGTCAGAAACTGACCCACAGATTTGCTGCGCTTGTAACTGTCTTGTTCTTGAGCACTTACCATTCCGGCGCCATGGCTGAACGTATTTCTGCAAGTGACGAAGGAAAGGACTCCATTGCCAAGTTTCTATTGAACTTTGGTCGCTTCATCGATTGGCCGGAGACCGCCTTTG
>JAUSMU010000475.1 GCA_030645995.1 Gammaproteobacteria bacterium | reverse complement strand
AAGACAGGAGCACAGACGACGCATGAGGAGCTCGGGAAACATGGAGATGCTATGGAACCAACGGACTGCCGAATACTAATCGTTGCGGCGCCACAAGGGAACACCGCAACGCTGGAGAACGGCATCAGCTCTGCGGACTTTCGGCGGCGGGCATCTCCGCAGTGTCTTTAGCAGGCGCAGCTGAGGCCGCTTTGGCCACGGCTTTCGGCATCTCCCGATGCAGAGAGATCACCGGGATAAACAGGCTCATCACGAAGCCGATGAGGATGATCCAAAGGCTGGTGCGGAACATGCCAGTGATCGCATTCGAGAAGGCCTGCTTGATGCCGGACTCAATGCTGGTCACCGCCTGCTCGACTCCCGTCGCCATCAGGCTGCGGATGGACGTCATGCGCTGGGCGATCTCGGCAGCAGGCAAGGCCGCCTCGGGTGAAGTCGGCATCTGCTCCTTGAGCTGGGCTGGCAGCAGCGGATTGTCGCGCACGCTGACAATTGCAGCCGGGTCGCCCGCATAGCCACGCTCCAGTGTCGTCAACGTCGCTTCGAAGGAGCTCTCGATACGTGACCGCAATGCGCCTGGATTCATCACGCTCGTCTGAGCCTGACTCATGTCGAATCCGCCTCCAGCAAGAGTGGCCATCATCGGCACCTGCATCGGCAGCTCTGCTGTCAGGTTCAGTGTCAGCAACGTGCCGAAGATCGCCACGCCAATGGTGTTGCCGATCTGCCGGAAGAACTGCGTCGAACTGGTTGCCACGCCGATCTGCGACATCGGGAACGCCGCCTGCACGATCAGATTCACCAGACTCTGCGACGGCCCGAGTCCGAGCCCGACTATCACCATCCGCCATGACAGCCCCATCAAGGTCGTCTCTGGACCGATGCCGCCAAGCAGGAACACACCGACAATCAGCACGGCGGCGCCACCGCTCATGTAAAGCTTGTAGTTGCCGCTGCGGGACACCAGGCGCCCACTGAGAATGCTGCTGGTCATCAAACCGAGCATCAGCGGAAACATCGAGAAGCCGCTATTGGTCGCGTTCACTCCCAGCACCACCTGCATGAACAGCGGCATGAACATGACTACGCCGAGGAAGGCCATGCTGATCACGAAGGAGGTCGCATTGGTGATGACGAAGACACGATTCTGAAACATCGACAGCGGCATGATGGCCTCTTTCGCGCGCGACTCCACCCAGATGAACAACAAGAGTGACACGGCACTGAGAGCGAACATGCTCAGCAGCAGTGGTGAGTTCCAGTCGTACTTGCTGCCACCCCAGGTCAGGGCCAGCAGGAAGGGAATGAAGACGACCAGCAGGAGGAACGCACCGGCGAAATCGATGGGGCCACGACTGCCATGATTCAGGCGCGGCGTCTTGAAGGCGATCATGAACAGCGCCACCAGGCCCAGCGGAATGTTCGCGTAGAACACCCAGCGCCAGCCCGCAATATCGTGACCGAACATCGTGACTGAC
>JAUSMU010000468.1 GCA_030645995.1 Gammaproteobacteria bacterium | reverse complement strand
CTCAGTTGCACAATTGTCTGCGCCAGTTCCAGTTTGGCGCGATGCCATTTCGATTTCACCGTGCCCACCGGCAGGTCCAGAATGTGCGCCACTTCCTCGATCTTCAACCCGTGAATGTCTTTCAACAGAATCAGATCCCGCGTCTCGGGGCTGGTTTGCTGCAGTGCCCGGTAAAGCAGGCGCGTTTCCTGCTGACTGGCCAGTGCCTGTTCCGGCGACGCCTCACTGGAGTGCCATGGTGCGTCTTCGTCTTCAGCGTCATCTGTGTCGGTCTGTTGTGCAGCGGTGTCGCTGAGGGACTGCGTGGAGATTCGCGCACCGTTGTGACGTTGGCGATCGATGCAGCAGTGACGGGCGATGGTGAGCAGCCAGGGCGTCAGTCCGACAGCTGGCCCGCTGAACTGTGCCAGGTTGCGAAACACCTGCACGAAAGCCTCCTGTGCCACTTCTTCGGCCTCGGCACTATTGTGCAGATAGCAACAGCACAGCGCGTACACTCGGTCCTGAAAGTGTCTGACGAGAGCTTCCCACGCCAGCGGGTCATGGCGGCGGCAGGCTTTGAGTAGAAGCTCGATTTCGATGAGATATGCCTCGTACAGTAAATGGATGACTCTTGAAGATATAAACGCAAGTTACTGCAAAAGGTTCCCGCGCGTGTGGAGTATTAGAACTGACAGTCCACAGGTCGATGGACATCTGTGGGCAAGCTCCTTACACTCCCTGACGCTATCCCCTCAACCGTAATCCCCCAAAAGCTCTCCAAAACACTGTCTAAAATAAGAAAGGAGTGATAACAACAATGAAAAAGCTCATCAGACACGCGCGGACCGTCACAGCAGGCGGATGCCTGTTGGTCATGGCCGCACTACATACGACTGCCATGGCGCAGACACTCACTGTTCCTTATATGCCGGAAGACGCATCCGGTCCCGAAGTGCCGGAAGGCGTGGCGCAGTTCGCCGTCGATCCATTCTGGCCGAAGCCGCTGCCGAATAACTGGATCATCGGTCAGGTGGCCGGTACCGCCGTGGATGCCGATAACAATGTCTGGATCATTCATCGTCCCTGGACCGTGCAAAGCACCAACGCCGGTTCTACTCCACTGCAGACTGTTCGCGATCAGACCTGGGGGCACGCTGTCCTGCAGGCCGAGTGTTGCACCACTGCACCGGCGGTTCTGGCTTTCAACCCAGCGGGAGAAGTGATTCATGCGTGGGGCGCCAGCGCAACCAACGCCTATCCCTGGTTCAACAGTGAACACGGGATACATGTGGACTACAAAGGCTTCGTCTGGGTGGGCGGCAATGGCACCGACGACCACATGATCCACAAATTCACCAAGGAAGGCGAACTGGTCATGACCATAGGTGGCGTTGGCATGAACGAGGGCAGCAACGATACCGATTCCGTGAATCGATCTGCGGTGATGGAAGTGGACCCCACAACCGATGAGCTGTATGTGGCTGACGGTTACGGCAATCGCCGCTTGATCGTGTTTGATGCCGACACCGGTGCGTACAAGCGTCACTGGGGTGCCTATGGCGAGCGTCCTACCGATGATAACCCTGGGCTATGGGATCCGAATGCAGCGCCGAGCCGAACCTGGCGTACACCGGTGCACGGGGTCGCAATTGCCAACGATGGTCTGGTGTATGTCAGCGACCGCCCCAGCAACCGGATTCAGGTTTTCCAGAAGGACGGTACTTACGTGAGTGAGAGCATTCTGCGTCCGCAGACGTATGGACCAGGCTCGACCTGGGAGATGGAGTTCGATCCGCTGGATACCGAGCAGCGCTTCGTGTACGTGCCGGACGGCACCAACAACGTGGTGTGGACTCTGGATCGTCAGACTCTGGAGCCCGTGTACTCATGGGGCACCGGGGGTCGTCAACCCGGCCAGTTCGACTGGCTGCACAACATGGACTTCGACTCGAACGGCAACCTGTTTACCGGTGAAGTGCAGACTGGTCACCGCGTGCAGAAATTCATCCGCCTGAACGGCCCCCGTTAGAAATTTGGGGTCAGAGTAAAAATACAGGCTGTATTTTTACTCTGACCCCAAATTTACAAATTCACAGATTGACCTGCCAATACCCCACGTCCAGCCAGCGGTCGAATTTGAAGCCTACTTCGCTGAAATGGGCCACCTTTTTCATGCCAAATTTCTCGTGCAAGGTGACGCTATGCAGGTTTGGCAAGGCTATGCAGGCTACTGCCGCATGCACCGGAAGGGCACGTAGCTTATTAAACAATGACTTATACAGGTCCGACCCACGGCCGGAGGAAGTGGCGTCGTGGGCGAGGTAGATGGTGATCTCGACGGTGAAGCGGTAGGCGGGTCGGGCCTTCCAAGTGCTGGCGTAGGCGAAACCCATGACGACGCCATCTTCTTCGATGACCAGCCAGGGCAGGCCACGGGATTCGATCGCCTGCAGTCGTGCGGATATCTCCATGGGTGACACGGCCGCCTCTTCGAAGGTGATCGTGCTGTTGAGGATGTAGTGGTTGTAGATGTCAGTGATGCGCTGAGCGTCATCGTGGCGGGCGGGTCTGATCATTTGTGCCTCTCGTCATGGCAATGTCTGGTGTCATCCTGGGTGTGATCCTAGAGGTGATCATAGCAGGCACGGGGGATTTGTTTGTGAGCGTGCATTCTCATCGGGCGAGGACTGTGATACACAAGGCACACATAACGACCATCCACAACCTGAAGAGGTGTAAAACACCCATGCTCAACTCAATACGAATTCGCCTCGGTTATCTGTTCCGCAAGCTGCTGACAGCGGGCCTGCTTCTCTCCAGTTTGCCACTGATGGTGCACGCCGCTCCTCCGGGCTGGGAGCCCTTGCTCGAACCAGCAGAGCTCGCGACCATCATGGGCGGCTCCCGCTCTGTGCGCGTGATTCATGTGACGGGTGACTTCGCCGCCAGCCACATACCCGGTGCTGCCAATGCTCCATATCCACAGTGGCGCGGTCCGCAGGCAAATCCCGGTTCACTGCCTGCCTTGGAGAAGCTTACCGCACTCGTGCAGAGCCTCGGCATCCGTGCCGATACGCCCGTCGCCATCGTGCATCAGGGGACGAACCCCGCCGACATGGGCTCCGCGACCCGCGTGTACTGGACACTGAAATCTCTGGGCATCACTGACTTGGCCGTCGTCAACGGTGGCTTCGCCGCCTGGACAGAGGCTGGTCTGCCGATCAGCAGCGTCGCCGATCAGATTGCCCCCTCCACTTTCGTGCCACAGTGGAGCGACAAGTGGCGTGTGACCACTGCGGAAGTAGAGACGTTGGTCAGCGAAGGCAGCGCGCGCCTCATCGACGCGCGCCCGGACGGCTTTTTCAAAGGCCTGCAGTCCTCGGCAGGTCGTCCCGGTACGATACATGGTGCCGGCAACCTGAATTTCGAATCCTGGTTCGACGGCAATCGCATGAAGGAGTTGCCCCAGATGAGCAGCATCCTCTCCAGCTACCCGGTGCAAGAGGCTCCACTGACCGTGTCCTTCTGCAATACCGGACATCAGGCCTCCGTCAACTGGTTCGTCCTCAGCGAACTGCAAGGGGTCCCCAATACCCGCTTGTACGCCGAGAGCATGGCCGAATGGTCACTGACCGATCGCCCCATGGATAACCAGCCCAGCCGCGTCAAGATTTACTGGGACATGACCAAGGGCTGGTTCAGTGAACTGCTGGGATCCTGATCGATGAGCGTCTCGTTGCCAATTCCCGTTCGCCGTACTGGCCTGGTATTGCTGGGCTTGTTGCTGGTGCTGGGCAGTTTTGTCACCGCCGGGCCGCGCGCTGCCCTCCTGATGCTGGTCGGACTCGGTCTGGGGCTGGTGCTGGAAGGCCTGCGCTTCGGCTTCGCGGGTCCCTGGCGAGTAATGGTCACCGAGCGTGATGGTCGTGGATTGCTCGCGCAGTTTGTGGCCATCGGGCTCGCCGCACTCGTTGCCTTTCCTCTCCTTGCCAACTTTCCAGATGAACTGAGCGGTGCACATGCGCCCGTCGGCTTCGCCATGATTGCTGCAGCCTTCGTGTTCGGCGTCATGATGCAGATCGTCTTGGGTTGTGGCTCTGGCACTCTCGTCAATGCCGGCAGCGGTAATCTTCTCGCGCTCATCGCACTGTTCGGCTTCATCGCCGGCAGCTTCTTCGGTACGCTGCACTTGCCGTGGTGGACGGGGCTGGGCAGCCTGCCCGTCTATACCTTGCAAGGCATCTTCGGAGAAGGCGCCGGACTGGGCGTGACACTGGCTGGCCTGGCAGGATTGGGCGCTCTGGTGTACATGAAATCGGCGCCGGACAAGCGTCGTATTCCCAAGCGACTCTGGGTGGCGGCATTGCTCATCGCCGTGTTCGCGTCGCTCAATCTCGTCATCGCCGGTCAGTCCTGGGGCGTGGTCTACGGTCTGGGGCTGTGGGGGGCCAAGTTTGCGCAAGCCGCAGGGATGGAGGTGGCTGCGACCACATTCTGGTCTGCGCCTGCCCATGCGCTGCGTCTGCAGCAGAGTCTGCTGACGGACGTCACCTCGTTGACCAATATCGGCCTGCTGGCCGGTGCGTTTCTGGCAATGCGCTGGAAGCACAATCCCGACCCGCAGATCGCGGCGCTCAGTGCCAGCAGCTGGGCTGTGGTCCTGGTGGCGGGAGTCATCATGGGTTACAGCGCCCGAGTGGCGCTGGGCTGCAATGTCGGCGCCTTCTTCAGTGGCGTCTCCACCGGCAGCGTGCATGGCTGGGTGTGGTTTGTCGCGGCGTTTGGTGGCTCTTGTGTGGGGCTGCGATTGCGGCCACGTCTGTTGATTTCAAGCAATGCGATCAAGACTGCGGCTGGAGGCAGTGGCGTATGAATGATCCCATCAAACTGCAAGGGCAGCTTCCCGGTCGGCCTGTCGTCGGCATGCTGGCGCTCGGTTTCATCCTGGTGCTGCTGATAGTCGACAACGCCGACTCCACGCCGATCAACCCCTTCAATGCGCCGCCCCTGATCGCTGTCGGTTCGGGCCAGGCGCCCAGTGGTGCGCACTGCACCCAACCCTGATCCGCAATTTTTCTCATCGAAAACAAAAAGGGCCAGCGCTTCTCTGCACTGGCCCTTTTGTTTGATCGCTTCTACTGCACCGGCTCCTGACCCTGGCTTACATCTCTTCGTTGTAAGTGTAGGTCAGGTAGCCCGCGAACATCTCATCCCAGGTCTGCTCGCCGCCGTTGGAAACCTCTGTCGGGTCCCATGCGCCGGGGTTGTACTCGGAGTTGTCGAAGGCGCCGTCGATCATGACGCGTGAACCCGCTGGCAACACCATTGGCTCGGTCAGACGATACGTGGGCTGCCAGCCGAAGTTGTAGTTCGCCACGTTGAGCAGGTCTGCAGTGGTGTTGTCCGGGTAGACCACCTTGAAGCGCATTTCCTTGCCACGCGTGTGCATGTGCGGACGGAATGCGTACATGGTGACTTCTTTATTGAACACATAACTGGCATACATGCGGTGGTCTTTCACACCGGGCGGAATCACCAGGCTTCTTCCTTCATGAGACAGACGGTAGGTGCGGAACTCGTGCTCCGGCACTTCGTCGGAGAGGTAAATCCCGATGGCTGTATGATCGCGAACTTCGCGGCCCATGGTGGTGTAGTGGGAGTCCAGACGGATCTTGTAGCCCTTCGGAATGAACACGCCGGTGCCTTCCGGGAACACAGTCGCTTGCTCCTTGCCGGGTGCATAACCTTCCAGGAAACGCACTTCGCCACGCTCGCTGGCATCCATCTCGCGGCTGTACTGTGGCTCGACAACACTGGCGATCATGTGGTGAACCACGGAACGCTCGGTCGGGACGAATTGCACGGCCTTGACCCAGACATCTTCCTCGAAGGGCAGGTCGATGAGCGGGTAGCGATATTCGATCACGCCGGTGGCGGGGATCACGAAGTCTTCGGCGTAGACCACCAGATCCGGCTCGCCCAGTTCCCAGCCTTCCTGGAAGGTCAGGCCTTCAAGCGGGTCAGTGGCGAAATCGCCAGCCGGGGCGCCAGCATCGATCCAGTGCACAAGAGTCTGCAGATCTTCGGTACTGATGTAGCGGGCGTTGGAGAAGTGGTTGATGTCCGGATCGACCTGCGCGGGGGGCATGCGCTTGGTCAGCAAGGTTTCGCGGATCATCGGCGACCAGCCCTGCACCATGGCGTGACTGTCCATGGCGAACGGTGCGATACCGCCGACACGGTGACAGTTTACGCAGTTTTCTTTCAGGATCGGCGCGATGTCGGCGGCGTAATCTGGCGTGTTGGACGCATGCATCTCTCTGGCGGGGAAGCTGATGTCGCAACCGTCGGGCTGTGTCACCACGGTCTCGGCGTCGCGGGTGCCATCGGCGATGGCCACTTGAATGGCGTCGCCCAGATGCGTCACCGATGGAGCAGCGGGATCGCGTGGAATTACATCGAGACCACCACGGTACAGAATCTGCAGACGTTCCGGGTCAAGTACTACAATCTCGCCAGCTCGGGTAATTCCCAGCGACTCGGTCACCAGCTGCGAACTATCGAGCAGCACTGGCCAGCTGTAATCATAGGCTTGTGCTTCGGCCCTGACCGCATCACGGCTTTCACCGGCCACGTTCAGCATCATGACGGTGACACCTTGCTCTTTCCAGGTGGTTTCCAACAGCTTGTATTTGTGGTGCTGATTGTAGTTCGCTTCGCAGCCATTGGCCTGCGCCACGATGACCACAGCATTCTGATAACCGTACTTGTTGAGCTGGTGGAAATCGCCGGTGGTGTCCAGCAGAGCAAAGTTGCCGATCCGGTCAGCAGCATTGGCGGCGGGAAGTGCCAGCAATGACAGCATCGCGGTACACAGCAGGTGCTTCCAGTGGTTGGTTTTCATGAGGGTCTCCTTATAGTTTTTGTTGTTATACCGCTTCTTGTACTGCTTTTAGCCTGACCGGATTCTACTCCCACAATCAGCGTGGCGGCCAGCATTTCCGTCGCCCCTAGCCCTGTAATCCTTTCAGCTCGGCGGCTGTGAGTTCCCGGCTCTGACCCGGCGCCAGTGCTGGGTCCAGCTGCAGATTCCCGATTGCCGTGCGGTGTAGTGCGAGGACAGGATTGCGGAAGCGCCCGAACATGCGTTTGATCTGATGATAACGGCCTTCCACCAGCGTGACGCGGGCTAGCCGCTCTTCCAGAATTTCCAGTCGGACAGGGCGGGTGGTGATGTCCTCGTAGTCGAAGTACATGCCTTCGGCGAAGGCTTTCTCATAGTCTGGTGTCAGGGGGTTCTGCAAGGTGACGAGATAAACTTTGGGGACGTCGTGCTCCGGCGCCATGAGCGCGCGCGACCAGCGACCGTCGTTGGTGAGCAGGAGCAGTCCGGAGGAGCCACGGTCCAGACGCCCTACGATGTGCAGATCGTTCTTGTCGGCACGGTGCAGCAGGTCGATCACGGTGGTGTGCTGGGGATCAGTAGTGGCGCTGAGAAACCCGACGGGCTTGTGCAGCATGAGGTAGATGGGCAGTTTTGCCTGCAGTACCCGCGCATCGAAAGTGATGTGGGAGAACTCATCGATTAGGTGATCGGCGGCGCTGACGCTTCGGTTATCCACCAAGATGCGTCCTTGCGCGAGCAATGGCTTGACCTCCCGGCGATTGATGCCCAGCGTTCTGCTGAGAAAGCGATCCAAACGCTGACTGCCGGAGGCCATGCCGTTGCCACTCTCGGTGACTGTGACCGATACGAATTAACTTAAATCTTGCGGACAAACTCTGATTTAAGCCCCATTGCGCCGATACCATCGATCTTGCAGTCGATGTCGTGGTCGCCGTCGACCAAGCGAATGTTCTTCACTTTTGTTCCGACCTTCACGACGAGTGAAGACCCTTTGACCTTCAGGTCCTTGATCACAGTGACCGAGTCGCCATCCTGCAGGATATTGCCGTTGGCGTCCTTGATGACGCGTGCTTCGTCGCCGCTACTCGCCGGTATGGCAGCGACTATGGGCCATTCGTGGGCGCACTCGGGGCAGACGTAAAGGTCGCCGTTCTCATAGGTGTATTCGGATGCGCACTGTGGGCACTTTGGCAGGTCACTCATTACTTTCCCTCTTTATC
Organism: Gammaproteobacteria bacterium; assembly: GCA_030645995.1. Classification (GTDB taxonomy): domain Bacteria; phylum Pseudomonadota; class Gammaproteobacteria; order Pseudomonadales; family Pseudohongiellaceae; genus UBA5078. Next base: position 4,628 of record JAUSMU010000468.1, on the reverse strand, counting down.
TGGCGGTGTGGCGCTATTTTTCAACAGCAGCCATCGCCATTAATCCGCTGTTAATAAATGGTATGTTGTCATTGGTCATGAGGCAAATTCTCAAGAGGCGGCATACTGACAGAACCGGGTCTTTGCTGTCCACCCGGCGTAAATCGGGCTTCACTAGGGAGACACCGAAATGATTGCGGAAAGACTGTGATTTTGCGTGAGAGAGTAGGGCAGTTGCTATTCCGGCAGAAACAAAAGCGGTAGTATCGGCGCCCGTTTTAGATCCACCAATTATTTGGAAGGTTCCAGAAGGAGTGTACGCGTGACAAAATCTTCATTGTTCCTGCTTTTCAGCATAATGGGTGTTGCTTCCGCCTATGGGCAGGAAGCCAGCGTCGAGAGTGGCCAGGCAGTGTTTGAAGCCGAATGTTCCCGTTGCCACGTGCCAGTGGACATGAACGCGCGCGTGCGTGCCACCTGGACTGGCCGCACGGGCGGGGATCTCTACAATTTTATTCGCACGACTATGCCAGCCGAGACTCCGGGCTCGCTGACCAATGACGACTACCTGCACTTGACGGCCTATTTGCTGCAGAACGGCGGCGTTCCCATAGCGGGCGGCACGTTGACGGCCGACGCTCTGACTGCGCTGCCAATTACGCCAGTGGCCGCTTCCGCTGCAGGCAGCGACACCGTCGAGTGGGCCGTGTTCAATGGCTCCAATGCCGCGACGCGCTATGCACCGCTTGACCAGATCAATGCTGCGAATGTCGCCACGTTGACCCCGGCCTGGTCTTTTGACACCGGACCGTTCGGGCCAGAGCCGGAAAACACCAGTGTGACGACTCCCCTGATGGTCGATGGCCGTGTATACCTGACTGCGGGCGCGACGCGTAACGTCGTGGCACTGGATGCGGCCAGTGGCCAGATGCTGTGGATGTGGCGTCCCGATGAAGGCGCTCGTTTCGACGCCGCGCCGCGCAAGGGATCCGGGAAGGGCTTGACCTATTACGACAACAACGGTCAGAAGACCATTTATGTGATGACCCCCGGCTATTATCTGGTAGCGCTGGATGCCGCCACCGGCCGCGAGATCGAGTCTTTCGGCGACAAGGGCTGGGTCGATCTGCAGCAAGGGCTGCGTCGTGGGCCGGGTCGTGAAGACCTGGATATTGGCATGTCCTTCATGCCCATGGCTGTCGATGGTGTCGTGATTGCCGGTGCCGCGCACTTGGTTGGCATGCGCCCTATATCGGCGAGCAACGTGAAGGGCGACATCCGTGGTTTTGACGCGACTACCGGGGCGCTGTTGTGGACCTTCAAGACCATTCCCGAGCCGGGCGAAGAAGGCTATGAATCCTGGCTGGCGGGAGCCGATTTCACTGGCAACGCCGGTGTCTGGGCGCCGATGTCTGCCGACGAAGAACTGGGTCTGGTGTTCCTGCCGGTGGAAGCGGCGACGGGTGACCGTTACGGCGGCGATCGTCCAGGCAATAATCTGTTCTCCAGCTCCACTGTCGCCCTGAACTACAAAACCGGCGAGAAGGTCTGGCACTTCCAGACGACTCACCACGACATCTGGGACTGGGATACCCCTTCGGCACCGATTCTGGCTAACCTGCCCGACGGTCGCAAGACTGTCATCCAGACGCTGAAGCAGTCGCACCTGTTCCTGTTTGATCGTGCCACAGGTACGCCACTGTTCCCGGTGGAGGAGCGTCCGGTACCGGGTACCGATGTTCCCGGTGAGTGGACCGCGTTGACGCAACCGTTCCCGGTCAAACCGCTGCCATTTGACCGTCAGGGCTTCCAGGAAGACGATCTGGTCGACTTCACGCCAGAGATTCTGGCCAGGGCCAAAGAGGCGGCGTCCAGGTTCCGTTTCAGTACGTCAGTCTTTACGCCGCCCTCGCTGTTCCAAGATCCCAAGGATGGTACCGAGGGAACGCTGCACCTGCCGTCTTCCACAGGGGGCTCGAACTGGGAAGGCTCTGCCTATGACCCCGAGACTGGTCTGATCTACGTGCCGTCCCGAACCGCGACCAGCGTGTTGTCGCTGACGCACGAGCCGGACGCGTCCAGCGTTGCTTACATCCAGGGTGGTAGCCGCACACCGTCGGTCGATGGCATCCCGCTGGTCAAGCCTCCTTATGGCCGCATCACGGCGATCGACATGATGAGCGGCGAGCATGTGTGGCAAGTGGTGAACGGTGATACGCCTGCCGCCATCAAGAACCATCCGCTGTTGCAGGGCGTGGACATAGGCCGCACTGGCAAGCCGACCCGCTCCGGACTGGTGTTGACCAAGACCTTGCTGTTTGCCGGTGAGGGTGTTGGTGGAGATCCAGTGCTGTGGGCGCACGACAAGGCGACCGGCGACATCGTTGCCAGGATCGACATGCCGGGCGTTGTCACGGGTGTGCCGATGACCTACATGTATGAAGGGAAGCAGTACCTGGTGATGGCTGTCAGCTCGCGTGGGGAGTCTGCGCGTATTGTGGCGTTGACGCTGCCTTAGCGGTATCGCTTGCATGGCAAGCTCCCACAGGAGGGCACCGCACTGACTGTGGGAGCCTGCCCCGCAGGCGACAGTCCCTGCGCTCGGGTGCTAGACTGCGCCCGGGCATCCCGCCCAAGGCCTTTACAGACAGAGGAGCTGCCATGACAGTTGTAACGATTGTTATCCTGACCCTGATCGCGATAGCCCCTTTTTACGCGATCTCCATCTTCAACAAGCTCGTCAGTCTGCGTAACCGCTTTGAAAACGCCTTCGCCCAGATCGAAGTGCAGCTGAAGCGTCGTTACGACCTTATCCCCAATCTCGTCGAGACCGCCAAGGCTTACATGTCCCACGAGCGTGAAACGCTCGAAGCCGTGATCGCCGCGCGCAATGCTGCCGCCTCCGGTCTGGCTGCTGCGGCAGCCAATCCCAGCAGCGCTGTCGCTATTCAGGATCTTGCAGGTAAGGAAGGCGCACTGGGCGCTGCACTTGGCCGCCTCAGTGTGGTGATGGAAGCGTATCCAGACTTGAAGGCCAACCAGAACATGATGCAGTTGACCGAGGAACTCACCAGCACGGAGAACAAAGTGGCCTTTGCACGGCAGGCCTTCAATGATCAGGTGATGGCATACAATACCTACAAGCAATCCTTCCCGCCGGTGGTCGTCGCCACGATGTTTGGTCATGGTGCCGACGCGACGCTGTTGAAATTCGAGGACAGTGCTCAAATTCAGGCGGCACCCAAGGTGTCGTTCTAACCTCCTATGGACTTCTTCCGCTCGCAGGACATTGCCCGTCGCAACACGGTCAAACTGGTCGTCCTGTTCGCGCTCGCGCTGTTAAGTCTCATCGCCATCACCAATCTGCTGGTGATGGTCACGCTGGGCATGGTGGCGGAGAGCCTTCCTGCCAACCTTCCATTGTTCCAGCGCTTCGATTGGCGCCTCTTTTTGTGGGTTTCACTGGCGATTCTCGGTGTGGTGGGGTTTGGCAGTCTCTACAAGATTGCCAGCCTGGCCGGGGGCGGCGCCCGTGTCGCCGAACTGTTGCAGGGTAAGTTGTTGATCCCCGGTGGCAGCAATCTCTCCGAGCAGAAAATCCTCAATGTGGTGGAGGAGATGGCAATAGCGTCTGGCACGCCGGTGCCGCCGGTCTATGTGCTGGAGGAGCAGGGCATCAATGCGTTTGCCGCTGGTTACACGCCAGCCGATGCCGTCATCGGCATCACTCGCGGCGCTATCGAAACCCTGGGTAGGGATGAGTTGCAGGGCGTGATCGCCCACGAGTTCAGCCACATCCTGCATGGCGACATGCGTTTGAATATCCGCCTGATCGGCATCCTGCACGGCATCATGGTGCTGGGTGTAATGGGCTATTACCTGCTGCGCAGCACCGGCAGGACGCGCCGTTCGAAGAAGGGCGGTGGCGAGATCGCTGTGGTGGCACTGGGTCTGATGGTGATCGGGTATGCAGGGACTTTTTTCGGCAATCTCATCAAGGCAGCCGTCAGCCGACAGCGCGAATTTCTGGCCGATGCCTCAGCTGTGCAGTACACCCGCAATCCCGATGGGATCGCCGACGCTCTGAAGCGGATCGGTGCAGCGCCGCAAGGGTCGGTGCTGGAGAATCCCGGTGCGTCCGAAATCAGCCATGCGCTGTTCAGCAATGGGTTGCGGATGTCATTCAGTTCATTGTTCTCTACTCATCCCCCACTGGAGCAGCGTATTCGCCGCATACAACCGCAGTGGGATGGCAGTTTCGAGGTGAAATCAAAGCCTGCGCGAGCGCAGGGGCCGGCAGGGCAGGGAATTTCGGGAGAGGGCGTTGGTGCCGCCAGTGGTTTGGCGAGAGGCGTAGACGCGGGGATGCAGTCGGCGTTGCTAATGACTGACGCGCTGCTGGCCCGGGCGGGTAATCTGCAGGAGTCCGATATTCAGCAGGCGCGAGCGCTGCTCGGGAGCATTCCCCCGGTGCTTCTGGACGCTGCGCATGATCCCTTCAGTGCGCGTGCGCTGGTCTATTATTTATTGCTGGATACCGATGCGAGGATCGCTGCTGAACAGATGGCGTGGCTGCAGAGCAATGCCGATGCCGCTGTGTTTGCCGCCCTGCAAGGGCTGATTGAGAAGCGGCAAGTGATCAGTGCGGA
>JAUSMU010000465.1 GCA_030645995.1 Gammaproteobacteria bacterium | reverse complement strand
TCTACTGGCATATATTTTGCTCCACCCCTGCACACAAGGCCCGCTGGCGCGCTATTATAGTCCCGATGGAGCAGCTTGTTGAGCGCAGCCCACTGCACTTCTTCGGCGTCCCGCGTTATAGTGAGGCTTTACTGAGGAATCCCGAGCCTGTCGGCGGTTCCAGCCTTTAACCCGTGATATCGCACTGCCACTTACTGCGGCCAGGTGACGCTGTCACGAACTGTTGTCACGATCTCGATCACTCGGAGGATCAAGAATGTCTGCAAAGACTTTGAAATTAATAAAAGATAACGATGTAAAGTGGGTTGACCTCCGTTTTACGGATACCAAAGGCAAAGAACAGCACGTGACTTTCCCGTCAACCGTGGTCGACGAGACCTTCATGGAAGGCGTGATGTTCGATGGCTCTTCAGTCGCTGGCTGGAAAGGTATCAACGAATCCGACATGATCCTGCGCCCGGACGACAGCACAGCCGTGCTGGATCCGTTCGCTGACGAACCACAGATCAACATCACCTGCGACATCATCGAACCGAAGACCATGCAGGGCTACAACCGTGATCCGCGCTCTGTCGCGCGTCGTGCGGAAGAATTCCTGAAGTCTACAGGCATCGGCGACAAAGCCTTCTTCGGTCCGGAGCCTGAGTTCTTCGTATTCGACCAGGTGAAGTGGAAGACTGAAATGAACCGCTCCTTCTTCGAGATCATCTCCGACGAAGCGGCCTGGTCAAGCGACGCAGCGATCGAAGGCGGCAACAAGGGCCACCGTCCAAAAGTGAAAGGCGGTTATTTCCCCGTTCCTCCAATCGACTCCTTCCACGATCTGCGTGGCGCAATGTGCGACACCATGACTGAAATGGGTCTGGTCATCGAGCTGCACCACCATGAAGTGGGCAATGCCGGCCAGCTGGAAATCGGTGCCAAATTCAATACGCTCGTGAAGAAAGCCGACGAAGTCCAAATCTTGAAGTACTGCATCCACAACACAGCGGATGCTTATGGCAAGACAGCGACTTTCATGCCCAAGCCTCTGGTAGGTGACAACGGCAGCGGTATGCACGTCCACATGTCCATCTCCAAAGAAGGCAAGAACGTATTTGCGGGCGACCAGTACGCTGGCCTGTCCATGGAAGCGCTGTACTACATCGGCGGCATCATCAAGCACGCCAAAGCACTGAACGCCTTCGGCAACGCCTCTACCAACTCTTACAAGCGTCTGGTGAAAGGCTTCGAAGCCCCGACTCTGCTGGCCTACTCTTCACGCAACCGCTCTGCAGCGATCCGTATTCCTTACGTTCTTGGCGGCAACCCACGCGCCATCCGTATCGAAGTCCGTTTCGGTGACCCGACAGCGAACCCTTACCTGTTCTTCGCAGCGATGCTGATGGCCGGCCTCGACGGCATCAAGAACAAGATTCACCCAGGCGACCCAGCCACCAAGGACCTCTACGACCTGGAGCCGGAAGAAGAAGCGTTGATTCCACGCGTCTGCTACTCCCTGGACGAGGCGCTGGAGGCGCTGGACAAGGACCGCGACTTCCTGAAGCAAGGCGGCGTGTTCTGCGACGACCTGATCGATGCCTACATCGAACTGAAGTTACTGGACTGCACACGCTTGAACATGTCCACGCACCCTGTTGAGTTTGATATGTACTACAGTGTTTAAGACCTGCTTTTAGGGTTCGCTGGACCGCTAGACCAAGAAGCCCGGCTCTGTCCGGGCTTTTTTTCGCCTGCCAAATCCCTCTGTGGGAGCGGGCCTGCCCCACAAGCCCCAATTTAAAACCCTCGTTAATTGCCTGACGCACTATTGTGGTGCATAGTGAGGGGGAATTCGCGCCACACCCCAGCAAACCTCTCACCCTGTGGAATTTCCACACTTGGTTTGCTTATTGCATATCAAGCTTAAAGCCAGCAATTAAGCAGCATTGCTGCCCTGAAAGTGAGCAGTCCCCTTGACCATTGAAAACCTGCACAAGCGTCTATTGGATAGTCTGGGCACCGGCGTGATCGTTTTCGATCACGAACTGCGTCTGGGCTATATCAACCTGGCGGCCGAGAGCATCCTGGCCATCAGCGGTCGCCAGTTTCACAAAGCCTTCATCACCGATATCTTTCTGGACTTCGGGCAGGATCTGAGCGAAATCCGCAATGCCCAAACCAGCCATCGCAGCTTCACCAAACGCAAGGCTGAGTTACACGTTCTCAGTGGTGGCACGATCAGTGTCGACTACAGCATCACCCCTCTGCTGGAGATGGGCAGTGCAAGCATTTTGATGGAGGTGCAAGCAATTAATTATGCAGAGCGCATCAGCAAGGAAGAGGCGCTAATCTCCACGCACGAGACCACCCGGGAATTGGTACGAGGGCTGGCCCACGAGATCAAGAATCCATTGGGAGGCATCCGTGGTGCAGCGCAGTTGCTGGCCAAGGAATTACCCGACGGTGATCTGACCGATTACACCAATGTGATCATCGAGGAAGCGGATCGCCTGCACAAACTCGTCGACCGACTGGTCGGTTCGCGCAAACTGCCTGAACTCAAACCCATCAATATTCATGAGGTTCTGGAGCGCGTCCGCAACCTGATTGAGGCAGAGGTCGTCGACAAGGATATCCAAGTTGTCCGTAATTACGACCCCAGTATTCCCGACGTCATGGCCGACTCCGAACAATTGATTCAAGCCGTGCTCAATATCGTTCGCAACGCGATGCAGGCGCTGGAAACCCCCAATGTGCGCCACAGCACCGGCATTATCGAGCTGACGACTCGAGTTCTGCGCAACGTCACCATCGGCCCCACGTTTCATCGCCTGGTCGCCAGGATAGAAGTCATCGATAACGGCCCGGGAATTCCCGATGACCTGATAGGCAGCATCTTCTACCCGATGATCAGCGGTCGCGCCGAGGGCACCGGATTGGGACTTTCGATCGCGCACTCCATTATCACGCAGCACAAGGGCATGATTGAGTGCAACAGCAAACCCGGAAAGACCCGCTTCGCCATCTACATCCCGGTTGCGCCGGGCAGACGCATCAACACTAGGAAGGACACTCGATCATGAACAAGCACAATTCAGTATGGGTACTGGATGATGACAAATCCATTCGCTGGGTGCTGGAAAAGTCCCTGACGAAAACCGGACTGAACACGCTGTGTTTCGATAATGGTGAGGACCTGCTGCATCGGCTGGAAAGAGAGCGTCCAGACGCCATCATCAGTGACATCCGCATGCCCGGGATCAATGGGTTGGATCTGCTGTCGACCGTTCATGATCAATATCCGTTGCTGCCTGTCATCATCATGACGGCACACTCTGACTTGGACAGCGCCGTGTCCTCGTACAGCCGTGGCGCATTTGAATACCTGCCCAAGCCGTTTGACATAGACGAAGCAGTAGCGATGACAGTGCGAGCCCTTGAGCACTCGCGCGAGAAGAGTGTGGAGGTACCCGCCCCAACTTTGGAGAGCCGCAAGGATATCATCGGCGAGGCGCCGGCGATGCAGGAGGTATTCCGCGCTATCGGCAGACTCTCGCAGTCCAACATCACAGTGTTGATCAATGGCGAATCCGGCACCGGCAAAGAGCTGGTCGCCCACGCACTGCATCGCCACAGCCCACGCCGCAACAATCAGTTCATCGCGCTCAACGTGGCGGCGATTCCGAAGGATTTGATCGAATCAGAACTGTTCGGTCATGAAAAAGGCGCATTCACAGGCGCCACCGCACAACGCACGGGACGCTTCGAGCAGGCCAATGGCGGCACGCTCTTTCTCGACGAGATTGGGGATATGCCAGCAGAGACACAGACGCGCCTGTTGCGAGTGCTCTCTGACGGCGAGTTCTATCGTGTCGGTGGTCACACACCAATCAAAGTGGACGTGCGCATTATCGCCGCCACGCACCAGAATCTCGAATTGCTCGTTTCCAAACATTTATTCCGGGAAGATCTTTTCCACCGCCTGAACGTCATTCGCATTCACATCCCGCGCTTGCGTGACAGACGCGAGGACATTCCACGACTGGCGCAGCATTTTCTCGCCAAGGCAGCCGAAGAACTGGAAGCGGAACCGAAGGTACTGCGCCCCGAGACGGAAAAATACCTCACAGGGCTCAGCTGGCCAGGCAACGTGCGTCAACTCGAAAATTTCTGCCGCTGGATTACCGTCATGGCCTCCAGCCGTGAAGTGCATATCGATGACCTTCCGCCCGAGCTGCTGGAGCCACAGGCGCAGAGCAGCAGTTCTGGCAGCTGGTCACAGTTGCTCTATAACTGGGCGGATCAGGAATTGAACATGGGCCACAAGGAGATTCTCAATCAAGCCACGCCGATTTTTGAACGCACGATGATTGAAGTCGCGCTCAAGCACACTGCGGGCCGCCGTCGCGATGCAGCTCTGCTGCTGGGCTGGGGCCGCAACACGCTGACGCGCAAGATCAAGGAATTGAAGATCGATGGGGACGGCGACGACGAAGGAGATGACGACGCCTGATTGCCACTGTGGGAGCGGGCGGGCCCGCTCCCACAGGTTTTGTGTGGATCAAGGCGTCGCGGTGTTGTAGATTTCCTGCCAGTTGATGATGCGGTCATGCATACGGTATTGACCGAATTCGATCTGCCCCTGCGGGTTCTCGTTGTAGTCATCGCCCGCGTCATCCCACTCGAACTGCAGGTACTCCATGTCGAGACCCGTGGCTGCACTGAGATCCAGCTCCAGGTTCACTATGCCGGCATTGCCCTCCCCGGGAGCTGACGTCTCCAACGGGTCGTCACTCACACTGACACCCTGAGTCTGCCCCGTATAGACAGTGGTCGTGCCAGCAGTGATTATCGTATCGCCAGCCTGCAGCGGCGCCGTATAGGTGTTGAAACTCAGTTCCGCAGCATTGATCAGCGAACAATTGTCGAGCGAATTGCGCACGAACGCCGAGCCATTGAAATACTCAACCTCGAACGTCAGCGCCAAGGCTTCCGTCTCCGGACCATAGGCGTTGTTGACAATCATGCGACCGTAGCGGAATTCGTGCGCGGCACCCAGGCGATAATGGGTGTACCCCGTCGCTTCATTGCTGCCGTTGTCGAGATTCATGTTGAGCACACCCGTAGCCGTGAGCTGGTAACGACCGGGGTCGATAGTCACGTTGTCATTGTCTGTCGGCAAAACACCGATCTCGACGTTCGCGAACGGCCCGTCCGGGGCAGCCGCACGTGCAAAATTCATTCTGCCGCTTAGCGCCAGCACACCAGACACCCAGTCTGCGCCATAGGTAGCAGGTAACCCGCCACTCACCGCATTCTCCACTCGCGAGGTGAGGTTGACGTCTGCCAGAGCGGCCAGATTCTGGTACCCCACCAACCCAAGCTCGGCGAGGGTATCGAGCTTCGCATACACCCCATGATAGTTCTGTGTGGTCGCGCCATTGATATTTTTGGCAGTCAGCGTCATCGCGACCGCAAATTCTTCATCCATGTAGGTAAAGGTGGAGGCTGGAGAACAAGAGGCATCGGCGCGCGGAGTCAATGTGGCCGCAGAGACCGCGAACAGGTTCGGATAGAAACGGCCGACGTTCAGCACTCTGCCCTCCACCGTGCTCGTGCCCTTGTACGTGGTGACTGCATCATTGCCGTCAACAATATCTGCGCGCAGATCAACAATCCCTACCTCGTCGTAGGTCATTGAGTGCGTCTGCACGCCCGACACAAAGCCATCGAAACCCGGCGTGCCGAGAACGCCAGGCACTCCATACGCCGGATACGCCACGTCTACTTTGTTCTCGATGACACTGACACGCACACTGTAGTCGCCAGCGGTAGTGTCCTGATCGAAATTTGGTGTCGCGCCGTTGTCAGTCAGGTTTGCACCAGCATCCGGCACGCCGTCGTTGTTGGCGTCGTCACCGGATTGCCAGCGCACGGCCGTTACCGAGGTATCGAAGGCTTCGCCCGCAATTTTGAACGCCGAGCCATTCTGATCAACCGCGTCAGAAACCCCGCCACTGTTCTGCCGATCATCGCTGAAATCGATATCGAAGCCGAAGGGTCGCACGATGAACATGCTGCTGGTGCCGGTCAGGTAATCACCGGAAAGATAGGTCTCAGCCGGATCATTGTTGAACGGAATGTCATATTGCGCGTGCAGCTCCATTTGCCCGACATCGGAATAATTCAGGATGATCGTACCTGCCGGTGCCGTGCTGGGCTGAGTCGTAATGGGGATAGAGACCTGCGTATACCCGGAAGCGCCAGCGCCCGCATTGTCATTGACCAGTGACACATTCTGGCCGTTGATCTGGAAGGTCTGTGCAGCGGCGCAGCTACCCGGGTCCTTGCACTCTGCGGCGAAGCCAATCGTCAGCGTCTCACCTGCGGAGAAGATCGGCTCACACTGACTCGGGTTGAGATTCGATGTGCGCACGGCCTGAATTGTCAGCGTATTGCTGTTGGGGGCCACGTTCGAATTCTTGCCGGCGATCTGCGTCAGGATAGAGCCGCTGCCCAGCGTCTCGTTGTAGAAGCGCAAGCCCGCCGCCGCGATCGTCAGATCGCCGTCGTGAGTCACATCCTCCGTCTCGCCACTGGTCTGCCCCGTGACGTTGATGTTTACCACGCCCTCTACAGTATGGTTGAAGCGCAATGTCACTTCAGTCTCACCCGTGGGGAATTCATAGCTCGCATTGCCGTTATCGGCCCCGCCGGTCAGCGTCGCTGCACCACTGAGTGCGCCAGTGCCACTGACCACCGAGGCCCAGGTGCCTTTGCCAGTGCTGGTGGTCAACAGAATTGACTCATTCGGCTCGACCAGCCCATGCC
>JAUSMU010000462.1 GCA_030645995.1 Gammaproteobacteria bacterium | reverse complement strand
AATTGAAAAGGATTTCCCGCTGTACTGAATGCTGACGCTGAAGTTCAACATCAGTCCCAAAATTATAAGAACACGGGGGAATCAACATGCATGGAACCATTCCAGGCAGACGCAAAGCCATCACATCCGCAATTATTCTCGCAACCATGTCCATTGCCGCCGCCCAAAATGCAGCAGCGGCACAGGATGATCCCGAAGTAGAAGAAGTCGTCGTGACCGGGTCCTATATCCGTGGCACGCCAATCGATGCGCCTTCCCCTGTGCAGGTCGTCAACCGTGACAGCATTGAGGCACAGGGTGCCGCCGTGATCTGGGACGTCATCAAGAATCTGGAGATCAACTCCGGTTCCATTACCAACCCTGGTTCCGGGGATAACAGCCAGGTCGCGGGCAGCGCCAACGTCAACCTGCGCAACCTCGGGGAGAACTCGACCCTGACCCTTGTGAATGGCAAGCGGCAGGTCTCCGCTGCCGCCACGACCCGCAGCGGGGGCGAGTTCGTCGACCTCAACTCGATTCCTCTGGTCATGACCGAACGGGTAGAAATACTCACTGATGGTGGCTCGGCGCTGTACGGCGCAGACGCAGTAGCAGGTGCCGTGAACGTGATCATGCGGACCGACTTTGAAGGCCTGGAAGTCTACGGCGACCTGCAAGGCATCGCCGAGGCGGGAGACCTCTTCGACAAGACCGCCAGTGCCATCTGGGGCTGGGCGACAGAGGACGGCGACACCCATTTCGTGCTGTCTGGCGAACGCTTCGAGCGCGACCCTGTGTCTGTCCAGTACGGCAACTATTTCGATGAAAACTCCGAGTTTCTCGGTTCGGCCAGCAGCGCGGGAACGTTAATCTCCAGCCCCTTCTTCGGGGGCAAGGTAAACCCGGCGTATGTCAACCAAGGCATCACCAATGCCAACATCGCCGATGGCGGATCTGCCAATACTGTTTACACCGATCCTGGCTGCTACACCGGCAAATCGGTAGACGGTACACCGTTCCAGATCGGCAGGCTGCGGGAAGAACGCGGCGCGCGCGCCGGTACTTGCTGGGAAGACAACTCCGAATGGAATTTCATTTCTCAAGAGACTACCCGCGACAGCTTCGCAGGAGCTTTCAACCATACGTTCGAGAATGAAGCGGAATTCTACTCATTCTTCCAATACTCGGACTCCACCACCATCCGCGCCGACGATGGCTACAACTCCTCACGTGGACCCACTGTGTTCCTCGGCCAGCCCGGCGCACACGCAGGGGCTCGCGGCCAGGTGATGAATCTGGGTTACTACGCGCCGATGGCCGGTCTGACCCGACCAACGTCGATTCCCAATGCGCCAGTGGCCCAGACCAATGGCGGGCCGAACGTGGCGTTCTACACCAACGTCAAGACCGGTGTTCCTCGCACAGGCGCCGACAATAACGAGACCTGGAACCAGACGCTTGGCGCCCAGACCGGCCTGCGTGGAGAACTGGAGATTGGTGCCAAGACCTATAACTATGACGTCAGCTACTCCTGGAGTGGCGCGAGCATGGAGCAGACCTACAAGACCTTCAACCGTCAGCGTGCCGAGCTGGCCGCCAACGGACTTGGTGGCCCAAGCTGCACCCCCAACGGCCGTCCTGACTTCGACTTCGGTCGCCAGCCCGGCACCGACGCCTGGGACACCTATTACGCAGGCCTGACTCAGACCTTCTTCCCCGGCTTCGTGTTCACGACCCGGGAGAGCCTGTCTTATGCCCTCACCAGCAACAATCAAGGGCAGGGTGGCTGCATGTTCTACAACCCCTTCCTGAGTGCATTGACCAACCCCAACGTCGCCAACAGTGCCGAACTGATGGACTGGATGAACCAGACCGTCAACGTCGTGGACAAGCGCAACAAGCTGGCGGTGGTGGATGCGGTCATCTCCGGCGAGCTGTTCGAGATGGGTGGCGGTATGGCCCAGTTCGCGGCCGGTGGTCAGTATCGAGATCAGAACAACAAGTCCCGCGCCTCGCTGCTGAACCTGCCCGGCATTCCCAATGCCATTCTGAGCTACGACGCGGCTGGCAAGCCGAACGCCACGCACTATGTCAGCAACAACTTCGACTGCTCGCTGTGCGCGTTCAACTATGACCATGACCGTACCGTGAAGGCGGTGTTCGGCGAGCTGTCGCTGCCGGTCTGGGAAAACGTCGAGACCCAGATCGCTCTGCGCTACGAGGACTACGGCGGCAAGATCGGCAGCGAGGTGTCGCCGAAGTTCGCCATCAGCTGGCGACCGATTGAGGAGCTGCTGGTGCGGGGTTCATTCTCGCAGTCCTTCCGAGCGCCGAACATCGGTATCATCTACGCCGGGCTGGAGTCCTCCTCCGTAACCTTCCGTGATCCGATCTCCAGCCAGCGCGTGCGCGCCGGACTGGTACCTCCCACCAATGTGAATGCCGAAGCAGAGACCACCTACACGCTGGGCGGACCCGCGCCGGATGTCGGCAACGAATACGCCGATACTTTTAGTTCCGGCTTCATGTGGACACCGGGCGGAGCACTGGAAGGCTTCAGCGTGGGGGCCGACGTATGGCGCTTCGAAGTGGAAGACCGCGTCATGCCACAGCCACCGATTTCGGCTCTGCAGCCGGAAATCGACGCATTCGTCACGGCGGCAGCAAACCCTGCCAACTACGTGTTGAACTCCACGGTTTCCAGCTCTGCCGCCAGTCCCTATACGGCCTGTAACCCCACCACGCTGGCAACGCAGTTTGGAGTTGATTCGAAGCAACGGCTGGATTGCGTCGTCGACCCACGCAAGTACATCGTGCCGGGCATTCAGCGCGCCGCCAACGACAACACCGCCAACCTGATCACGCTGACGCTGGGCGCCATCAACGCCGGGGTGATCGTGGCGGACGGTATCGATCTGAAACTGGCCTACCGCTGGGATAACGATTGGGGCCGCTTCGGCATCAGCTCCGATTACACCCATGTGCGTCAGTACAAACTGGTCGACGTACCGGGGCTGGAGCTGGGGCTGAAGGACATCGGCGTATTTGATGCAGCTGGAACGACGGGAGACGACAACCTGGTGCGCTCATTGCCGGACAACAAGGGCAACATCATGCTCAGCTGGAACCGTGATGTGCATGGCGTCACGGTCACCAATCGCCATATCGGCTCCTACCGTGATCTGTCGTACCAGACCACTTACGAGAACGGTAACGACTTCGTCCGCTCCATGGTGCGCAAGAGTGTCGACAGCTACCAGACCTGGGATCTGCAGTACCGCTATACCCATGACTGGGCAAACGAGCTGTACGGCACCACGATGCTCACGTTCGGCGTGCTCGATGCCTTCAACGAGGAACTGCCCTACCGAGAAAGCAGCTCGCTGAACTATGACGCCTCGGTGTTCGATGGCCGTGGCCGCCGCATCTACGCGAGAGTCCTCCTGCAACTATGATCATCAAGTTCAAGAGTGACCAGGCGGGAGAGTTCATCATGATGGGGGACGTGGCGCTGCCTCTGCTGCACATGATGGGCGGTAGCGGCAACACGGAGGGTGCCGTGAGCGGTGAACTGCTGGAAGAGGCCCTGCAGAAATTGGAAGCGGCGCTGCAGCAGACCGCGTCCTCCACCAACGAGACAACGGACGGGGCAGAGGATGAGAGAGACGAAGAGGAGAAACAACCCAAAGTAGGAGTGTCGACGCGGGCGTTACCGTTGCTGGAGATGCTGCGTAAAGCAAAAGCAGCCGACGGCTACGTCATGTGGCAACCGGACTGATCCGGCAGACCTGTCACTTGAGCAGTGTCACCCGGCGCTTGCGAATCTCGATCTTGCGGTAGCTCGCCTTCTTCAAGTCAGCCAGCGTAGCCGCCACCAACGCGTCCACATCGTGAAAGGGCAGTCCCCTGAGCGTCGCATAGTCCAGATTCCACCACTCACTCTTCAGCAACGCCTCACGCTGCGCCTCATCGAAGCGATAGCGCAACGGCCGCGCCGGATTGCCGCCGACGATCTGATACGGCTCCACGTCCCTTGTGACGATAGCATTGCGCGCCACCACGGCGCCGGTGCCGATCTTCACGCCGGCCATGATGACTGCATCGTGAGCGATCCAGACATCGTGACCAATCACCACATGCTGGTGATTGGTCACATACTGATGACTGACAGCCATGCTGGTGGATACCCAGTTCACCGGATGGTTGCGCGGCGTCTCACCGAGCACAACGTTGCGCCCGATCGAGCAGAAGCGCCCGATCTCTTTCACATACTGTACTTGACTGCCAGAGCGGATATAGCTGAAGGCACCGATGCGCAGCGGTGTGCCCTTCTCAGGCAAATCTACCACGGCCTCCTTGATGCGGGCGTTTTCTTCCATGATGAGATGAGACGCAGAGGAGATGTCGGCGATCCCGGTCAGCGTCACGCCGTAACGGGCGGCCTTCTTTTGCTGGTACAGATATCCGAGAATGCCAAACAAGGAAACAGCCTCTTTTCGGGGAAATGACGAAAGCCGCGACAATAGCAGCCGTCACGGCATGGTTCAAGGCTGCAACCGCAGGCCGACATGGCGTCAGTCGTCGGTGTCCGGCGAGATGTCGTTGGTGAAGATATTCCAGAAGGCCAGGAACACCGCTGCGATCAGCGGGCCGATCACGAAACCGTTAATCCCCATCAACGACAGCCCCCCCATGGTGGAAAACAGCACGATGTAGTCCGGCAGTTTGGTGTCGCGTCCCACCAGAATCGGGCGCAGGATGTTGTCTGCCAGCCCGATGATTACGGCGCCGTAGGCCACCAGCACCGAGGCATCCATCCAAGCGCCAGTGGCGTAAAGGTAAATGGCGACCGGCACCCAGACCAGCGCAGCGCCGACCGCCGGAATCAACGACAGGAAGGCCATCACCACCGACCACAACACCGGCGCCGGAATGTCCAGCAACCAGAAGATCAGCCCCCCCAACGCGCCCTGCACCACCGCGACCAGCAGGTTGCCCTTAACTGTGGCGCGCGTCACTTCGACAAATTTGTTGAACAGCAGCTGCTTGCGATTCTCGCTCAGGGGTACCGCATCCTTCATCATCCCAACAAGCTTCTCGCCGTCGCGCAGCAGGAAAAAGGTAAGATAGAGCATCAGAGCCAATTTTACCGTGAAGCTGACGGTGTTGCGGCCGATGCTCAGTGCCTGCTGAGCAATGAATTCGCTGATCGCCACGGCAGAACTGGAGAGGTACTCACGGATGCTGCCTGTGTCGATGCCGATACGCTCCATAAGCTCGGGCAGGAAGGGAATGGCACCGACAATCTGGTCAATGAACTGTGCCGGGTCTATCTCCCGGGATTCGACACGGGCGTAGAAACCCACCCCCTCCGCGATGAATGCCCCGAGCAGCGCCAGCACCGGGATGATGACTATCACAAAACCGATCAGCAGTGTCAGCAGCGCAGCACCGTTGCGGCGCTTGCCCATGCGGGCCAGCACCCGAGCCTGCACGGGAGCGAACAACACGGTGACCACAACGGCCCAGAAGATGGCACTCCAGAAGGGACGCAGGATAAAGGCAAACAGCAGCGTGATCGTCGCCAACAGGACGAGGAAGGTGCGCTTTTCGAGTACTGTCTGCATGTTCTGCAATCCTTGTTTGAGTGGCTGAGAGCATGCCACAGGCGCGGTGTTTCGCCAATGTAATTGCTGGCGGGGCCGGATCGTCGATCTTTCAGCTCAATGTCGCTGCCGCAACATGCGGACAATTTCCATCAGTCGCGGTGGCTGGCCGGTCCTGAGCACGCCTTGGCGGAAAATCTTGCCCGACAGCCACAGGACCAGTGCAATGCTCAGCAACAGCACCAGCGTCGTGCCGATCACATCCAGCAAGGGCGGCTCGGCGGCCGCACGGTTCATCATCGTGAAAGGTGTGAACAGTGGAATCCACGACATGATGCGCGCCACCGGACCATTCGGATCCTGCGCGATGTAAGTCATGGTGGCCAGTGGCAACATCAGGATCATGATCATCGGCATCATCAGGCTCTGGGCTTCCTTGAGCGTGTTGCACAGGCTGCCGATGGCCAGGAAGATGCCCGCGTAGAGCGCATAACCGGCCAGGTAATAGAATACGAAGTAGGGAATCAGATCGGACGAGAGCAGCACGTCGAGGAACTGCCCGAGCACCTCGGCCTGATTGCCGGGATAGAACACGATGAATGCCAGAAACGAGAGCAGCCAGGCGATGATCGTGGTGATGCCGCTCATGCCGATGCCCAGCAGTTTGCCCATCATCAGCTCCAATGGCGTCACGGAGGCGAGCAACACTTCGATGATCCGGTTAGATTTTTCCTCGATGGTGTTGCTGAGCAGGTACTGCACACTCTGCATCAGCGACACAAAAATCAGGTAAACAAAGCCAACCGGCGCCCACTGCCGAAACTGATCGGCGACACTCACTGCCTCTTGTCCCTGTTCGGCGGATGGATCCAGACGACTGACCGGCAGGCGAGTGCGCTGCACCTCTCTGACGATATCGGCATCGACACCGCGCGCCGCGAATTCGTTGTTGCGAATGGTGCTGTTGATACTGCGTTCGATCGCGTTGGGCAGCCGTACATCCGTGAGATTGCGCGCCCAGTATTGAATGCCGACGCTGCTCTGATTCATGGCCAGTGGCGTCGCCGATGGACGCAGAATGCTGTTGTTGACCTGCGCGGGGATCAGAATCAGTGCGAACAGATCACTGGTCTCTTCATCAGAGCCATCAGAGCCATCAGAACCATCAGAACCGTCGGAGGCATCGACGCGCAACTGCCGCCCACCACTGAGCCACGGCCGCATCTGCTCGATAATCGCCTCTGGTGACGCGCTGGCATCCACGCCTTCTGGCAGAGGTGCCTGGATGAACTGTTCACGCGGCTCCACGAAAGGAGGGGCATCTTCCCGTAAATATGGCGTCGCCAGAGTCAACGCAAAATTCAATCCACCGCTTTCGAGCCACTGATCCAGCGCGGCGACCTCACCGGCATCCACGTCGTCAATCAGCTGGTCGATCTGTGCATCGGCATTGGCAACTGTCTGCTCCGGGTTGGCTTCCTTGCGATGTTCGATCACATACGCGACGAACTCCTGCAGGATGCGCCGCTGATGCTCCTGACGGATGGCGGCTTCCACAGCGGGGGCGTATTGCCCGGACTGATCGATGAGGATGTAGTGTCGCGTCGGCGCAGATTCGGCGAGCATGCTCTGAAAAAAGAACACTGCGATGAGGATCATGGGGAACAGCAGAATCCCGATCCAGAAGCCTTTGGTTTTGACGTTCTCCGCATATTCTCGCGCGGCGATGAGCCAGATCATCTTCATCGGAAGTGGTGCTCCTTCGCGTCGCTGCCCACCAGATGCACGAAGACATCATGCAGGCTTGGCTGCGTGTAATCGAAGCGCGTGAGCGGGATGCCGCTTTCGAAACAACGCTGCAGAATCAGTTGCGGATTGGTATGTTCCTGAATCTGCAGTTCCCAGTGCCGGATGCCGATACTCAGTGGTTCCGCATGACTATGTTCTATGTTTTTCTCGATGGCCCCCAGAATGCCATCCATCTGCAGTATCGGTGCAATATCACCCTGGCATTCCAGAATGACGCGCCGGGGAATAATCGCGCGGGCTTCGGCAATTGTGCCATCGAAGATCTTGCGCCCCTTGGCAACAAGCAGCATGCGGTCACACAGCCGCTCGGCGTGCTGCATGATGTGAGTGGAGAAGATGACGGTCTGCCCGGCAGCGGCCATGTCTTTGATGAGTTGTTCGAGCACTTCCTGATTGACCGGATCGAGACCGGAAAACGGCTCGTCGAGAATGACCAGCTCGGGCCGATGTGCCACGGCGGAGAGCACCTGCACCTTCTGCCCCATGCCTTTGGAGAGGGACTCGACCTTGGCTTCAGCATAGTCCTTCAGACCATAGGTCTCCAGCAATTCAAAGGCGCGCGCTTTGGCAACACGTTTGTCCATGCCTTTGAGCGTGGCGAAATAGCTGATGATGGCCCACACCTTCATCTTCTTGTAGAGCCCTTTTTCTTCCGGCAGATAGCCTATGCGTTGCCGCACATTGAGAGCGGAGGTCTCGCCAAGGATGTTGATGCTGCCCGAGTCGGGTTTGAGGATGTCCAGAATCATGCGGATCGTGGTGGTCTTGCCGGCGCCATTGGGGCCGAGAAAACCATAGATCGCACCACGGGGGATAGCAAAGCTGATGTCGTCAACGGCCGTGAAAGCGCCGTAGCGCTTGCTGACGCGGGTCAGTTCCAGGACGTTGTCTTGCATTGGCAGTTCCTTCTGTGGAAGCGTACCCGAAGGGCATAAAGGCCCGCCCGCGACTGACTTGCACTTGAGTTGAGCACAAGATTCAGTCGCGGGCAAGTCGCGGGCAATCGCGAGCAGGCTCGCCCCCACACGCTCTTAGCGAGCCAGGAACTTGTTGATTTCCTCAGCTACCAGACGGCCTTCATCAATCGCGCGTACCACCAGCGACTGACCGCGACGGCAATCACCAGCCGCAAACACTTTCGGGTTGCTGGTGACAAACGACTTGTAGGCAGCCTTGTAGTTGGAACGTGGATCAAGCTCCAACCCCAGTGGCTGAGCGACATAACCCTCTGGCCCGAGGAAGCCCATGGACAACAGAATCAGATCGGCCTCCCAGAATTTCACCGTGCCCGGGATTTCCTGGAACTTGCTGTCGACGTTCACGGTGTTGATGCCGAGAAGCTTGCCGTTCTGATCACGGACGAACTCTTTACCGGAAATCGAGTAGGCGCGCGGATCGGTACCGAACCTGTGCTGCGCTTCGAGATGACCGTAATCCTCACGGTAGATCTTTGGCCACAGCGGCCAGGGATTGTCATCTGCGCGCTCGACGGGCGGGCGCGGCATAATCTCGAAATTCACCAGCGACTTGCAGCCGTGACGCAGAGAGGTAGCGATACAGTCCGTACCAGTGTCGCCGCCACCGATGACGATGACGTGCTTGTCTTTGGCGCTGATGTAGTTGCCATCAGCCAGGTTGGAATCCAGCAGACTCTGCGTGTTCGCGGTCAGGAATTTCATCGCGAAATAGATGCCATCGCCTTCGCGATGGGGGATCTTCAGATCACGGGCAGCCGTGGCACCCGTAGCCAGACACAGAGCGTCTACTTCGCTCAGCAGCTTGTCCACATCAATGCCGTTAGGGCCTTTACCGCCAACGTCAGCGTTGACCACGAACTTCACGCCTTCCTGTTCCAGTAGTTTGACGCGTCGACCCACCACATTCTTTTCCAGTTTCATGTTGGGGATGCCATACATGAGCAAGCCGCCGATGCGGTCGGCACGCTCGTACACAGTCACCTCATGACCCGCTTGATTCAGCTGCGCAGCGGCCGCCAGTCCAGCGGGGCCGGAGCCCACGACAGCGACCTTCTTGCCGGTACGGAACGATGGTGGATTCGCCACCACCCAGCCATTCTCGAAGCCTTTGTCGATGATGGCGTTTTCGATGTTCTTGATGGTGACCGCTGGCTCGTTGATGCCGAGCACACACGCACCTTCACACGGCGCCGGGCACACACGACCTGTGAATTCCGGGAAATTATTGGTCTTGTGCAGACGGTCCAGCGCCTCGCGCCAGCGGCCACGATAGACCAGATCATTCCACTCGGGGATCAGGTTGTATACCGGACAGCCCTCGCCAGACTGACAGAATGGCACGCCGCAATCCATGCAGCGGGCACCCTGCGTCTGCAGGTGTTTGTCATCGTGCGGCGTGTAGATCTCTTTGTAATCCAGCAAGCGCTCAGCGGCAGCACGGTAAGGTTCTGCTCGGCGTGGAAATTCTTTGAAGCCAGTTGGTTTGCCCATCTCTAAATCCAATTAATCAAATTTTGTCTGGTATCCCGCGAGATCAGCATCTCGCGAACGGAACGGCTCTCAAACAGCGAGAGCCTGCTTTTCCTTTTTCAGCGCGCGCTCGGCGAGGACACGCTTGTAGTCAGTCGGCATCACTTTCACGAACTGCTGCAGCGACACTTCCCAATTGTCCAGAATCGCCTCGGCTACTGTCGAGCCTGTGTATTCCAGATGACGACTGATGAGCGTCTTCAGCTCACCGATGTCTGTCGCGTCGCTCACCGCTTCCAGTTCGTAGGTCTCGGCATTGCACTGCTTGAGCAGATCGCGGTCGCGGTCCCAGACATAAGCGACACCGCCACTCATACCGGCACCGAAGTTGCGGCCGGTCTTGCCGAGGATGACCACGCGGCCGCCGGTCATGTACTCACAACCGTGATCGCCAATGCCTTCGACGACTGCCGTCGCGCCACTGTTACGTACCGCGAAACGCTCTGCGGCAATGCCACGAATATAGGCTTCACCGGCGGTAGCGCCATACAGGTTGACGTTACCAGCGATGATGTTCTCTTCGGCCTTGAACGTGCTGTTCTTCGGCGGATACAACACGATCTTGCCACCGGACAGGCCCTTGCCGACATAGTCGTTGGCGTCGCCTTCTACGGTGATGGTGATGCCCTTGGCCAGCCACGCGCCCAGGCTCTGACCTGCAGAACCCTTGAGCTTGATGTTGATGGTGTCCTCGGGAAGCATCTCTTCCTTGAAGCGCTTGGCCACTTCGTTGGAGAGCATGGTGCCGACCACGCGATTTGTGTTGATCACTGGCAGCTCGATGTTGACCTTTTCACCAGTCTCCAGCGCATTGCGGGCCATCTTGATGATCTGGTTATCCAGCGCCTTGTCGAGACCGTGGTCCTGCTCGATGGTCTGATACACCTGGGTGCCTTCGTAGATGATCCGTGCCGGCGCCAGCATGGCGCTCAGGTCGAGACCCTTGGCCTTCCAGTGCGTGATCGCCGCATCGGTTTCCAGCATGTCGACGCGACCGATCATGTCGGTCACCTTGCGCACGCCCAGCATGGCCATGATCTGACGCATTTCTTCGGCCACCATGAACAGATAGTTCACGACGTGCTCGGGCTTGCCTTTGAACTTCTTGCGCAGTTCCGGGTCCTGAGTCGCGATGCCGACCGGGCAGGTGTTCAGGTGACATTTGCGCATCATGATGCAGCCCAGTGTCACCAGCGGTGCTGTCGCAAAGCCGAATTCCTCGGCGCCCAGCAGCGCGGCAATCGCTACGTCGCGGCCGGTCTTGAGCTGTCCGTCGGTCTGCAGCACGACGCGTGAACGCAGATTGTTCATCACCAGCGTCTGATGGGTTTCGGCGAGACCGAGTTCCCACGGCAGACCGGCGTGCTTGATGGAAGTCAGCGGTGATGCACCGGTGCCGCCGTCGTGGCCCGCAATCACGAGGTGATCGGTCTTCGCCTTGGTCACACCGGCAGCGATAGTGCCGACGCCGATTTCAGACACGAGCTTCACGCTGATGCGCGCCTTGCGGTTGGCATTCTTGAGGTCGTGAATCAGCTGCGCGATGTCCTCGATCGAGTAAATATCGTGGTGCGGTGGTGGGCTGATCAGACCCACGCCAGGCGTGGAGTGACGAATCTTCGCAATGTATTCGTCGACCTTGCCGCCGGGCAGCTCGCCGCCCTCGCCAGGTTTGGCGCCCTGGGCAATCTTGATCTGCAATTCGTCGGCATTGGTCAGATACCAGATGGTCACGCCGAAACGGCCTGACGCCACCTGCTTGATCGCGGAGCGCTTGGAATCACCATTCGCCATCGGGATGAAGCGAATCGGATCTTCGCCGCCTTCACCGGTGTTGGATTTGCCGCCCATGCGGTTCATGGCAATCGCCAGTGACTCGTGGGTCTCCGTAGAGATTGAACCAAGACTCATCGCGCCGGTGGCAAAGCGCTTGACGATTTCGCTGGCCGGTTCGACTTCGTCGATGGACACGGGAGCATTGGCGCCAGCCTTGAACTTCAATAGCCCGCGCAATGTGCAGGCACGAGTGGTCTGCTCGTTGGTGTGCTTCGCGAAAGCCGCATAGGCCTCGGTGCTGTTGTTACGTGCGGCAACCTGCAGATTCGCAATACTGGTCGGGTCCCACATGTGGCCGTCGCCACCATTACGCCAGTGGAAATCACCGGGGTTGGTCAGCACCGGCAGACGATTGATATCCAGCTCGGGGTAACCCACGCGATGACGACGCTCGGTCTCCTCGATCAGGGTGGCGAAATTGACGCCTTGGACGCGGCTCGCAGTGCCAACGAAACAGCGATTGATAATCTCTTCGGCAAGACCAACTGCCTCGAATATCTGCGCGCCCTTGTAGGACTGCAGTGTCGAGATGCCCATCTTGGCCATGACTTTCAGCATGCCCTTGCCAACCGCTTTGTTGTAGGCATAGACCAGGCTTTCCTCGGTGTCGAAAGAAGTGCCGAGCAGGCCATCGTTGCGCGCCTGCCAGAGTGCTTCGAACGCCAGGTAGGGGTTGATCGCATCCGCACCGTAACCGGTGAGCAGACAGTGGTGGTGAACCTCGCGCGCCTCACCTGTCTCGATAATAAGACCGATCAGGCTGCGCTGATGTTTACCTACCAGGTGGTGATGCACAGCGCCACAGGCAACCAGTGCGCTCAGCGGAATACGCTGCGCGCTGATCTTGCGGTCAGACAGAATGATGAACGCATAGCCTTCAGCAATGGCCGCCTCCGCCTCCGCACAGATGCGGTCGAGAGCCTTCAGGAAGCCATTGGCCTCACTCTTGTCATAGGTAATGTCGATGACTCTGGAGCGCATGCCACGGAAGTTCATGTCACGCAGGTTGCTCAGATCCTTGTTGGAAAGAATCGGCATCTCCAGGCTCAGCCTGTGCGCTTGCGCTTCGGTGGTTTCCAGCAGGTTGCCCTCTGGTCCGATGAAGCACTGCAGTGACATCACCACTTCTTCGCGGATCGAGTCGATCGGCGGGTTGGTGATCTGTGCAAACAATTGCTTGAAGTAGTCATAAATCATGCGTGATTTGTCGGACAGGCAGGCCAGCGCGGAATCGTTGCCCATGGAGCCGAGCGGGTCGCGCCCCTCGGATATCATCGGCAGCAGCATGAACTGCATGGTCTCGGTGGTGTATCCAAAAGCTTGCATGCGCTGCAACACATCCTCTGCATCGAGTGAGTGTTCAGCGGTCTCGCTGGAGATGTCTGACAGTGTCACTTTTTGATTCGCGAGCCACTGACCATAGGGGCGACGGCTGGCGATATTCAGCTTCAGCTCTTCGTCCGGAATCAGGCGGCCTTGTTCGAAATCAAGCAGGAACATGCGGCCCGGTTGCAGACGGCCTTTGAGTTTGACGTTCTCTGGATCAACGTTCAGGACGCCCACTTCAGACGCCATGATTACTTTGTCATCGTGAGTGACGTAGTAGCGGCTGGGGCGCAGACCATTACGGTCCAATACCGCACCAATGTAATGGCCATCGGAGAACACGATGGAAGCGGGACCATCCCACGGCTCCATCAGCGCTGAGTGATATTCATAAAAATCCTTCTTGCTGGTCGGCATGTTGACGTCAGATTGCCAGGCTTCTGGAATCATCATCATGACCGCCTCCTGCAGCGAACGGCCGGACAGCAGCATGAACTCAAGCACCGAGTCGAAGGAACCGGAATCCGAGCAGTCTGCGTCGATCACAGGGAACAGCTCGTGCATGTTCTTGCCGAACAATTCGCTCTTCACTGTGCCTTCACGCGCAACCATCTGGTTGACGTTGCCGCGCAGTGTATTGATCTCGCCGTTATGGCTCATGAAACGGTTCGGCTGCGCGCGATCCCACGAAGGAAAAGTGTTAGTACTGAAGCGTGAATGCACCATCGCCATGTGAGTTGCGCAATCGGTATTGGTCAGGTCTTTGTAAAAGGGGAACAACTGACCCGGTGTGAGCATGCCCTTGTAGACGATGACCTTGGTGGACAAGCTGCACGCGTACAGCATCTTGGCTTCAGTCAGGCTCGAATCACCGCGCAATTTGTGCGTGAAACGTTTGCGAATGACATACAGACGACGCTCGAAATCTTCCTGACTAAGACCCTCTGCAGCGCCCACGAACAGCTGTGCAATATGCGGCTGCGCAGTGCGGGCAGCGGGACCAACGTCGGCACCCACCGGGTCAACCGGCACGTCTCTCCAACCCAGCGACACCTGACCCTCTTCGGCTATATAAGCGTTGATGGTGCTCACGCATTTGGCGCGCTCGGCAGCGATCTGCGGCAGAAAAATATTGCCCACTGCAAATTTGCCCGCTGCCGGCAAAGTAATCCCGAGATCCTGTTTTGCAACCTGTGCAAAGAATGTGTGTGGCAGCGCCATCAGGATGCCGGCACCGTCGCCGGTATTGGCTTCGAAACCACAACCACCTCGGTGATCCATGCGCGAATTCAGATGATAGGCATCCAGCATGATCTGATGGCTGGGGCGTCCCTTGATGTCGGCCACGAAGCCCACGCCACAGGAGTCCTTCTCATTACCCGGGTCATACAGACCACTTTTCTCTGGGTAGCCGAATTTCAGGGGGAGGTGGGCTTTGCTGTTCATAAAATGTCAGGTCTCATCTGTTCGAGTTTCGTGTACTTGCCGCCTCGATCACGCTTCCATCACAGTCAGCAAGGCCGTCACGAGTTGCCGTAAGCTTCGTGGGCGACTGCTGCTGATAAGTTAAATGTGATCTGACGCGGCTAATGGCGAACTATCCAGCCCGTTACCCCAGTCCTCTGAAACCGCGCGACAGCATACTTGTCGCGCTGCAATTAATGCTCACCATAAATGTTGTGGGCAAGCGAAAGCCGGGACTGTAATCCAACGGGAGGCGGACACGATACCACCGCGATTTGAGAAGTCAAGCCCGCAAACCAGAGATGCCAGGGGGTATTTCGAGCCCCTTTCCGGCACGTTCTGGAAAGCCTCAAAAGCCACCAACTGCCCGAATTACAAGGCAATCCGTGTCCGGTTTTTAACTTGATAAAACACACTATGTGGATTAACCTTGCTCGCCTGTACAGGGCGATTCTGCAGGCCGGATTGGCTGCAGCCCGGGAAACAGCACCAGCGAATTACAATAAACTCAAGATTTCCGAATGGAAAATCTTGTACAAACGCCATTCACAGGCAAGCATGACAAACAGAGGCCTGTTGCCCATTCGACCGCACTGAGCAGCGTGCAGATCGAGCTGGGCAGCAGGCTTCGGTTTGAAAATAACAATAGATAAACACAGAGGATTAGGATTGTGGAAATTATTCGACACCGATATGACGTATGGGGCGAGGAAGTTATTCTGGGCGTGTCCTGGGATCTCCTGTGGGTAGTGGCAGTAGTGTCACTGATTCTGCTGGCCGCACATGCGATCTTCATGGCCGCTCTTGCCAAGAAGAAGGCGCTGCCGTCTGCCGAAGGCAAGCGCATCAAGCGTCACGACACCATCGACAGAGCTTTCCACTGGATCATGGCCGGCAGTGTGCTGGTGCTGATCGCCACCGGCATATCCCCCATCGTCGGCATTCGCATATCCTGGCTGAACATCCACTGGATTGCTGGACTCATCCTCACCTTCGTCTGTATTTTCCACATCATTCGCGCCATGTTCTGGCAGGACTTCAAGTCCATGATCCTCGGGCCAAGCGATTTCAAAGAGCCCTTCGATGAAAACATCAAGCCTGGCAAATACTCGTTCGAGCAGAAGGGCATGCATTGGGCCATGACCTTCCTGGTCCTGGCTGTTATAGCTACTGGCGTTACGCTGTTCCTGCACATCAATACCCCATGGTGGGATCGACCAAGCGTTCCGGATGAAGGCACGCTGGGTATATTCTTCCTGTTGCACGGTACGGCAACCCTGGGTCTGATCGCCTTCACCGCTATCCACATCTACTTCGCAGTGCGTCCAGAAAAGCGCTTCTACACTCGCTCCATGGTGACTGGCTGGATCTCCGAAGCAGAAATGAAATCAAACCATGACAGCAACAAGTGGAAGCCGGAGTAAGACATTACCGTGAACAATCTGGAAGCTGAAATTGAAGTAGTAGAGTCCGGTTACGAGTTCCTGCTCGCCTATGCGGCGCAGGGCCGTCCGCCTCAGGATGAGTCAGGCATAGGTCCGCATCCGCGCCCGACGCTCGAAAATATGTTGCAGGCCATGAAGAATGTCAGCCAGACGTTGGCGAACACTCAGAATGATTTCGAAAAGGTCATCCTTGATGATCTCAAGAAAGCGAGCGCGGCAGTCGGATTCGTGCTGGCACAGAAGAAGATTGGTTCGGAAGTGATTGATAACCTCAACGCTTCCATCCATCTGCGCGCTGTGCTCACCGACTTCTTCCTCTACAGCGAAGCGTTCAGTCCGCTGACGGCTACGCCAGAGCCTGCCAAGCAGTGGGATAAAGTCGGGAACTGATTGGATTGAAGTTCCGCAAAAGAAAAGGGTCAGAGCCCAATGCTCTGGCCCTTTTTTGTTTGCCGAATTCCGGACTACTTTGCACATAGCAGTCGTGACAAAAAATGACTGATTGAACGCCTGTTTCATGCTAACTTCCGCCGCAGTCCCACGAGGGGTAACCGGCCCCCGGACACTACAATAATCAAATCCGGCGGAGAGTTAAGATGCGCTTTATCCGATTCATGCCAGGTCTGTTCCTGAGCGTGCTGGCCTTGGCTGTGCCTGCAGCTTCATTTGCGGCAGACGCTGCTCCCACGATTTCCATCCCGCAGATCAGTCAAGCGCCAGAACTCAGCGATTTCGCAGGAATGACGCCCGCGACCGCCCTGGCCCGACAAATGTCCAAGATGGAGGACTTTGTCCAGCGCGAGCCCACCGATGGTGCTCCAGCCTCCCAGCGTACCGAGGTGTACATTGGCTATGACGAGCGTTCTCTATATGCCGTGTTTCTCGCCTTCGACAGCGACCCCTCACAGATTCGCGCCAACCTGGCCTCGCGCGAGAACATCAGCGGCGATGACACCGTTGAGCTAACCATCGACACCTTCAACGATCAGCGCACGGCTTACACCTTCCGCGTGACGCCGCTGGGCGTGCAGTGGGATGCGCGCTGGACCGAGGGCTTCTCCAACCGTGCCGGTTTCGACACAACCTGGGAAGCGGTGTGGGACAGCGAGGGTGAGGTCAATGACCAGGGTTATATCGTGCGCATCGCCGTTCCCTTGCGCGGCTTGCGCTTTCCCGATGCCCAGGATCAGGTCTGGCGCGTCCAGGCCAACCGACAGATTCCCCGCCTGAGCGAGGAAAGCTACTGGCCACCGTACTCCAACGCCGTGGATGGCCGTCTCAACCAGACCGCACTGCTGACTGGAATTCGCAATGTCTCTCCTGGCAGCAACACCCAGATTATTCCCTTCGTATTTGCCCGGGATGTGGAGGCGATCAACCCCCGCGCCCTCGGCGGTCCGCTTATGGAGAGCGACAAGGAATACGACGTCGGCGTCGACGCCAAGTTCGTCTTCAATGACGCCTGGGTGCTGGACCTGACCCTGAACCCGGACTTCTCACAAGTAGAATCGGACGAGCCTCAGGTGACAGTGAACGAGCGTTTCGAGGTGCAGTACCCGGAGCGCCGTCCGTTCTTCGTCGAGAATGCCGACTTCTTCGCTACCGACTCCATCCTTCTGTTCACGCGCCGTATCGTTGACCCCGAAGGCGGCATGCGCCTGACTGGCCGCGCCGGTCAGTGGGGCTTCGGCACTATTCTGATGAACGACGAAGCCCCCGGCCTCAACCGCACAGACACGGACCCACTGAAAGGCGAGAAGGCCAATATTGGCGTCTTCCGTGCCTATCGCGACCTGCAGGGGCAGGACCGCGTCGGCATGTTGTTCACCGATCGTGAACTTGCCGATGGCTATAACCGGGTGCTGAGCGTGGACGGCAAGTTCCGCTTCAATGAGAACTGGGTGACCAACCTGGAGTTTATCGACTCGAATACCGAACCCACTTTCGGCGGCGCAGAACTAAGCGGTATGCAACGCAACGTGCGTATTGATCGCGTGGGCCGTGGCTTCAACACCCACTTCCATATTGTCGATACTGACGCGGATTTCCGTGCTCAGCTGGGTTTCCAGAACCGCTTCTTCAAGTCTGACATCTCCGGCATTCACTGGCGCTCGGACTACCAGATCTACCCTGAGAATTCCAACCTGAACAACTGGGCACCCGGCATGATGTTCGTGTATCAGGACGACAAGGATGGCATCAAGGTCTACTCCGAAGTCTCTCCAAGCATCAACTGGGCTTATGCCACCAGCCGCATCACCTTGGGCGCACAGGACATCACCGAAGTGCTGCGTCCCATCGACTTTGCCGGATTGGTGCGCCCACAGGGTTACAGCTACGACAACGTCAGCGCACGCTACCGCAACACCGCATTGTCGAGCCTGACCTTTGACCTGTCCTTCCGCACGGGTACCGCGCTCAATCTGGTGCCCAAACGCGGTACTCTGCCTTTCGTTGCAGACACGCAGCGCCTCGACGTGAGCCTGCTGTGGCGCCCGATCGAGAGACTGCGCGTGGACAACTCCTTCGTCACCACCGAACTGGACAGCAGTCGCGGCAAGGTCTTCAGCAACGAGATTTTCCGCAGCAGCTGGAACTACCAGTTCACGCGCGAGATGTCGTTGCGTTTCATCACTCAGTACGAGAAGACAGATGCAGGCCCCAACACCCGTCTGATCGATGATGAGAATCTGAACTTTGACATCCTGCTGCGCTACGTGATCAATCCCTGGTCAGCACTGTATGTCGGGTACAACACGAACCAGAGCAACTTCGACATCATCGAGGTGGAAGACGAGCGTGAAGTGGTCGTGACCAACGATCTCAAACGCGACGGCGATCAGATCTTCGTGAAGTTCTCGTACATGTTCCAGCCCTGAGGAGCTGCCTGGCGAGCTGGTGGTAGAACCGCCCACGCTGGAAAACCTGGAGTTTGAGTGGTTTATCCGCGGCGATGAGAATCGCAATGCCTCGGTTGAAGTGTGTTATCGCAGGCAGGCGATGGCGAAGTGATTTTTGAAGGTAATGGCAATTACGCGCTGTTCAATGTGCAGGCCGCTGACTACAACTATTTCGAAGGCATCATGATCCGCAATGCGGAGATTGCGATTCTCGCCGGTACACAATTCATTGCCAGCTCCAAAGGGCTGACGGTGAAACACACGCGCTTCGAAGACATTGGCGCGGTCGCCATCGAGATCGTTCGTACGGCTCATTGAGCCGATCCCTCCCTCCCGCCCCCGACTAGGATCCTCCAGCGTGACCGATTTTCCGGAAACAACCCAAAGGCTACACGCTTCAGCGGCTGGCAACTGACGTTCTTCTCTTCAATATCCCGGGAATTATAGGGCATAGCTGCTGGGTCTATGGCATGCGCCATTCCCCTTGACCAGTTGGCGGCGTCCATGAGATGGTGACCTTGTTATTACTTCTGCTGTCTCCCCGCAAGACTGCTTTCTGGAGTCACCGTGGCTTCAACCCGGGTATTGCTTGCCTTGACCGGACTGGTCTTGGTGGTCGGCTGCTCCGAAAGTCCGTTTTCCTCAGATTCTGCCAGCAACGGGAACGCGGTTGTCACCCCGGCTGACCCCGCAGGCAATCCGTTCCTCACGCCCAGCCCGCTGCCGCTGCAGTTCCCGCAGTTCAATCTGATCAGCGACGAACTTTACCTGCCTGCGTTCGAGCGCGGCATGGAAGAACAACTGGCCGAAATAGCCGCCATCACCGCGCAGTCCGAAGCGCCGACTTTCGAAAACACGCTCATTCCGTTGGAGCGTTCCGGCCGTACATTGAGCCGTGTCGCCAGCGTATTTTTTGCCTTGAGTTCGGCGAACACCAATGATGCGATGCAGGCGCTGGAAGTGAAGCTGTCTCCGCTCCTTTCGGCACACCGTGACCGCATTCTGCTGAACTCTGCGCTGTTCGCGCGCATCAAGCGCCTCTATGACCGGCGCGCAGCACTCTGGCTCGAGCCGGAACAACTGCGCCTGATTGAAATCACGCACCGCGACTTCGTACGCGCTGGCGCACAATTGTCGGATGTGGATAAGAACCGGCTGCGCGCGATAAACTCCGAACTGGCCGAACTCGAAACCAAGTTCAACCAGAACGTGTTGGCGCAAGTGAATGCCAGCGCGATCGTAGTCGACAGCCGCGCAGAACTGGCAGGCCTCAGCGAGGCCGAAATCCAGGCTGCCGCCGACGAAGCGACGGCACGCAACATGCCAGGAAAATTCCTCTTGTCGCTGCAGAACACCAGCGGGCAGCCCTTACTGGCCTCGCTGGATAACCGCAGCTTGCGCCAGCGCATCATGGAAACCTCGCTTGCGCGCGGCAGCAACGGTGGCGAGTTCGACAACCTTGAAACACTGAGCCGCACAGCGCGCCAGCGTGCCGAACGCGCTCAACTGCTCGGCTATCCCAACCATGCCGCGTATGCTCTCGAAGAACAGACCGCGCAATCTGTAGAGGCCGTGAATCAGCTGCTGGCCGACCTGACGCCACGCGCGATTGCGAATGCCCGGCGTGAATCCGCCGATATGCAGGCGATGATCCAGAAGGAGGGCCTCAATTTCCAGCTGGCGGCTTGGGACTGGGCTTACTACGCGGAGAAAGTGCGCAGGGAACGCTACAACTTCGACGAGTCGCAGCTGCGTCCGTATTTCGAATTGAACAATGTACTGGAAAAGGGGGTGTTCTTTGCCGCCAACCGGATCTACGGCATCACCTTCAAACGCCGCACAGACCTGCCGCTATACCAGGAGGATGTGCGTATATACGAGGTCGACGATCTTGATGGCTCCATGCTTGGCTTCTTCATCTTTGACCCCTATGCGCGGACCAACAAGAGTGGCGGCGCGTGGATGAACCTCTATGCTGCGCAGTCGCAGTTGCTCGATGCCAAGGCGATCGTCGGTGTGCATCTTAACGTCACCAAGCCTCCGCAAGGCGAGCCAGCGCTGCTGACTTTCGACGAAGTCACGACGCTGTTCCATGAGGCCGGACACGGGCTGCACGGCTTGCTTTCCAACGTGACGTATCCGTCTTTCTCCGGCACCAACGTGCCGCGCGATTTCGTCGAATACCCTTCGCAAGTGAACGAAATGTGGTCCACTTGGCCGGAAGTGCTGCGCAATTACGCCGTGCATCATGGGACCGGTGCACCGATGCCGACCGAGCTGCTCGACAAGGTGCTGGAAGCGCAGAAGTTCAACCAGGGTTTCGTCACCAGCGAATACCTGATGGCCTCGATTACTGACATGGCTCTGCATCAACTCAGCCCCGAGCAAGTGCCGACTGCCAACCAGTTGATGAAGTTTGAAGCCGACACCTTGACCGCTGCTGGCGCCAATCTCGATATGCTGCCGCCGCGTTACCGGCTACCGTATTTCTTGCACATCATGGTAGGCGGCTATTCGGCGGGGTATTACTCGTACATCTGGAGCGAAGTGCTCGATGCGGATACGGTGGTATGGTTCAAGGCCAATGGCGGCATGACGCGCACGAACGGCCAGCATTTCCGCGACACGCTGTTGTCGCGCGGCGGTAGTGTTGAGGCGCTGGACCTGTTTCGCAATTTCGCCGGACGCGAGCCGAATGTGGAGCCGCTGCTGATTCGCCGCGGGTTGAATTAAACGCCTCCATCATGGAGGCTCTGTAATCCCTGGTACAGAAACATTCGTTACTGCCCCTGATCTAGTATTGACGTCACTCCGAGTCTGAACACAGGTGTGGACAATCTTGTAAAACCGATGGAGCAACGCTATGAAACCGGCTGGTGGATACAAGACCTTCAATTCAAGTGCGATTACAGTAGCGGTGGCCATGTCACTTTCCGGTTGTGGAAGTGGAAGCAGCACGCCGTCGCCTCTCGAATGGCCGATCGCCGCGGATGTGTTCACGACAGCCCAGCAGCAGATCCGCCCTGTTGCACTGGCGGCAGACACGACGAAGATCAATCCAGCCGATTTGTCACTCTACAAACAGTATGGTTACAGCAACTGGCTTGCCGCGCCCGGCACCAATTACGGCACCGACACCAACAATCCGCAAACCCACGAAAAGCGCTCAGAGCTTGCGCCCGCTTATGCCGGCGCTGCCAATGTCGCGCGTCTGCTGTCATTTTTCTCGATGTCCGACATTCATATTTCCGACAAAGAGTCCCCGGCTCAGGCGATCTACCCGGCCTGGAGTTCGCTATATGGTCCGACGTCGGGTGGTCTTACCGGTGGCGCATGGACACCGACGATCCTTGCGACCACCCACGTGCTGGACGCCGCCATTCAGACCGTCAATGCGCTGCACCAGAAATCGCCGATTGACTTCGGTATCTCGCTCGGCGACAACATCAATAACGCCCAGTACAACGAGCTCAGAGGATTCATTGACGTCCTTGACGGAAATCTCATCGTCCCCAGCTCCGGAGCCCACGCTGGAGCCGATACGATCGACTATCAGAAGCCGTACAAGGCGGCCGGCCTTAACAAGGAAATTCCCTGGTACACGGCAATTGGCAACCACGATCAGTTCTGGATGGGCATCCTGTACGAGAATGCCAAGACCACCAGTGCCCATATCGGCAATACCATCCTCGACCTCAATCTCTACTCCATTAATCAGCCTCTGAATCCGAACTGGAGCGTCGATCAGACTGGCTTTTATATGGGCGTGGTCGATGGCTCGACGCCCTACGGCACCGTGACTGGATCCGGACCGGTGGCGAACTTCGCTACAGCCCCGACGGTAGTTGCCGACCCAGACCGGCGCTCTCTGGCAACAGTTGAGTCTTCCCAGCGGAACTTCATGAGCGAGTTTTTCAAAACGACTTCCAGTCCCGCCGGTCATGGCTTCACCCAGTCCAATATCGACAACGACTTTGCCTCCTATACCTTCGAGCCGAAGGCGGGCCTACCGCTCAAGGTCATCGTCCTGGACGACACCTGCAAAAAGAATGACACCCTGGGAAGAATGGCGTACTACGGTACCGCATGTCTGGACCAAACGCGGATCGACTGGCTGAAACTGGAACTGCAGAAGGGACAGGACGAAGGCAAGCTCATGATCATCGCCGCGCATCTCCCGATCAAGCCGCAGGCCAGTCTGAGTGACAAGACGCTGACCTATATGTTCTATGACAAAACGCTGGAAGACACTTTGCTCGCCACCCTGCACTCCTATCCGAATCTCATTCTGTGGATAGCCGGACATCGTCATCAGAACACAGTGACGCCCCAGCCGTTCAATGCAAGCAACCCCAGCGACCATCCGGAGGGAAGCTTCTGGGAGGTTCAAACCTCTTCGCTTAGGGATTTTCCACAGCAATTCCGCATTTTTGAGATTCGCCGCAATGCGGACAACACGCTGTCGATCATCATCACCAACGTCGATCCTGCTGTTACGCCGGACTCGCCGGCAGGGAAATCGCGGGACTACGCGATCGGCGCCGCGCGGATATTTGGAGCGACTCCGGCGATTCTCGCGGATACAACTTCCCATTCCTACAACGCCGAGCTCGTGAAGCAACTCACGCCACAAATGCAGGAAAAAATCCAGAACTACGGAACATCACTGGTCAAGTAAGCAGTGCTGGCAGCATTTCGGGAGATTATCGGCATTGCGGAACTGGCGTATGAGAGTGGCCGCCCGATCGTGGGGCTGCATGGTGTGAGTTTGAAGGACAAATGAAGAGCCCGTTCATAAAGATCTCTAACGAATTGCTGCTGCAGTTTCGCACCCCCGCCGTGCGCCATCTGGCGTGGATGTGCCACGCGCCGCAGTTGCTTGACTCCCCTCTTTCCTTCTCTCCTGCCAACCACTTGCCCGACAATCTGCTGACAACGCTGCACCACTGGGATGCTCATCCCGAGAGTGGGCCCGCCGTGCTGACCGACATTCCGAAACCGCGCCTCGGGCTTTACTTCGAGGAACTCTACAACTGCCTGCTGACCAACATACTGGGCTACGAGGTGCTGGCCAGAAACCTGCAGATTCGCGGCGCGGAGCGCACCTTGGGAGAACTCGACTTTGTGGTGCGAAACCCGCGCACGCACGAAATAGAACATCACGAGGTGGCTGTCAAATTCTATCTGGGTGTTTACCAGCAGGAGTCAGGAGTCAGCTTCTGGCACGGCCCCAATGCCATCGACCGACTGGACCTGAAGACGCGCAGTCTGCTGGAGCAGCAGAGTCAACGCACACTGCTGGCTGAAACGGCTGCAACACTGCAGACGCTGGGCATCGCGCAACCGGTCGCGACGCGCATCTTCATGCCGGGCAATCTGTTCTATCCGTTGCTGGACCCGCTCGATCAGGAGCCGAGCGTCCGGCAGCTATGTGTCCCGCCACAAGTGCCTGCCAATCACGAACGCGGACACTGGCTCTATCTGGAGCAGGCAAGGCGCCTGGACACCCGCGCTTGGGTACATCTGCAGAAGCCGCACTGGCTGGGGCCGTGGGTGCAGGCCGAAGCACCTGACGCGTTGGCGACAGAGACAGCCCTGGATGCCATCGAGACCACGGGCACACCACGCCTGTTCGCCCTTGTCAGGGTCGATTCCGCCACAAATCTCTGGAAGGAAACTGAACGGTTCTTTATTGTGCCGACCCATTGGCCGAACCTTTGATTGGTTGACCCTGCCGTCACGTTACTGAGGCAGTTGCGCCTCCCACGCCGTGATCGCTGCCCGTAGCGAATTGACATCGCCGACGCGCATCAACGTGTTGGCTGTGTAAGGCCCGAGGATATATAGCATCCCCGCGTTGTCGACGGCGATATAGTTGCCGCTCTGTGGATAGAAGCGATAGCTGTACTGCTCCATTTCCCCGGCAACTGGCGTGCCCTTGAAGACGTCAGGATAATTGCCTGCCGCGAAATCAAACACCCGCGAGTCACTGATCGAACCCGCATACCATTTGCTGATCAATGAGCGGAACGAATCAATCGTACCGAGTGTGGTCACTGCGTTGCCAGTGAACGATCCCAACATGAAGATCGCGCCCATGTTGTCGATCGCAAGGTAGTTGCCGGTCTGCTCGTAGAAGCGGTAGCTGTATTGGGCGCTCTGCCCGGCCACGCCCACTCCTTGGAAGAGATGCGGGTAGGTTCCTTCCACGAATGTGAAAACCTTGGGCTTGCCAAGATCAGTGAGGTCGGGCACGAGGACGTCCTGACAGGCCGTGTTGATCATCTGAATGTGATCAATGAAGTTGCCTCCCGGGCCGCTATCGCCGGAGACAAACCCAATCATGTAGGCCGTTTGTCCATTGTTAGGAAAGGTGTAGGTGATGCTGTTGAGTGTCCATGCCGTGGTGCTCGCGGTGTAGGTTCCCAGCGTGGTGGGCAGGCCTCCTACCGCGCCGAGGCTGACGCTCATCTGGTTCGGATAGCCCGCTCTCCCGCGGTGGGCGAAGGTGATCGTCACTGTGCTGCCGGGAATCGCGGTGAAGCTCTGATACACCGTCGCTCCCATTGTGGCGTTCAGCTCCAGGAAATGGTTGCCCGAGTAAGCTGGAACTCCCTGGAAGCCATTGCTCCAGACTTCCATCTGCCCATCGGAGGCAGACGTATCCCAGGAGGGCACAAGGGTCTGGTCGAAGAAGGCGTAACTTCCAGGGCTCACCAGTGGTGCAGTCTCGAAGCTGCCATTGCCGAGCAGTGCATAAGGGTTCCCTGATGAGTCGAAACAAGGGCCTGTCGGCAGGGTATTGCCGAAGTTGACCCCATTGAGTTGCTGGCCAGCCACCAGAGTGACCGTGTGCGTGCCGGGTGCGGCCGGGTAGGTCTGTAACCACGGCGCTTGCTGGATTTCCGACACCGTGTAAGTGCCGACAGGGAGACCACTGATGCAGTACTGGCCTTTGTCTCCGGTGGTAACGGGCGGGATGGCGGCGATGCCCACGCCGATCTGCCAATTCGCAAGACCCAGCTCGCCGGCTTCCTGCAGTCCGTTGCCATTAAGGTCATTGAACTTCACGCCACACACTTCGGCGGTGGGGGGCGGGGTGTAGACGTTGATGAAGGTGCAGGTAACGTTGGCTCCCGCCTGCAGATTCACGGTGAAGGTGCGATTGAGCTGATCGGTGAAAGTGGTCGTCAGCCCGGGCACCGCAACGATGCACTGCAGAGAGGGCACAGTCCAGCCGCTCACCGCGTCTTCGGTGACAGTGAAAGGAATTCCCGCCGCCAGATTGGTGAAAGTCACCGAGTTGGAGAGCGGATTGGTGTTGGTGCCGTCATCGTCGAGCGTGAAAGCCGATAGGCCCGCGCCCGCCACCGTGAAGTGAAAGTCTTGCCCATTGTCCGGTTGAGCATCCTTGACGATAGTCAGCGTCCCCGTCGCTGGCTTGGTGTTGACGAACGTGCAGACGACGTTGCTGCCCGCCGCAAGGACGATCGTGGCCGTGCCGCCGCTCAGGTTGGTGCTGGTGCCCGAGGACGGCGTGCAGCTGATGCTGGCTAAAGTCCAGCCGGTGACCTGGGTCTCGGTGAACGAGTAGGAGCCTGCGGGCAACCCGCTGTAGGTCTTCATGTTGGAGAGCGTGCCGTCGCTGTCATCATCCAGCAGGAACTGCGGCATGGTGGCCTGACTGGGCGTAAACGCGAAGTCCTGCGCATCGTTGGGTTGTGCGTCTTTGACGATGGTGATGCTGCCGGTAGTGGGTTTGCTGTTGACGAACGTGCAGACGATGTTGTCCCCGGCCGCCAGGGTAATGGTGGCCGAGCTACCACTCAGGTTGGCGCTGGTGCCCGAAGACGGTGTGCAGCTGATGCTGGCCAGTGTCCAGCCGGTGACCTGGGTCTCGGTGAACGAGTAGGTGCCTGCAGGCAACCCGCTGTAGGTCTTCATGTCGGAGAGCGTGCTGTCGCTGTCGTCATCGAGCAGGAACTGCGGCATGGTGGCCTGACTGGGCGTAAACGCGAAGTCTTGCCCATCGTTGGGCTGCGCATCCTTAACGATGGTGATGCTGCCGGTGGTGGGTGTCGGAGGGGTGACAGTGATGGTTGTGCAGATGTTAGTGTTGTTGGTCGAATCGGGATCGCCCGGCGTCATGGGATTCTGCGCCTGAGAAACACTCACGCAATTGGTGAACGTGCCCCCCTGTGGCATGGTGAAGGAGAAAAGTACATCCCCCGAAGCACCGGCGGCCAGCGAGGTA
>JAUSMU010000457.1 GCA_030645995.1 Gammaproteobacteria bacterium | reverse complement strand
CTTTAAGACGTGCACCCAGCACCTGGCTGTTGGCGTAGTCTTCACCCAGAATATCGTACGGATCTTCGTAAACTTCGTTCACAAGATCTCGCCACTGATAGCCGAAGGCCATCTGTGCCGCTCCCGCCGGCAGGTCCATTACTTCCCCTGTCAACACGGTTTCGAAGACGTCCAGGAAGTCACGGGCACCAAGACGGTTGGGATTGGAGAGCATCAGCCAGTCAATCAGCTCCTGCGGATTGTCAGTTACCCCCTTCACGTAGCGTGAGGACAGAGGCGACTGCGAACCAAAGGGGTTGAACCACTGATTGCCATTGGGGCCGCCCAAGCCAGACATCGCCAGCTGCAGACGACTGGAACTGACCACCATCTCATCATTGGTGCGTTTGTCTTCCTGCGCGGCGTAGTAGGTATAGCCTGTCCAGGAGCCACTGAGATCGTACTCGGCACTCAACTTCAGGCGGTTGAGCGCATAGTCACCATCCACTTTCTTGGAGGTATCGGTGTAATAAGTAGATGGAATGTTGCCACCAGTGTTACCGAATACGCGCCAGCTCCACGGGGTCAAATCCTTCTTCCAGATATTGGCCGGATGGTTCGCTGGAATCTTCATCACCGCCCGGTCATTACCCCCGTTGGGTGATGTGCCGGTGGTGCGCTCGTGGTTGTAACGATAGTGGTTGTTCAGCGTAGCGTTCAGACGCAGCCAATCAGTGGCTTCGTAGCTGACCGTGTTGTAGAGGTTGTAGTTGACCTCATGTCGAGAGTAAGCGTGCTGGATACTGTACTCATAGGTGCAGTTGCCCTTGTAGATTGTGCCGGAAGGGTTGGTGGTCATGCCCTGCCCGTGCGATGGGAAGCCTGCGTTGAACGTGCCGCAGTCCGGGTCCAGCAATACGGCTCCAACACTCGTGCCGCCGTGTGGTTGCAGCAGCTGCACTCCGGGTTTGGCATTACGCAGTTCACGGAATGATCCGATAGGGCCGGCGTTGGACGCGTTGTTGGAGTGCTGCCACTCACGGGGACGCTCATACATCATCAGAGGCGTCTGTTTCTGCGCCTCGAAGGCACCCACATAGTTGATGCCGTTGTTGAACGACTTGCCCCACATGAAGGAGCCAGTCATGTTCTCCATGGCGCCATCTTCGGTGCGCTGGTAGTAGCTGCGGGCACGGAAACCTTCGAATTCCTTGATCGGAATGATGTTGACCACACCGGCAACGGCGTCAGATCCGTATAGAGCGGAGCCTCCGTCCAGCACCATCTCCATGCGGCCGATGGCGATCTCCGGCAAGCTTGCCGACATCAACGGGCTGAGGGTACGGGCGCCATCGATCAGGGTGAGTGTGGAGTTCTCCCCGAGACCGCGCAGGTTGAAACTGCTGTTACCGGTCTGCGCACCGTCCGCGCTTCCCAGTACAATATTCACCACGTTGGTGTTCTGGGTGTAGCTCAGATCCCGGATGTAGGCGCCCATGCTGGGGGCACCGGACTCGAACAGGTCGGTCTGGGAGACTGTATCGACCGGGGAGTTCTGCGCGAACGCACTGTTGCGGATGTAGGAACCAGTGACCACCACCTCTTCTACCTCGGCATCAGCCGCAGGTTGTTGAGCGTGAACGATCATGGGGAGTGCAAAGGAAGTAGCAAGGCAGGTGTGGATTAGATAGCGCAGCTTCCCGCGCCGGGAGATGTATTGCATATTAAGCTCCATGTGGCAGCCATGCCCGTGGGCATATAGGCCTTTATTGTTTTGATTATCAATCACTTACAAGCTTAAAACATGCGTACAGACACCACAGGAGGTACTGTAACAAGAGGGTCGACGGGCGAAGCCACAGACCTCGAGTACTACGATGAACTGAAACTACCGCGCGACGAAACATAGCAGCTCGCCAATGGCAGAGCAAAAGATTTAATTTATCGAACGAGCGTTTCGCCTGCGCTGGAACACAGGCTCCCCGCCAGGGCTGAGTTGCCCTGCA
>JAUSMU010000451.1 GCA_030645995.1 Gammaproteobacteria bacterium | reverse complement strand
GAGTGGCAACATGCCACGGCCGGGATGCCGGAGGAGCAGATCATCGCCAGCGGCAAACTCGCCGACAGCTGGGGCTGGCACCGCAATGGCATCCAGGCCATGATCCAGGTGAGCTACTGGGACGACCTGCAGCTGCGCTTCCCGCTGGCCTATGCCGATATCGTCGCCGAGGCTGCCGACGAGAACGACCTGACGCCGCATCTGGTCTTCGCCATCGCCCGTCAGGAAAGTGCCTTCATGCAGGATGTGCGCTCCTCTGCTGGCGCCATGGGACTGATGCAACTGATGCCCGCCACCGCCCAGCAGACTGCCAAGGGCGTGGGCATGCAGATCACCAATCAGGATCTATTCCGCCCGGAGGTCAACCTCCAGCTCGGCAGCCGCTACCTGTCACAGTTGATGGAACAGTTCGACGGCAACCGCATCCTGGCCGCCGCCGCTTACAACGCCGGCCCCAACCGCGTGAAGCGCTGGCTGGAGAAAACGGGTGAGACGCCGGTGCCGCTGGATATCTGGATCGAAACTATCCCCTTCGGCGAGACACGCGGCTATGTGCAGAACGTGCTGGCCTACTCGGTGATCTACGGGTATCGGATGGGACGTGCGATTGCGCTGTTGACTGATGATGAGGCGGGGGGCGTTTAACCGCATTCAGTCTCGTTGCTGAATGCGGTTCATGAATCCAGCTCAAGAAGCCTTGTCGCGGCCCTTGATGGCGGCAACGCACCATTCAATTCCATTCACCACACTTCGCGCCATTACTAGAAAGCCTAGCTTGCAGCGCTCACCCACGCTCAAAGAATCGGCGGCATTCAGGTGCCGCATATGGCGGTTGAACCACGGCTGGTTGTGAGCGTAAGCAGCCGCGCGACGCGAGATTCGCGTCAGCACATAGACGGCCAGAAGCAGGAACACGACGCCGGGTATGATCGGCAGGATCAGGCCCACCAGACCAATCAGCACAAAACCGACTACAAGAATGATCCCCAGGACTCTGTAGACCAGAGGCAGTGGGCGAAAACGCGAACGGGAAAAATGCACTGGAAAACTCCTCTTGGCTGTTGCTGAACTCGCGGTGATGTTCAAGCCACTATGCAGCCCTTGTGCCATGCTCCAACGCGTTGTATTCACTTAAATATTTCCGAATGTGCGAAGTGCCTGCTGGTGTGAACCGGCAGAAACTGGTCAATGCAGCCACTCCTTTTGCTACGGACATCCGGGTTGATGTCTGAATCCTGAGCTATTCTTCAGTTAGGAGTTTTAACCGTGCGCGCTTGGAGTCTCAACTCATCAAGGAGAAAACTATGGAAGGGAAGCTGGACTTGGATGCGATTCATCAAAGCATTTCGGAATCTATTCTGCTTATCCGTGGGCAACGGGTAATGCTGGATGTGCATTTAGCCCTACTGTACGAAGTAGAGACTAAAGTTTTGAATCAGGCCGTCAAACGCAATGCTGATCGGTTCCCAGAAGATTTCAGGTTTCGACTAACTGCAGAGGAAAATGAATCTCTAAGGTCACAATTTGTGACCTTAGACGCGGGTCGAGGACATTACACAAAATATCTTCCTTTCGTATTTACTGAACAAGGTGTAGCAATGCTTTCCAGCGTGTTGCGCAGCGAACGCGCAATAGCTGTCAACATTGAGATCATGCGAATCTTTGTGAGGTTTCGGCGAATGTTAGCGTCCAACGCTGAGCTCGCTCTCAAACTTGATTCGTTAGAGAGGAAGTATGACGGTCAATTCAAAGTGGTGTTCGACACAATTAAAGCGATGGTGACACCGCCGGAATTAAGCAGGAAAAGACCCATAGGCTTCAGTACATGGGAGTAGTAGCCCATCAAAAGATGGGGGCCATTGCGGCCCCCTTCTCTATCTCTCAACATCCGTCAACCACCTGCGAGCAGGCGTTGAATGATTACTTCGAGTACTTGGTGAACGCCCCACCAGCCTGACTCAGCGAGTTCGGGCCTTCAGCGGCAAACACCGTGCCGTCTGCATCCACAGCCACGCCTTCACCGGCAGTACCTTGGTATACACGGTCTTCACGCTCGAACGGAGGAATCATCGCGGTGACGACATCACGGTCGATGTGGCCAATGCGGACACCATTACGCCAGCCTGGGTGACCCGTCGGGCTGGACTCGGAGTCGATTGCATACAGCATATCGTCTTCGGTGATGAAGATGCCGCTGATACGGCTGAACTGGTAGCGTGATTCGAGGTAGTTGCCGTCCTGATCGAAGATCTCGATGCGGTGGTTACCACGATCGGCTACCCAGAGACGACCGCGTGAGTCGAATTCCATCGCGTGCGGAGTACGGAACTCGCCGTGTCGCACCCCGATATCGCCCCACTGCTTGATGAACGTGCCGTCCGGCGCGAACTTCATGATGCGCGAGGTTTCGCCGTTGGCCTTGCCTTCGGTAATCGCAGCGTTGGTGATCATCCCTTGGGCGTTGTGGCCGTCAGACACGTAGATGCTGCCATCAGGACCGACAATCACATCATTCGGCTGATTGAAGTGGGCGCTGTCGTTGCCGGTCTGGCCGGGCGTTCCCAGGCTGAGCAGCAGCTCGCCCGTCGGGCTGAACTTGTGCACCTGCTGACCTTTGGTGCCGTCAGCGTTGGTAGCGAAGTCAGTCACCCACACGTTGCTCTCGGAATCCACGTGGATACCGTGCGGCGTCACCATGACGCCAGCACCGAAGTTGGCGATAACTGCACCGGTGTTGCGGTCAAACTTGAATATCGGGTCGACAACATTGGTATCGCAGGTCACTGGGGCACCGGCACCAAAGCTGCCAGCTCCGCAACGCTCATAGGCGACAATCTGGCCATCATTCGGGTCGATGTCGATACCCGCTGTAGAACCCCAGGTGCGGCCTGCTGGCAATGCGCCCCAGCTCTGAGTCACTACAGGGTTTGGATTGGGCATGCCAACGCCTGTGATGTTGTTACCAGCAGGGGCAGCAGGGGCGGCGGCTGGAGCGGGCGCAGCGGCCGGGGCGGCGGGCGCAGGGGCTTGTGCTGACGCGGTAGGCGCAGCGGGTTCACTGCAACCAACCAGCAGTGCGCTGGCACAGGCGATGGCAGTAAAAAGCAGTTTTCGTGACGGTGTCATGGCGGCTCCTTGTTATGTGTTGTTATTGATGTTTGTTCTAACGGACCGTTAGCTGAGCTTTCTCGGCTTGGGGGGAGCATAAAAGCTATCGTGGCGTAAGTCCATTG
>JAUSMU010000447.1 GCA_030645995.1 Gammaproteobacteria bacterium | reverse complement strand
TATTGATCCGGCAATAAATTGTTGAACTTAAGCTGCATACTTTACAGGAGCATGTTCAAAGTAGCTTTTTACACGTGCGGGTGATTTCTGTAGCTTGCGCATGTGACTGGTAGTCGCTTTGAGTAGTTGCCCCTTTGTTCGCGCAGGTGCCTTGGTCGTCACTGCCTGTTTGAGATCGGCATTCAGCATTTCATCTGGATTCAACTCAGGGCTGTAACTCGGCAGATAAAACACTTCAATCTCGTCCTCATGTTTCGCTAGCCATGCCTTAACCAGCTTGGCATGGTGGACTCGCAAGTTATCCAGAATCAGGAATACCTTGCGCTTGGCATCTTTCACCAACCGCTTCAGAAATGCGATGAGCTGATCTGAATCCAACGCGCCGTTCAGCACCATCCACCTGACCTTGCCTTGGTTCGTGACAGTGGAGATAAGTCCCACGTTCTCGCGTTTACTGTTGACCCGCACCACGGGTGTTTTTCCTTTGGGTGCGAAAGAACGTCCGCGCACGTCATCGCTGCGCAATCCAGTTTCATCTCCCCAATGGATTTC
Organism: Gammaproteobacteria bacterium; assembly: GCA_030645995.1. GTDB lineage: Bacteria > Pseudomonadota > Gammaproteobacteria > Pseudomonadales > Pseudohongiellaceae > UBA5078. The sequence continues at coordinate 567 of JAUSMU010000447.1, read as the reverse complement.
AGCTCCTTCTGCTTTAGCGCGTTCAGCAATCACCGGATAACTGTTATCGAGCCATGCCTTCACCTCGACTGGGCGTTGCTCATAAGCTTTTTTTATCGGCTTTTGGGGGGAAAATCCCCAGCGCGCCAAATACGTACCAACAGTCCGGACAGGTAGCTTTATCCTGAACCGTTGCCCTATCAATTCCATCACCGCCGTGCGACTCCACAGGGCGTAAGGCATCTTTATCTGGTCAGGGGTCTTGTCGCGAATAAGTTTCTGAACTTCACTCTCCTGTTCAGCAGTCAATCTTCGCCCTACTCCCGTAGAGCGTCCACGTGGTTTTAATGCCATCCCCGCCCAACCACCCAGACAATATGCCTTATGCGCAGCGATGACCGTGCCACGCGATAGCTCACACTCCCGCGCAACGTCATTCACCAACATTCCTTTTTCCCGAAGTTTGACTGCACGCCTGCGCCTTTCGGCTAATGCCTGCATCGGGAGTGTCCTTCCGTCTTGTCGTTCCATGCTCAATCTGACAAGGCATCATCAATTAAGTTCAATATTTAACTGCCGAGTCAATAA
>JAUSMU010000445.1 GCA_030645995.1 Gammaproteobacteria bacterium | reverse complement strand
TTTATTGGTGTGCCCGTCATCCGATACCAGTCCTGCTCGACATTCATGCCTCGATGCTGCGTATGCGGATGCGCCACCACCTGCGCGGTGTCATGAATCGGCCCGGCCGGCAGCCCCGCTTGCAGCAGTCTCTGGCAAAGCTCAGAACCATCGATCTTCATCAGACGTGATTCCAGCTCGGCCTTGAGATCCGCCCGGTTGTTCACGCGATCAATGTTATGGGTGAAACGGGAATCTTCCGTGAGCTCCCTGCAACCCAGCTCCTCGCAAAGCTTTGCAAACGCGCCGTTGTTGCCAGCTCCGATGAAGATGTCCACCGTGCGCGTACGAAAGGTATCGTAGGGGCTGATGTTGGGGTGCGCATTCCCGGTCGCCACGGGAATTTTGCCGGAATATTTGTAATTGACGATGTGCGGATGCATCAGCGCGACCGCGCAATCATAAAGCGTCATGTCGATGTACTGCCCGAGGCCCGAACGCTCACGCTCCGCCAGGGCCATGAGCAGTGCAACGGCCGTGTACAGCCCCGTGCCCATATCGACCATGGCGATACCAAGGCGCGTCGGCTGACTGCCTTTTTCGCCATTGACACTGAACCAGCCAGCCATGGCCTGCACGATCGCATCGTAGCCCGGGAAGCCACCCAACGGACCATCAGCGCCAAAACCGCTGACACGGCAATGAATCAACCGTGGAAAGCGCTCGCGCAATACCGCCTCGTAGCCCAACCCCCATTTCTCCATGGTGCCCGGCTTGTAATTCTCCAGCAGGATGTCGGCGCCATCCAGCAACTGCAGCAGAAGGTCACGACCCGCAGGCTGTGTGAGATCCAGCCCCATGGAGCGCTTGTTGCGATTCACGCCGATATAGTAAGCCGCGTCCCCTTCATGGAAGGGTGGTCCCCAGTCGCGCGTCTCATCCCCCTGCGGGGGCTCGATCTTGATGACCTCGGCACCATGATCTGCCAGCACCTGCGTGCAGTAGGGGCCACCCAACACACGGGAAAGATCGATAATGCGTTTACCGGTGAGGGCACTGGCTGCTTGCGCGGGCTTGTCCATGGCAGGTGTTCCGGAAGGAATGGGCGCTGTGAGGGTAATTCAGGGACTGGGGGTTTTCAACACACGGACGACGACCATCAGCCCGGTCCGTCAGCCCGATCCGACACGCTACCGCCAACCTCGGCCTCCAGCAAGGCCGGCAGAAAAAATTCCGCTACCAAAAGCGGCCGGTCATAGAGATGAAAGAGCGAGCGCCTTCCCCAGACCGCCCCGGTATGCGTCAACTCCAGTTGGTCGCGACGCAACAGAGGATGACGAAACAGGAACTCGCCCAATGGTCTTTCATTGAGTGTACGCAAGCGCTTGAGAGGCCCCTGCATGCTGCTGACGGGAATCAACGAGTGTGCCGCTACCCACGGGACATCGCCATACTGCAAAAGCACTCTGCGCGACCACATGCGTTCGCGCACCACATGCGACGGGAAACACTGCAGCAAGCCTGGAGACTGCTGCTTGACCCAGCCTTCCTCCAGTACGCGCACTCTGAACTGCCCAACGCCCGCTGTGTCGGCACAGCGCTCCTTGAGTCGTTGCGTCAGAGAACCCGGATCCAGCAACCAGGACTGCCAGCCCGGATCGGGACGCGGCAATACCTGACCGGAGGGACGCCAGAGTAACTCGCGGTTTGCCAGACTGAGAGCTGAATTTTCCTGAGAGTTCACATCATTCACTGCGCTTGCGACTCCATCAATATAAAAACCCCTGCCGCACTTGCATGCGACAGGGGTTCGATGACTTCACCATTGCTGGCAACAGGGATCAGCGTGATTCAAAACGCTGCAGAGTCGCTGACATCACGCTCTGTACACGACGGTTCTGAGCACGGCCCTGGACAGTGTCATTGCTGGCCACCGGACGAGATTCGCCGAAGCCCTGCGCACGCACTTTGCCCGGAGCGATGCCGAACTGGTTAATCAGCACCTGACGCACGGCGTTGACACGACGCTCAGACAGACTCTGGTTGTATTCAGTTGTACCCTGAGAGTCGGTGTGACCTTCCAGGTCTGCAATGGTGTTCGGATTGGCATTAAGGAAATCCGCGACGCGTTTGATCTCGTCGTTGTATTCCGGCTTGACAACCGCCTGGTCGAAATCGAACTGAACATTCAGGTCAATGCGGGCGACTTCCTCAGTCACGATTGAACAACCAGTGTTGTCCACACGGTGAGTACGAGGGGTATCGGCACACGCATCACGGCTGTCGGGCACCCCATCGCCATCCTGATCAGGCGCTGCAGGTGCGGCTGGAGCGGCAGGCGCTGCTGCAGCACGTACGGGTGCCGAGGCTGGAGCGGAAGGCGCTGAGCTGCTGCCACCGAAGCTGAATACCAGTGCTGTGTCGACACCGTAGTCATGGAAATGCTCATCCATGCCCCAGAATTTTCTGACCACTGTTCTCCAGACCAGGTTGTCGTTGATCTGATATTTCACACCGGCACCAGCATCAAACACGGTTTCTTCATTCTGACTGAAGCGGTTGTGACCAACACCGCCGACTACGAAAGGAGTCAACTGGCCAATCTTGTTGTCCAGGGTGTACAGAAGGTCGAAGCGTGAATGGAACACGTCGTCATCGGGACCGGCACCATCCAGATCCATATCAAAAACATTGATCTCGCCACTCAATTTGTTAGTGAAATCGTAACCAAGGCCCAGTGTGAATCCGGTTTCATTGTCCAACAGTCGGTCTTTGTCATAGTCAATCCACTGCAGACCTGGGGCGATATAGAATTGCCCTGCGTCCGCTACGGCCGCATTTGGTACTGCAACGATTGCGCCTGCGGCGAACATCAGACTCAGTGCTGTCAGGTAAGTTTCTTTCATGGCCTCTCCTTTGGTGTATCCAAGTGTAAAAAACGCCGCAATTATAGCCCACGCGACAACAGAAAGAGCAATTAATTCCTCGACTTTGCGGTCGATCAGCAATTTTGTGATCTGCTTGGCGATTTCCAATTGAGCACCTTGCCAGATCGGCTCGAACACCCTTCATACCGCCCCCAATCAATGCTGTCGCGCTGTCAGCGAACTGCAATAAAACTGTCACTTACATGTCGCACAACTGCAACATCAAGTCACTAGGATGACCCCTGAGCAAATCTACCCAGCCATTGTCCTCTCAGGACCAGACCTCAGGAGCCATCATGATTTTAAATCGCAAAACGCTTGTCACTGCTATCGCTGCGGCGAGTCTCGGATTCTCTGTTCTGGCGGTACAAGCCGCAGAACCAACTCTCCCAGCAGCGACTGCCAACGGCGGCGCCACTACAGCTACCTTCACCGGCGGTGCAACCATCAATAGTGGTTCCAGCTACAGCGCATCAATCGCCAGCAGCGCCGGAGTCGATGTCACCGGCACCATCAATGTCGCAGCAGCCGATGTCGGCAAGACCGGCGCACTGATTGCTCTGGTGCAAATACCCGGAGTGGGCGCCTTCAAGATGGTCTCTGGCGGACTCTTCCTGCCTTGGAACGGTCAAGTCAGCGGGCTCTCCCCGTTTGCCGTCAAGAAGCTCTCCGCCCAGGAACACATCACGGTGATGGACGATCTGATCGGCGCCGACTCCAATCTGGCAGGCCTGGACTTCCAGGTTTATTTTGGCTACTACACCGCCAGCAACATCAATACCCTGGCATACACCAGCACCCCAGTGAGCTTCTCGATTGCAGCCACTCCTGCTGCCGGCTGCCCGACCAATACCAGAGCCTCTACTGGCGCCGCACATGACGGCAAGCCGGTTTGCATCCTCTCCGGCAGACTCACCAGCAACACCCACCTGAACGCAAACAACGTCTACCTGCTGGACGGCGCCGTATTTGTCGGCGGCGACAACACCACCCCGGCAACGCTGACCATTGATGCAGGCACCAAGGTCATCAGCCCGGTAGGACTGAACTTCCTGGTCGTCAGCCGCGGCTCCAAGATCATGGCGAACGGCAGCGCAGCAGCACCCATCACCTTCACTTACGACGATGAAGCCAATGCCACTGCGAGCACCACTGGCCGCTGGGGCGGCCTGATCATCAACGGCAACGCACCGGTCAATGGCTGCGCCACCGGTACGCCAGTGTGCGAACTGGAAGGTGAGGGTTCAACCGGCAAATACGGCGGCAACAATGCCGCAGACAGCAGCGGTGTGTTGAACTACGTCGTTGTCAAATACCCCGGCCAGAACATTACCCCGACCAACGAGCTGAACGGCATTGCCTTCCAGGGCGTGGGTAGCGGCACAGTGGTCGATTATGTACAGGTACATGGCAGTTCCGATGACGGCGTCGAGTTCTTCGGCGGCTCCGTGAATGCCAAGCACATGATCCTGACCAGCAACGAAGACGACTCGTTCGACTGGACCTTCGGTTGGAACGGCAAGGTGCAGCACGCTGTGCTCAAGCAACGCACTGGCAACGGCGACCGTGGCATCGAAGCGGACAACAATGAATTCGCCTTCGATTCACTGCCCCGCTCCAAGCCGACACTGGCCAACTTCACTTTCATCGGCAAGGGTTCTGGTGGACGTGGTATGGAGTTGCGTCGAGGTACTGGCGCCAACATTTACAACACCGTGGTGACTGGCTTCGATACCTACTGCCTGGATATCAACGATAGCGCCACGTTCCTGAATGGCGGTTCGAGCGCCACCGCGCTGACAGGTCAGCTGACCATGACCAACACGCGCTTCGCGTGCGCCAACAACTTCTCTGAGTCAAGCACCGATCCATGGGCGATTTCTGCCTGGTTCAATGGCCAGGTCGGCAACAGCACTGGCGCGGTTGACCTTTCAGGCGTCGTCAACGGACCGACTATAAATGCGCTGACAGCCGCAACACTGAGCGACAGCTTCTTCGATAACGTGACACACATTGGCGCGGTAAAGGATTCCGCCACCAACTGGACGTCCGGCTGGATGTTCGGCAACTGATTCAGGACTTGAATCAGGTATAAGGAAGGGGGCCACTGCGCCCCCTTTTTCTTTTCACTGAAATATAAATTCCACAATACTGCAACAATATCGCCCCAATTCACCGCTCTGCAATATTTCTGTCATATCCCCTCATTACAATTAGCGCAACTTCTGATTCACACCAACTCTACGGACATACCAAGATGATCAAACGCGCACTTCCAGCAGCAATCGCAATTGCACTCGGCAACATGACCGTCATGGCCCAGGATTTGGATATCGCCCCGCCGTCTTCTCCCATTGCAGCAAGTACCTCGCAGATTGAGGAGATTGCAGTCATCGGCCGCTATGTTCCCGATGAGAAACGCAGCACATCGGCACTCTCCAGCGTGTTGAGCAATGAAGAATTTTCACGTTCTGGCGACACCAATATTGCGGAAGGTTTGAAGCGCGTCGCAGGCATCAGCCTCGTCGGCGGCAAGTATGTCTATGTGCGCGGCCTCGGTGAGCGTTACTCCTCGGCACTCCTGAACGGCTCCAGCATGCCGAGCCCGGAACCACTCAACCGCGTTGTTCCACTCGATCTGTTTCCCAACGCCCTCATGGACAGTGTCGTCGTTCAGAAGACCTATTCCGCACAGTTCCCCAGTGAATTCGGCGGCGGCGTTCTGCAGATGAAGACCAAAACAAGCAGCGACGAATTCTTTTTCAACCTGAGCAGCTCTGTAGGCATGACCGATGGCGCGACCTTCGACAAGGGACGCAAAGCGCAATCCGGCGGCAAGGACTGGCTGGGCTATGATGATGGCGCGCGCGAAATTCCTGCGCTCCTGAAGCAGGCGACCGCGAATGGACAGCGCCTGCAGCGTCTCAATCCTTACCTGGACACCGGCGGCTACACGACGGCAGAACTGGAGGCGATCGGTCAAAGCCTCAACACCGACTATGACATCGGCAGCAAGACCTTGCCCGTCGATGCAGGCGCGACAGTTTCGCTCGGAAATTTTCACGATATTGGGGAATATCGATTCAATTACCTTGCGGCTATCGATTACAAGAACAGCTGGGACAACCACGAGATAGAGCGCAACTCCTACAAAGTCAGTGGTGTGGATGAACTGGTTCGCGAGAATGCCTTTACCTATTTCGGCACCGAGAACAATGTCGACATCAGCTCAATATTTTCGACTGGACTTGCTCTTTCAGAAAATCACAACCTCAGCACGACCAGCATCCTCTTGCGACAGTCCGACAATATTGCCGGTGAACAAATCGGCTACTATGGCGACGAGGGACTGGACAGCAAGATCACGGAGATCGAGTTCATCGAGCGCGAGCTGCTGTCTAACCAGCTGCAGGGTGATCACTATTTCCCCGATGCGAACGAGCTGACCATCAACTGGCGCTACAATCGTTCCACGGCCGACCGCAACGCGCCAGACACACGCGAGTACCGCTACGACCTGATCGATGACGACTATCGCTTCAACCTGCGCTCCGATGGCAATGTGCGCCGTTACAGTGAGCTGAGTGATCTCAACACCGAATATGCCGTCGATTCCAGCATGGTGTTCTACGGCCCGCTGGAGTCTACCATCATGATGTCCGGCGGCTACGCGAAGCAGGACAGTGAGCGCGACTACGCAATTCGACGCTTCACGTTCTTCGAGCTGGGCGATGTGGTCAACCAGCCAGGCTTCCTCAATCAGCCACTCTCAAAGATACTCGCTCCGCAGAACATCAGCAGCGATGGTTTCGAGATGCGTGAAACAACACGCCCGACCGATGCCTACGACGCCACACGGGCATTGGAGTCCTGGTACGCGCAGGCAGAATTGAATTTTTCCGACCGCATTCAACTGCTGGCCGGCGTGCGGCAGGAAGACTATCAACAGAACGTCAGCACGTTTGACCTGTTCCGCCCGGATAACAAAGTGGGCGCAGAGCTGATCAGCAGCGATGTGCTGCCGGGGGTTACTGCCACCTATATCCTGGACAATCATCAGTTCCGGATTGGTTACAGCGAAACGACGTCCCGTCCGGACTTCCGCGAACTCTCCCCGGCTGGCTTTACCAACCCCGTGACAGGCTACGAGATGGTCGGCAATCCCGATCTGCGCATCGCCCACATCAAGAACTACGACATGCGCTGGGAATGGTATTTCTCGGGCAGCGACAGCATGTCTGTGGGCCTGTTCATGAAAGACTTTGACTCGCCGATCGAGTCTGTCGTCCAGCCAGGCGCCAACAGTGCCCGCAGTTATGTCAATGCCGAGTCCGCCGAAAATCAGGGCATCGAGTTCGAGTTCCGCAAGCAGTTTGACTTCCTGGGCGAGCGCTGGGAAAACTTCTACGCCTCCAGCAACATCTCCTACATAGAGTCCGAGGTCACCATCGGTGCCGACGGAGGTAACATTGTGACCAACAGCTCACGCCCCCTGCAGGGGCAATCGGATTGGCTGTTCAACGGTCAACTGGGTTACGACGACTTCAACGGCCTCACGGCGACGCTGCTGTACAACTACGTGGGGGCTCGCATCTATGAAGTGGGCATCCTGGGGGCACCGGACCTGATCGAGCAACCACGCGGCGAGCTGGATCTGGTCCTAATCAAGGAGTTTGGTGAACACTGGAAACTCAACATAAAGGCGCAGAATCTGTTTGATGAACGCAAGGAAATCACTCAGGGGGGACTGGTCGCAACCGGCTACTCTGAAGGGCGTACAGCGAGCCTGAAAATGGAGTATCGTTTCTGATCTGGAGGCGGGCGAAAAAGCCTGTTACAAGCCATTGTCACACGGTTGTAATATCAATGTTATCTAATAGTCTTGTAGAAATTACAATCACTTACATGCAAACAACAGTATGAGACCATGACTGAACCTAAAATTCTTATCGTTGATGACGAACCTGCAATCCGTGACATGATCGGTATCACGCTCGATCTGGCCGGCTTCAAGAGCACAGCGGCGGAAACGGCACAGCAGGCCTACGTGGACATAGTGGACAACCGCCCGGACCTGATACTGCTGGACTGGATGTTGCCCGGGGGCAGTGGCATAGAGCTCGCCAGACGCCTCAAACGCGACGAACTGACGGCCGATCTGCCCATCATCATGCTCACCGCCAAGACCAGCGAAGACAACAAGGTGCAGGGGTTGGACGTAGGGGTCGATGACTATGTCACCAAGCCCTTCTCGCCACGCGAACTGGTAGCCCGTATCCGCGCTGTATTGCGCAGGACGACAGGCAATCAACAGGACAAGGTGTTGCGGGTGTTCGACCTGCAGCTGGACCCGTCCAGTCACCGCATCACAATCGAAGACAGATCCGTCGACATGGGCCCCACCGAGTTCAAACTGTTGCGCTTCTTCATGACGCATCAGGAGAAAGTGTTCAGTCGCGATCACATTCAGGATCAGGTCTGGGGCAGCAATGTTTACCTGGAAGAGCGCACGGTCGATGTGCACATACGTCGACTGCGCAAAGCGTTAAGCTCGGTGGAGATGGCCAGCATCGACTATTCCAGCCTGGTACAGACGGTAAGAGGCGCGGGTTATCGATTCTCAGTCAAACCCTGCTGACGTTTATTTTGCCGGCCATATTCGTTATAGTGCCGCGCACTCGCCCTCACCTGAAGGATATGCGCTTTGCTACGTGATTGGCGCTCTGAACTGAACCGCTTTCTGATCCTGATCGCAGTAGCCGCTGTGATCGGATTGCTGGCAGGTAAGCTGACACTGCTGCTTTTGCTGGCAGTTTCTGGCTACCTGACCCATACCTTCTATCAACTGTATCGTCTGTATTCCTGGCTCTATCATCTTTCCGAAGCAACTCAGAGTGAGCTACCAGAGGCCACCGGCATCTGGGGCAATATCTTCGATGGCATCTACCGCCTGCAGCGCCGTGAACGCGATGCCGCGAACTATCTGAAGAACATCCTCAACAAGGCTCAAGAATCCTCCGCAGCTCTGGAAATGGCCGTGGTACTGATCAATCACAAGGGCAATCTCGAGTGGTGGAACCGGGCCGCCGAAAAGCTGCTGGGCTTTCGCGCTGGCGACGATCGCCAGCAGCCTGTCACCAATCTGCTGCGTGAGCCGCGCTTTTTTGAATACTTCGATGGCGGACGCTACAACGAACCGTTGAATCTCCCTTCACCGGTTAACAAGAATGTCGTGCTGGAGTTCCAGATCACCTTGTTTGGGGAAGGCGATCGACTGATGCTGGTGCGTGATATCACCCAGATGCACAAGCTGGAATTGATGCGCAAAGACTTTGTCGGCAATGTCTCTCACGAACTGCGGACTCCGATTACCGTGATCAACGGCTATCTGGAGGCGCTCCTGGATCACAAGGACAGTTTCCCGCCGCGTTGGGCCAGGCCACTGGAGCAGATGTCCCAGCAGGGGCAGCGCATGGAGAATATCGTGCGTGACCTGTTGACGCTGACACGCCTGGAAACCCAGTCGCTGCCAAAGCAGTTGGACAGAGTCGATGTCGGTGGTCTGCTACGGGAAATCGGCAACGAAGCCGGACAGGTGTTCGCGGACAAGAGCCATGAATATGTCGTGGAACTGGACGGGGAGTATCTGCTGCAAGGCAGCCTGAGCGAACTTTACAGCGCCGTCTCCAATCTGACCTTCAACGCAGCAAAGTACACCCCTGCTCATGGCAAGATCACGCTCAAGGCAACCCTGGCGCCAAACGGCCTGGACATTGAGGTTGCCGACAACGGGGTGGGAATCGAGGAGCAGCACATTCCCCGCCTGACAGAGCGCTTCTACCGTGTCGACGAGAGTCGTTCCACTGAGACCGGTGGCACCGGTCTCGGACTCGCCATCGTCAAACATGTGCTGGTACGGCACGGAGCGAAACTGGAAATTCTCAGTCAGCCTGGCAAAGGCAGTCGCTTCATCTGTCACTTCTCTGTAGAGCGACTGCTGCCAGTTGACGCTTAGAAGCGGTATTCGAACCCTACTCCGACCTGATCATTGTCGATCGCGTGATTGTCCGAACGCGTCAGGGTCATCAACCCAAACACCTTGGAATCGTCAGTAAGATTGTAGTCCACACCAAATGAGGTCTGACGACCGCCATCTCTGCGCTGCTCGGAAATGCCGCTCTGGGCCTTCAGCACATATTTGTCCATCGTATACGCGGCGCTGACGAACACACCATGTTCGGTGCCACGTGTATTCTTGCTGTTCTTTGAACGCTCATAGAGCGCGCCCAACTGCAGATCGCCCATGCGGTACTGAGTGACCAGACGCAGCACATCGTTGTCGTTCAGATTGTTGTCGGCGCTGACGCCGCCATAGAAACTACCCTGGGTATAAGTCAGGCTGGCAGAAGTGCTCTTGCTCAGACGATCTCGCAGACCATTCTTGCCATCCAGCAGCGCAGCATAGGAGAACACAAATCCGCCGATCTCCGGACTGATATAGTGCGCCACATCGTTCGGTCGATTCTCACCCACGACGAGCGTGCGGATGTCGCCATCCAGGTCGTTGAACAGATCGATACGATTCTGCAGCTGTTTGGTAGGTGTGTCGTTGCGACCCACCAGCAGTGTTCCGAATCCACCTTCAACGCCCAGGTACGAATTGCGTTGCGTGAGGGTTTTGTTGTCGAAAGGACGATTATCAGGATTCACTTGATATTCCGCCTGATAGATCACCTTCAGGCCTTCGGACACCGGCAGAGAGCCTTCCAGGCCGATACGCGACGCATTGCTGACAAACTCCGAATCAGAGCCACGGCTTTTGGGTTGATTATGGACGGCAGTGACATTGATGCGACCGTAAAAACTCGGCAGCAGGCTGGTGTCCTGGGCAAAGGCAGGGAGGCTGCAGCTGAGGGCTGCGAGTGCGCAGAGGGGCAATGCTTTTGTCACATTCATTCTATACTCTCCGTTGTGAAGGGCCATTGGTTCGTCCATCAGGACTTCCCATCAGGACCAATTGGCCTGCTATAACGAGCACCCGTGTGGTGCCGGTTTTGATGGAGAGAGCATATTACTCATTTGTGACAATTCAATGACATTGTGACAGTAATGAGAACTTTTTATTACAGAAGCGCCATCGCAACTGACCGGCGCCTCGGAGTCGAGCTTATTCGCTCTTGACTTGTTCTTCTAGACCGGACAATCCCAGATGGCGAACGTCGGTACCCTTGACCAGATAGATGACGTGCTCGGCGATATTCTTCGCGTGATCGCCAACGCGCTCCAGTGAGCGCAACGCCCACACGACATTGAGCACGCGTGTTATGCTGCGCGGGTCTTCGATCATGTAAGTGATCATCTCGCGCATCGCGCTGCTGTATTCCATATCGACGCTGACATCTTCTCTCGCTACAGCAAGCGCGGCATCGACGTCGTAGCGGGCAAATGCATCCAAGGCCATATGCACCATCTTGCGCACGCGCTCCCCGATATGGCGTATTTCAACATAGCCTTTGGAGGAGTCACCCTGCTCAGTCAACTCAATGGCGAGTCTGGCAATTTTCGCCGATTCATCACCTATGCGTTCCAGATCATTGACCGTCTTGATGATGGACAACACCAGACGCAGATCGCTGGCCGCTGGCTGTCGACGCACTAGAATGCGGTTGCACTCCTCATCAATCTTGACCTCCATGGCGTTGATGGAGGCGTCGTCTTCGCCTACCAGCTGCCCAAGGCCGCTATCGGCACTAATGATGGCATCGATAGCATCGGTGAGTTGCTTCTCGACCATGCCGCCCATCTCCAGCATGTTATTTTTGATCTCTTCAAGATCGGAATTGAACTGCCTGGAGATGTGGTGACTGTGGAGCGTTGCGTCTTGTTTCATAATCGGGTTCCTGCCTCGGAACAATCACTATATGGGAATACCTGCGCGACTGAGTAGAACTCAGCCGTAACGACCGGTAATGTAATCTTCCGTCTGCTTTTGAGCCGGGTTGGTAAAAATATTATCCGCAGTATCGAACTCGATCAGTTTGCCCATGTACATGAAGGCGGTGAAATCCGACACTCTGGCAGCCTGCTGCATGTTGTGTGTCACGATGATAATCGTGTAACGATCTTTCAACTCATTGATCAGCTCTTCAATCTTGAGGGTCGAAATTGGATCGAGTGCAGAAGCCGGCTCGTCAAGCAGAAGGACTTCTGGCTCCACTGCCACCGTTCTGGCAATAACCAGACGCTGTTGTTGACCGCCGGACAAACCCAGCGCGCTCTCATGCAGACGGTCCTTCACCTCTTCCCACAGCGCGGCTGCCTTCAGTGACTTTTCCACGCTCTCGTCCAGCACACGCTTCTTGTTCACACCCTGAATGCGCAGACCGTAGGCGACATTTTCATAAATGGATTTCGGAAACGGATTCGGTTTTTGGAACACCATGCCGACGCGGCGACGCAGATCCGCTACGTCCACAGAGCGATGATAGATATCCTCACCATCAAGGGTGATGCTGCCCTTGATCGAACAGTTCTCCACTAAATCATTCATACGATTGAAACAGCGCAACAGACTGGATTTTCCGCAGCCACTGGGACCAATGAACGCAGTGACACGCTGACTCGGAATGCTCAGGTTGACATCAGTCAGGGAGTGCGCCGCACCGTAATACAGGTTGAGATTGCTCACCTGCAGACAGCTCGGCAAGTCTTCGGCCGACTGACCGTGATCACTGCCGCCAACCTTCGACATGTCAATCTTCTTGAACTTCGAGCGGTTGGCCGGTGCGTATTCAGTATTTGATTCTGTCATTGCGACAACATCCGTTGGTAAAGTGATCTGTGTGCTGTTTTTGCATGCCCGGGCTGATATATCCGGTCTTACATATCGAGAGATTTGTACTTTTCCCGCAGCCGATTGCGAATGGAAACCGCTACCTGATTCAGCACAGCGGTAATCATCACCAGTAACAAAGCCGTGGCAAATACCAATGGCCGCGCCGCCTCAACGTTAGGGCTCTGGAAGCCCACATCGTAGATATGGAAACCAAGGTGCATGAACTTCTGATCAAGATGGAAGTACGGGTAATTGCCATCCAGAGGCAAAGCTGGCGCCAATTTGACGACACCCACCAGCATCAGAGGCGCCACTTCACCCGCGGCCCTGGCGACAGCCAGAATCATGCCGGTCATGATAGCCGGACTCGCCATTGGCAGTACCACACGCCAGATGGTCTCGAACTTGGTGGCTCCGAGTGCAAGACTCCCCTCGCGAAGACTGCGCGGGATTCGTGACAAACCTTCTTCGGTGGAAACAATCACCACGGGCACCGTCAAAAGCGCGAGCGTCAGTGCAGCCCACAGCATGCCTGGCGTTCCGAATGTCGGTGCAGGCAAGGCCTCCGCATAGAAGGCCTGGTCGACCTCTGCGCCTATGAAATAAATGAAGAAACCAAGGCCGAACACCCCATAGACAATTGACGGCACACCAGCCAGATTGTTGACCGCTATGCGAATGATGCGGGTAATGACGCCTTGACGGGCATATTCGCGCAGATAAACGGCGGCAATCACGCCGAACGGCGTAACCAGTACTGACATCAGCAACACCATGATGACCGTGCCGAAAATAGCGGGGAAAATACCGCCCTCGGTGTTAGCTTCCCGTGGATCGTCAGAAAGGAACTCCCAGAGCTTCTGAGCATAGACGATCAGTTTGCTGCCGACATGCATGCCATTGGGCTGATAGGCTCGTACGATTTCCGAGACCTCAATTTCTGTCTCCTGTCCGTTCATCGAGCTCATGACTACAGTGTCGCGCTCAATCTGCTCGTACAGCTCCTGCAGTTGCTCTTGCAGCACAGCATAGCGGCTATCCCACTCCACACGTTCGCTCTCGATAGCTACCAGTGCTTCCGGAGTATCCGCATCCCGCAATTCCAACCCGCGCTGACGCAGGCGCAATCTCTCCAGTGCGTAATTTACCTCGCCGATCGCTCCTTTTTCGAGCTCCGCTATCTCGTCGTGAATGGCTACAGCTCTGGCCACTCGCTCAGTCAACGCATCCCAGGCTGCGGTATCAGCAGAATTGGCTGGGTCACTGACAGCAACAGTAGCGCCGACCTCGCGAACTTCACGCACATAGCCATAGAAATTACCCCACTCCCAACGCTCGAATGCGGTGAGGTTTTCCGGGAAACGAATGTTGTCGAGATAATCAGTCAGCAGCCAGGTGAAGTCGCTGCCATTCAGGTCGCGGTTCCCGATCTTGACGAGTTCACGCTCGTACATGAGGCGATCGCCCGTGACTGGAATTCCCGAAGAGATAATACGTTCGGCAGTGACTTTCTCATTGCCGACGCGTTCACCGATGATTTCTCGTACCAGCGGTTCACCACTCTCGACAGGCTGTGAATACTGCGCCAGCATCAGATCCTTCGGCCAGAAATGACCCAGACCGTTATAGGCCAGCAGCAGCAACAGCCCCACGGTCATGATGATGCTGATGGCAACGGCGCCAGCGTTGATCCATATCCAGGGCGTGCCACCCGCAAAGAATTTCTTGAGCGCTGTCATATGGTGCTGTACTTACGTCGTAGACGTTGTCTGATGATTTCTGCCAGGGTGTTCACGACGAAAGTGAACATGAAAAGCACCAGCGCGGCGAGGAACAGAATGCGGTAATGCGTACTGGCCACTTCCGACTCAGGAATCTCCACGGCGATGTTGGCTGCAAGTGTGCGCATTCCCTCAAAGACGTTGGCATCCATGATTGGGGTGTTGCCAGTTGCCATCAGCACGATCATGGTTTCACCGACGGCGCGACCCATGCCGATCATCAGCGCAGAGAAGATACCGGGACTTGCAGTGGGCAACACCACGCGACGAAGTGTCTGCCAGGGGGTTGCGCCTAGCGCCAGAGAGCCATAGGTCAATTGCTTGGGGACCGTGAACACCGCATCTTCGGCAATCGAGAAAATCGTCGGAATCACGGCAAACCCCATCGCCAGTCCCACGACCATGGCATTGCGCTGGTCATAGGGAATACCCAGCTCGTTGGTCAACCAGCTGCGCATATCACCCGCGAAGAAAACCACTTCAATAGGCCCGGCGATTACCGGCGCCAGCAAGCAGGCGAGCACTATAACTGGCACTAGCAGCCCTGCCTCCCAGCCATCGGGAATACGGAAGCGCACGGAGTCCGGCAGGCGAGTCCAGGCGAATGCTGCCAGAACAACACTCAGAGGAACGAGCACCAAAGTACTCAGAACGCTGAGCAGATTATTTTCGAGGAACGGGGCCAGCCAGAGACCGGCGAGGAAACCCAGCACCACCGTTGGCATAGCGCCCATCAGCTCAACCAGCGGCTTGACGTTGCGGCGCATGACCGGGGCCATGAAATAACCGGTGAAGATCGCCCCGCACACCGCCAGAGGGGCCGCCAGCAGCAGGGCATAGAAGGCCGCCTTCAGCGTACCGAATGCCAAAGGTGCAAGGCTGTATTTGGGCTCAAAATCGTTGTTGGCTGCCGAGGACTGCCAGATATATTCCGGTTCCTGGTAATTTTCGTACCAAACCTTCTCCCACAAGGCTTCCCAGGAAACTTCCGGATGCTCGTTCTCGACACTCCAGAAGGCAAAGCTGCCATCCTCATTCTCAATGAGCACGCCATCTCCCCGGGCCGACACGGCAAGCGCAAGCGGAACTCCGTTGCTCAAACGCTCAAAGGCGACCCGACGGTGGGCTGTCGAGTTATAGATGCCCACATAACCTTGATCGTTGATCGTCACGAAATTCTTGCGGCGCTGCTCGGAACTCAGGTCCAGCACGCGACTGCCATCTTCGGCGCCCGCATCGAAATCCCGGACTTTCTCGATGGCAAAGTTGCCTTCACGGCGCACGATGAACCACTGCGCCACGCTGCCCTCGCTGTCGCCGACCAATAGTGAAATCCCGCCCAGCAGAAAATCCACCGCCGTAATCTGGCGACCAGCTTCCACGAGCGCCACTTCATCCTCAATCACTGCGGTACCGCCACTGAAGGCGGGGCGTACATCGACAAGACTCAGTTGACCGGTTGTACCGATGGCAAACAACCAGCGACGATCGACATCGAGATAGAGCTGATCCACATCCGGCAGCGCACCGCTGATGGTCGCGACCTCTGCCTCCCAACCCGCATCGGCACTGCCGCCGTTGAAGGCAGAGAACAGGTTGGTTTCCTTGCTGGCCTTGAGCAGCGCTACCGCCCCCTGTTCATTGGTCCCTGCCAACATCAGCTCGCCAGTCCCGGAACGCACGCTCAGCTTCGTGACTGACTGCTGATCGAAAAGATTGAAGACACTTTCGCCGAATGGATAACGGACAACGGGCAGTACCTGACGCTCGTTATTTTCACCAAAACTCACGTCGTAAGCGTACTGAGCAATCAGCACATCGCCGCCAGACAACCCCAGGGCGAAAATGCCACTGACATCGGTATCCAGTGCAAAACTGGTGATTGTCTGCCCGGCGGGAATCTGCAGGGCAATGCTGCTGACCACTTCGCCATCAGCAGTATCAAAATAGACGGCCTGGCCATCGGCACCCAGCCGTACACCCACTTCCAGACGCTCTTCGAGTGCCAGATGCAGGACGGGGGCCTGCCCTTCCAGACGGAACTCACTGATCGGCTGGATGACGGCGCCCTTGAACAGCGGCATCACCTCATAAACCAGATACAGGAAAATCAACAGGACGGCTGCAATGACGCCCATGCCACCAATCGCAATGCTGATAGCGGCAAGCTTATCTTTGAAATGACGGAAACGGCGCCGCGATAACGTAGCGGCGGACGCAGGAAATGCAGAACCCGCCACTGGTGCGGGATGTGCCGGGGTATTCTTAAGAGGGAGCTCAGTCATGGGGTCGCAGTATATTACCGAAATATTACATTTTCATGACAAACAGTTCCGGCGCCATCGCATTGACCACACCAGACAGATTACTACTTGCCTTATGCCCATCGCGCAAAAAAAATCTCCGGACTCTCCTCTGTTGGAAAGTCCGGAGTCAACACGTATGTCTTTACAGCCCCAGAGCACCCATCGTTTGTTCAACGACATTGACGGGCAGTGGGATGTAGCCATCCTTGAGTACCACGCCCTGGCCAGTCTTTGACAATACCAGCTTGATGAACTCTCTCTCCAGCGGTGCCAACGGCTTGTTCGGCTCCTTGTTCACGTAGACGAAGAGGAAACGCGCCAGCGGGTAGTTGCCAGCGATGGCATTCTCAGCATTAGCCGCATAGAACTCACCGCCGTCTTCCTGGGCGATCGGCAACGCCTTCACGCTGGAAGTTGTATAGCCCAGCCCTGAGTAGCCGATGCCATTCACAGAGGTACTGACCGACTGCACCACGGATGCGGAACCTGGCTGTTCATTGACAGAGTTCTTGAAGTCGCCGGTACACAGCGCGGTTTCCTTGAAGTAACCGTAGGTACCAGACACGGAGTTGCGTCCGAATATCTGGACATCACGTCGTTCCCAAGCGCCAGCCAGTCCCAGCTGCCCCCAGGTATCTACAACTCCATCGTGGCCGCACTTCAGAGTCGAGGAAAACACGGCGTCTACCTGTGGAATCGTCAAGCCTTCCAGAGGGTTGTCCTTGTGCACAAACACTGCCAGAGCATCGATCGCTACCGGGATGGCTGTGGGCTTGTAACCGTACTTGTTCTCAAAAGCCTCGATCTCATTGTCCTTCATTTCTCGACTCATCGGCCCCATGTTCGCTGTGCCTTCGGTCAACGCGGGTGGCGCAGTGGAAGAGCCAGCAGCCTGGATCTGAATATTGACGTTTGGATAGAAGCGCTTGAACTCTTCTGCCCACAGAGTCATGAGATTTGCCAGCGTATCCGAACCGACACTGGAGAAGTTGCCTGACACTCCGCTGGCAACGGTATATTCGGGCAATCCAGCGTCTACATCTGCAGCCAGAGTTGCAGTACTGCACATCCCACCAAGAAGTAGGGCAAGTGGTCTAATCGATTTATTCAGTTTCATCGCAATTCTCCGCATAGATGGATTCAGCGTGGTTGTCGTTACTGGCGCCACTATATGGCGGTTATGTGACAGTAGTATGACAACACTCCTCGTCGTTATAGCGCCAGCGTTCGCTGAAAATGCTGCCGTTGCAGAACTGTCACTTTCAACTGATAGTCTCTCATGTAGAATGCCCTCAAGTGTCACACCCAGCCTCAGAAACCGAAACCGAAACCAGAGCAAGCATGAGCACTCGAAAAGTCACACCCCCTATGGAACAGGCGCTCGTCGTATCGACAATCGTTGAGCCAGCCGCAGATCCAGCGAATGCAGTTGAACCTATCACTGTGTTGGACGGGGCCATTCCCGAGATAGAGACCGAGCTTGATGCTGAGAACAGGATCGAAAACGGAACTGCAACCGAGACCAGACCTGCGAACGATTCCGAGGACCTGAAACCAGTGAGTCGGACCACCCACGGCCCACACATAGACCTCAACGGCGCCGACCTGTACCTGAACAGGGAGCTCAGTTACTTCCAATTCAACCTGCGCGTGCTGGAACAGGCTCGCGACCCCAAACACCCGCTGCTCGAACGCCTGATGTTTTTGCTCATCTTCAGTTCCAATCTGGATGAGTTCTACGAAATTAGAATCTCCGGCTTGAAAAAGCAGATGGAGTTCGGGCGCCAGCGCCCTGGCCCCGACGGCAAGTACCCCGACGAAATCCTGAAGGAGATCCACCAACAGGTGCGCGTGGCTCTTCAGCAACAGTACCGCATCCTCAATGAAGATCTGTTCCCGTCTCTGGCAGAGAAAAACATCCGTTTCCTCTATCGCCACGAATGGAGCAAGAAGCTCTCCCTGTGGGTCAGAGACTATTTTCGTGATGAGGTGTTGCCGGTCATCAGCCCCCTGGGGCTGGACCCCGCACACCCCTTTCCGCGTCTGGTCAACAAGAGCCTCAACTTCATCCTGTCTCTCGAAGGAAAGGACGCGTTTGGTCGCGACAGCGGACTGGCCATCGTACCGGCACCCCGGTCGCTGCCACGCCTGATCAAGGTACCGGCAAGCATCATTCCCAAGGGCGATAACTTCATCTTCCTGTCCTCCATCATCCATGCGCACGTGGGTGAATTCTTCCCCGGCATGACCGTGAAGGAGTGTCACCAGTTCCGCGTGACGCGCAACTCGGACCTGGAGATGTCCAATGTCGAGGTGGAGGATGTCGCCAGCGCACTTCAGGGTGAGCTGCACCTGCGCCGCTTCGGTACAGCGGCCAAGTTGGAGGTAGGAGCAGCCTGCCCGCAGGAACTCACCGATTTCCTGCTGCAACGCTTCAACCTGACGGAGGAAGAGCTGTTCAGACTGGACGGCCCGGTCAACATGCAGAGGCTGATGACGCTGACCAGCATGGTGAATCGCCCGGACCTGTGCTTCCCGACTTTCACGCCCGGCACGCCCCTGGCGCTGGAGGAAGGCAACTGCATCTTTACTGCTGTGACTCGTGAAGATCAGCTGCTCATGCACCCTTTCCAGTCCTTCCTGCCCATCATCGACTGGGTTCGACAGGCGGCCAAAGATCCGGCCGTGCTCTCCATCAAGCAGACCCTCTATCGCACCAATGAATCTTCTGAATTGGTGGAGGCACTCTCAGAGGCGGCCCGCAATGGCAAGGAGGTGACGGTCGTCATCGAACTGCGAGCCCGCTTCGACGAGAAGGAAAATATCCAGTTCGCCAGCAGGCTGCAGGAAGCTGGCGCTGTAGTGGTATATGGCGTGATGGGCTACAAGACTCACGCCAAAATGCTGCTGATCGTGCGTCGTGAAGGTGGCAAGCTCAAACGCTACGCGCATCTGGGCACCGGCAACTATCACCGCAAGACCTCACTGGTCTACACCGACTATGGTTTGATGACCTGTGACGAGGTTCTCTGTGCAGACGTACACAAGGTCTTCCAGCAAATCACTGGCATGGGCAAGCGCATCATCCCCGATGTAATGATTCATGCGCCGTTCCGACTCAAGAAGTCACTGATCCGCATGATTCAGCACGAGAGGAATTTGGCGGCTGAAGGCAAGCCAGCGCGCATCATTGCGAAGATGAACTCGTTGACTGATCCCGACATCATCCGCGAGCTCTATGCCGCTTCACGCGCCGGCGTCAAGATCGACCTCATCATCCGAGGTATCTGCTGCCTGAAGCCGGGCCTGGCCAATGTTTCCGAGAATATAAGAGTTGTTTCGATCATAGGACGCTTCCTGGAGCATTCCCGGGTGTTCTATTTCGAGAACAATCTGCAGCAGGTGTATTGCTCAAGTGCCGACTGGATGGAGAGAAATCTCATGCACCGCATCGAGGTTGCCTTCCCGATTCAGAGGAAGAAGCTTGCCAATCGCATCCTTGAGGAACTGCAAATGTATCTGGCAGACCGCTGCCAGAGCTGGGAACTGCAATCCAATGGCTGCTATGTGAGGCTTGAATCAAACGACAACAGCACTCGCGAACCGGTGCAGATGCGCTTGCTCAAACAACTGGCAACGGTGCGTTACAGCGTTGGTTGACGACTGATGCGTGGAAGCGAATCACCTTCCAGCAGTGCCGTGTTGGCGCCCTTGCGCATCATGAAATCCAGCATGCCCTCGCGCAGGGCTGTGGGACTGAAGGTGATCTTCTCCAGACCAAAAGTCCGTATCAACCCGGTCAACACCGCCCAGCCCGGCATCAACAAATCCTTGCGACGATCCTTCAAGCCAGGCAACAATCGATCCGGGTCGGCAGCACAGGCGAGGACATCTACCTTCAGTTTTTGCAGAGCGCGACGCGAGATTTCACCGTCACTGTATCCACATTGCTGACACACGAGACTGAGCATCTTTGCCGTTCCAGAAGACGCATAGATTTCCGCTTCCGGATATCGCAATACATCGTCACGGATCGTGGCAAAAACCTTTTCAGCCTCCAGCGTCGCTGACTCCAGCAGGCGCTCGAGTGCTGCAGGGTCCGATGGCAATACTTTGAAGAATCGGTCACGCCAGCTGACGCAACCTATGGGGAGGCTATGCGTGACAAGCCGCACTTCGTCACGACCGACAATGACCTCCGTACTCCCTCCCCCAATGTCGATGACCATGCGGGTTACGTCGCTTGTCGGCAGCCCCGTGAGCACCCCGGCGTACACAAGGATGGCCTCCTGCTGACCGGAAATGACAGAGACTTCTATTCCCAGCTCCTTTGCCCCAGCCAGGAATTCTGGCGCGTTGCGGGCCAGCCGAAGTGCGTTGGTCCCCAACGCCCAGTACCGGCGCACAGGGTGGCGCGCCATGGCAGCAGCGAACTCACGCAAACAATCGATGCCACGGGCGAAAGCTGCAGGCGAGATCTCGCCAGTGAGGGGCACACCCTCTCCCAGCTGCACAATACTACTGAAACGTTCGACGATCTCGGTCCGCCCATCCTGCCACTCCGCTATCAGGAGGTGGAAGCTGTTGGAGCCCAGATCAATGCATGCATACATAGTGAATTTCGCCCGCCTGGAAGGGATACGCCGACAGCATACAGTCGGAACATGTCAGCGCCATTACACGCGACTCAGCGCGGCAACATCATGCAGTCTTCACTGCGAGACCCATTTCATGCAACCAAATCATCGACTGCTGGTAGTTCTCAATACCGATCTTGTCGATAGATTCCTTGACTCTCGATTCAACGGCTAGGGTGGGCCTTCAGGCCGCATTTGTCAAGCCAACAAATTTTCGTAACATATTGAAAATAATGATAAACAAACTCATTACCGGTTGTGATTGCCATATTTGCCACAGTCGGAGGCAGCGCCGAGAGTAATGATTATTAACCGTATCCATGAGGGCATTTTGGCTCCCTCCGATGTCAACTCTTCATGCTAAGATGCCACCGCCAATAACACCTCAACGACACTGCACTCAAGGCTACAGGATTGAATAACCACAAACTGAAGAAAGGCCATTTGCCGATTGGCCGCTACCTGCTCGTCGGGTTGCTCCTGATTGCAGCATTGAAAATTACGCTGGCGACAGTGCTCGACTTGTACAGCGACGAAATCTTCTACTGGCAGGCGTCTACCCGGCCAGCATTGGCCTACAGCGATCTCCCCTTCATGTCTGCCCTGCTCTCTGGCCTCGGTGCGACTCTGTTCGGGAACTCCGCTCTCGCGGTACGCGCGTTCTTCCTGCTGCTAGGATCCTCGATCCCCCTGCTGATCTATTGGGTGGCGAGTCCATTAATGCCTCACCGTCAGGCTCAGGAAGCAGCGGCTCTGAGCCTG
This sequence comes from Gammaproteobacteria bacterium, assembly GCA_030645995.1. Taxonomy (GTDB): domain Bacteria; phylum Pseudomonadota; class Gammaproteobacteria; order Pseudomonadales; family Pseudohongiellaceae; genus UBA5078. Next base: position 3,876 of record JAUSMU010000445.1, on the reverse strand, counting down.
TGCCTGCCGCTTGGCGCCTTCCTTGGCCTGCTGGCGGTACCTGACGTGCCTCTGCTGTTCTTTGGACTGTTGCTGATAGGCAGCCTGGAACGTGCCACGCGCCTCGATTCCGTTCCGTTCTGGATCGCCGCCGGGTTAGCCGCCTCGCTGGGCGTCAGCACTCATTACCGCTTCGCGCTCTATATTCTGGCCAGTCTGATCTTTCTGGTGAGTTTTCGCGATCAGCACCGGCACTGGAAAAGTCCCGGCCTCTGGATCGCCCTCATCCTGTTGTTGCCCGGCCTCTATCCAAGCGTGATGTTCAACTTGAACAATCAACTCAGTGGTATCGATTACCATTTGCTGGAGCGGCACCCGTGGGAGTTTCAGGCAGAGGGACTCCTGCACCCATTCAAGCAGGCCGTGCTGGTCACCCCTTTGCTGTATGGTGCATTGTTCTACACCCTGTTCATGCTCCTTAAAAAAGCTCGACGTGGCGACTCGCGCCACGGACTCTTTGCCATATTTGCTCTGGTCAATCTGGGCATCTATCTGGTTCTCGCGCCCTGGGCCGACAACACACGTACCTCTATTCACTGGCCGCTGTCCGGATATCTGCCTTTGCTGATTTTTCTTCCGGAAGCTCTGCGGGAAATCCATCAAAAACTCGCCGCACGCATCGGTCTGCAAAGGGCCAGCCGAGCGATCACCTTCACCATTGCGCTGGGGTTCACCGGTTCCCTTGTAGCTCTGTTGGGGGTCGGATCGCAGAGCATGCATGAGCAACTGCGCCCGATTCTCGGCAAGGGTGTACTCTCCAACAAGATGGCGGGCTGGCGAGAGCTGAGCGAACACGTCAACGAACTGATCGAGCGAGAGGCCGGAAGCAACGAACTGATCGTCGTTACGGACAATTACTACACGGGTGCTCAGATTGAACTGGGGCTGGAGACCACACACTCCGTCTACAACATAGATACCGACAAGGCGATCCGTGATGGCAGGGCTGTGCAGTACGAACTCTGGGGTAACAATGCAACAGGCCTGGCAAGTGAGGCGGGCAAGAATGCTCTCTTTATAAGCGAGGACAGCACCCAGACAATGCCAGACAAGATTGCAACCCTTGCTCGCGCTTGCAGCCAGTTCGCCAACCTGGAGTTTATCGAGCAACTAATGCTTTTCGAGGGAGAGAAATCATTCAGCTTCTATCGTGGACAACAGATAGGTGGTGCCCCGACTGGCCCCTGCCCTCTGCCCACACTGGGCTGGCTGGATTTGCCCCAGCCCGAGCAGGAAGTATCCGACACATTGATAGTTTCCGGCTGGGTCATCAATGAAGGGCTGGGAGTCCGCAGTGTCGAAGTACTGATCAATGACCAGGTAGTCGGAACGGCCAACTACGGCATTCCCCGAGCCGACGTAGTGGAAGCGATGGCGGTGAAGACAGACCCGAACGCGCCTGACGTGGGTTTTGATGGAACCTTGGCATTACCCTCAATACTCAAAGGAAACGCCGAGCTGACTATACGGGTAACGGGGAATTCCGGAGAAATCCAGACATTTGGAGCCCGGCAAATAATGATAAGGCACTAAGAAGGCAAAGAGATTCAATGTCTGATGGCAAACGTCTATCAGAAAGGATTTACGACTTCTACAGCGATCTTCCACTCACCTGATTCCGTAAATCGCCAGAACCGTAGGTAATTGACAGCGAAATCAGAGCCATCGGCAGTCATCGTGCCATACGTATATCCAACATCACCCGACTCTGCCATATATGCACCGCCGGGCTGATGCGAAACCAGAGACATGGACGCTCGCTCGTCCAAGAATGCCCCATACACCATGCCACCCGCCTCGCTGCCAATGCCTGGCGCCATTCCGGGAACATAAACGCGCTGGTTGTCGAGCCCATAGCGCAACATCGCACGACGGCCTCCCCTGAAGTTGATAGCTCTTACGAAAAGATCTTCGGCCGCTACCAGAGACTCCAGGGTATTGTCTGCAGTCAGTGTGTCGGAAGCGGATTCTGCCAGTGCCTGCTCAGACTCCCTTAAATTGGCTTCAACATCAAGACTCAGCACACCGGGGACCCGAACTGTGATATCCGCTACCATGCGCCATTCACTGTCGAACTTGCGCCAGATGGTGACGAAGTGCCCGTGAACGCGCCGCAGCTCACCATCAGACTCCATGGTGTAGCGGTAGGGACCTGTGGTCAGACCGAGGTCTCCGGCACGTGAAAATTCAATGTAGTTAGCGCGCGATTCGAGCGTAGCGCTCCCGCGACCAGGATCAACAGCCTGGTAGGTTCCCTCTGCTCCGACGGGGCCACGTCGAAAGACAACGGCGCCCTCACCAAATGCGTTCAGAAATGCCTGATTGAAACCCTGAATTCTTGAACGTTCAGCGAGCTTGCTATCAGTCTCTATGAGGCTCCGCCAAATCGTCGCCGGCTCGTCTGCCAGCACAACTTCGCGTGCACCGAACTGTGCAGGAACTTGCGCTACTACAGGAGCTGTAGCAACAAAGGCGAGGGACGCCAGAAGTGCAACTTGTAACGATTTCATGGTTACACCACTTTTAGATCGCTCTGGTTTCGCACCAGTTTGGGACTGAAGTATGTACCATTAAATTGAGCAGGTACAGCCGTTGCCGGAAATATTACCGCCCACAGTCTCTGAAAAATAGACGCGGGCAGCCTGGCGTCAGACCCGGTCGACACATTGCTCGATGCACCTGCGCCAGCAGTCATCTGAAGCGGCGATTATGGCCAGATAGATCATCGCCAAGGCGGAACTGTCCTACCAGTTCATTGAGAGACACCAGCAACTCATTCACGTCACGGTGGTAATTCTGGCACTCTTTGTAGTCATCTGTATTGAGCTTACCATCGCCTGCAATCTTGACACTGCTCTTGGCAATTTCATCAGTGACATCTGACTGCTGCTTTACAGCCGCTGCAATATCACGATTGCGGTTGGCGATCAGCTCTACCGATTCCAGCACTGAGCCGAGTAACTCATTCGCCGAATTGGCTGCACCCACACAGTCCCTGGAGAGGCTCACACCGTTGTCCATGGCCGAGACAATTTCTGAGGTATTGGCCTGCAGATTCTCGATAATAATATTTATTTCCTGAGTAGATGACTGGGTCTTCTGCGCCAAACTGCGGACTTCATCTGCCACGACGGCAAATCCACGCCCCTGTTCGCCCGCCCTGGCCGCTTCGATCGCGGCATTCAATGCCAGCAGGTTGGTCTGCTCAGCAATGCCTTTGATGACTTCCAGTACGGAATTGACTTTTTCATTGTGATTACGCATGTCATGCACTTTCTGCTGGATAGAGGACAGTGAGCCAGACAGTTTCTCAACCGATGTGCGCGTCTTTGATACCGCCATAGTCGCCTTCTGAGTGGCACCGTTGGCTTCTGTGGCAGCTTCAACGCTAGCCTGCGCTCCATCAGCCACATCAGCCAGCGAAGATGATAGCTCTGTCGTAGAGGAAGCCAGCATTTCTGTTTCGGTCAGTTGTGCAGCAGAACGATGCGCGGTGCGCTCAATCATCACAGAGAACTGTCCGGACTTCTGGGTGACCTCCTGATTGGTCTCCAGAACCTGACGAATAATGGAACTGAGCTTACCTACGAAGGTGTTGAAGCCTCTACCCAGTTCTGAAAGCTCATCGTGGCCGGAATCGCTAAGGCGTCGGGATAGATCGCCAGAACCCTCCGCAATGTCTTTCATGTACAGATTGGCCTGCTGCAGTGGTTGGGTGATGGATCTGGAGATCATCAGTGCACAGATGCTCAATGCCGCCAATATGAACACGATTACCAACGCAGACTGCAGAGCCCAGGCAATAAAGTCGGCCGTCACGTCATTGAGATAAATGCC